>JBBSUR010000084.1:0-10499 GCA_038234255.1 Mycobacteriales bacterium | reverse complement strand
GTACGACGGGCGCGGCCACCGGCTCGTCGGCCAGCACGTCGCCGGCCGGCAGCAGGACCGCCGACCGGGCGTGTCCAGCGCGGGCCGCCCCGGCCCACAGCACCGCCTCCTTGACCTCGCCGCGCAGCGACACGATCTGCAGCTCGAGGTCGCCGGGCAGCCGGTCGTAGTCAATCCCGGGCGCGGTCTTCACCCCGAGCGAACGCACCGCGCCGCGCCAGGACAGCACCTGCTCCAGCGGTGGCGCGTACGCCCGCGGATCGAAGACCCGGCGTCCGCCCGCCCGGCGGGCGGGATCGACAAAGACCTCCGCGCCCGCGGGCAGGCGCAGCGCGGTGACGTCAGCGCAGATCAGCCGGAGCGGCCGGCCCAGCACCTCGGCATTGGCGCGCGCGAACAGCAGCCGGGCCTCGTCCAGGTCGACACCGGTGGAGCCGTCCGGCAGGGCGAGCAGGTCGCCCCCGACCGAGCAGCACAGGTCGAGGACCGGACCGTCGAATCGGCGGGCGCGCCAGGCGGCGACGTCGTAGGACGAAGCCTGCTCCAGCGCCGGCGCCGTCCACCACATCTGGTTGCCTCGCGGGTGTTTGGCGAGCGCGCGCCGACGCAGCAGGGCCTGCTCCAGGGCCAGTGGCCCGAGCTCGGGTCCACAAGCCGCCCGGACCTGTTCGGCAGCCCGCAGCCGGGCAGCCGCCGTCAGGTCCACCCGCTCCGCCACGGCGACGGCGGCGCGGCCCTGATCGGACAGCAACCAGCGCGCCTGCGACGGGGTCAGCGGCGGGACTTGCCCTTGACCGCCTTCGGCGACACCAGGCGGGTGCCCGACCACTCCGGGGCGGCGCTGGTGCTGCGGGTGCTCGACAGGCCGGCCGTCGGGGCGGCCTCGTCGATGTCGCTGGGCTCGACATGGCCGTCGCGCCCGGCCTTGGGGGTCAGTAGCCACACCACGCCGCTGTCACCGAGGTTGGTGAGCGAGTCGACGAGGGCGTCCACCAGGTCGCCGTCGCCCTCCCGCCACCACAGCAGGACGATGTCGACGACCTCGTCGGAGTCGTCGGTCATGATCAACTCGGTGCCGGCGCGCTCGGCCACGTCGTCCAGCAGGGACTGATCGACAGCCGCGCCCGGGGAGCTGTCCGACCCGACCACCTGCACCACCATGCCGGGCTCGACGCCCAACTTCTCGGCAAGACTGCGCCGAGCCGCGTGGTCTGCGGACGTGCTCAAGGATGCCCCTTCCGCCCCGCCCCGGCGGGGCGCTACGTGGGTAGTCCACCGGACCCGCCCGCCGTGCGCAAGTTTCCGGCCAAGATGGTGCACAACGCCCGCGCTCCACCATCGGTTCCCGGGGCGGATCCAGCGCAGCGACGGCCTTGTCGGGCGTGACCGGTCGACCTGCCCGCGGCTACCCGGCGGTAAGGGGGAGGATGGTCCTACGGGACCATCAACCACAGGGGCTGCGCCGACCATGAGCGGTACCGAGCGATTCAGCGTTATCAGTGACGGGCTGCCCAGCCAGCTGCCAGATGTCGATCCGGCCGAGACCGCCGAGTGGCTGGAGTCGCTGGACGCCGTCGTCGACAAGGCGGGCCGGCAACGGGCCCGCTTCTTGATGCTCAAACT
Organism: Mycobacteriales bacterium; assembly: GCA_038234255.1. Lineage (GTDB taxonomy): Bacteria > Actinomycetota > Actinomycetes > Mycobacteriales > SCTD01 > SCTD01. Next base: position 8,876 of record JBBSUR010000084.1, on the reverse strand, counting down.
GCTGGAGCGGGCCCGAGAGAAGGCCGTCGGCGTACCCGCCCTGCGCAGCACCGACTACATCAACACCATCTCGTCCGAGCGCGAACCGTGGTTCCCCGGAGACGAGCACCTGGAGCGCCGGATCCGGGCCTACATCCGGTGGAACGCCGCGATCATGGTCAGCCGGGCCAACCGACCCGAGATCGGCGTCGGGGGGCACATCGCCTCGTACGCCAGCGCGGCCAGCCTGTACGAGGTCGGCTTCAACCACTTCTTCCGCGGCAAGGACTGGTGCGACGGCGAGGAGCGGGCCAGCGGCGACCAGGTCTACTTCCAGGGCCACGCCTCCCCCGGCATCTACGCCCGGGCGTTCCTGGAGGGCCGGCTCACCCAGGACCAGCTCGACGGCTTCCGCCAGGAGTCCCGTCCGGCCAGCCTGCCGTCCTACCCGCATCCCCGGCTGATGCCGGAGTTCTGGGAGTTCCCCACCGTGTCGATGGGGCTGAGCCCGATCGCGGCGATCTACCAGGCGCGGTTCAACCGCTACCTGCAGCACCGCGGCATCAAAGACACCAGCTCGAGCCGGGTGTGGTGCTTCCTCGGCGACGGCGAGATGGACGAGCCGGAGTCGCTCGGCGCCATCGGCATCGCGGCCCGCGAGGAGCTGGACAACCTGGTCTTCGTCGTCAACTGCAACCTGCAGCGTCTGGACGGCCCAGTCCGTGGCAACGGCAAGATCATCCAGGAGCTGGAGTCGTCGTTCCGCGGCGCCGGCTGGAATGTCATCAAGGTCGTCTGGGGGCGGCAGTGGGACGACTTGCTCGCCCGCGACGTCGACGGCGTGCTCGTCAACGCCATGAACACCACGCCGGACGGACAGTTCCAGACCTACTCGGTGGAGACCGGCGCCTATACCCGGGAGAACTTCTTCGGCTCCGATCCGCGGCTGCGCAAGATGGTCGAGCACCTCACCGACGACCAGATCAAGGGCCTGCCGCGGGGCGGCCACGATTACCGCAAGGTCTACGCCGCCTTCGACGCCGCGACCAAGACCGTCGGGCAGCCCACCGTGATCCTGGCCCACACGATCAAGGGCTGGACGCTCGGCAAGGGCTTCGAGGGCCGAAACTCCACCCACCAGATGAAGAAGCTCACCAAGCCCGAGCTCAAGGCGCTGCGCGACCGGCTGTCCATCGACATCAGCGACAAGGCGCTCGACGGGGACCTGCCGCCCTACTACTCGCCGGGTCCGCACAGCGCCGAGATCGAGTACATGCGCGAGCGCCGGACCCAGCTCGGTGGTTCGCTGCCGCGCCGCCTGGTCCGGCCGTCGACGCTCACCCTGCCGGGACCGGAGATGTACGACGAGCTCAAGGGCGGGTCCGGCAAGCAGGCGGTCGCCACGACGATGGCCTTCGTCCGGCTGCTCAAGGACCTGATGAAGGACCCGGAAATCGGCCACCGCATCGTGCCGGTCATCCCGGATGAGGCGCGCACGTTCGGGATCGACGCGATGTTTCCGACCGCCAAGATCTACTCACCGTCCGGACAGACCTACGACTCGGTGGACCGCGAATTGCTGCTGTCCTACAAGGAGTCGGTGCAGGGTCAGATCCTGCACGAGGGGATCACCGAGGCCGGCTCCATGGCCTCGACCATCGCCGCCGGAACGTCCTACGCCACCCACGGCGAGCCGATGATCCCGGTCTACGTCTTCTATTCGATGTTCGGATTCCAGCGCACCGGCGACCAGATGTGGGCAATGGCTGATCAACTCGGCCGTGGCTTCCTGCTCGGCGCGACCGCCGGCCGGACGACCCTCAACGGAGAGGGGCTGCAGCACCAGGACGGCCACTCGCTGCTGCTGGCCTCCACCAACCCGGCGGTCGTGGCCTACGACCCGGCCTTCGGCTACGAGGTGGCCTTCATCGTCGAGGACGGCCTGAAGCGGATGTACGGCGACTCGCCGGAGGACATCGTGTACTACCTGACCGTCTACAACGAGCCCTCACCGCAACCGGTGCTGCCCGACCTGCCTCGGCTGCGCGAAGGAGTCCTGCGCGGGTTGTACCGCTACTGCGCGGCCGACGTCGCGGAGGACACCGAGAGCACCACTCCCCGGGCCCAGGTGCTGGCCAGTGGCATCGCGGTGCGGCTCGCGTTGGACGCCCAGCGCCTGCTGCGCGAGGACTGGGGGGTCGCCGCCGACATCTGGAGCGTCACCAGCTGGAACGAGCTGCGGCGCGACGCCTTGGCCTGCGAGGAGCACAACCTGCTGCACCCGGCGGCCGGTCGCCGGACGCCGTACGTCACGCAGTCGCTCATGTCGACGACCGGACCGGTCGTGGCCGTGAGCGACTGGATGCGCGCGGTCCCCGACGTGATCAGTCGGTGGGTCCCGGGCGACTGGACCTCGCTGGGCACCGACGGCTTCGGTCGTTCCGACACCCGCGCGGCGCTACGCCGTCACTTCCGGATCGACCCCGAGTCGATCACCGTCGCGGTCCTCATCGAGCTGGCCCGGCGCGGCGAGGTCGACGCCGACGCGCCGCAGAAGGCGGTCGAGGCCTACCAGTTGCTGTCCGAGGACGTGCCCTCGGACAAGGACACCACCGAGGCGGTCGGGGAGTAGGCGTTGCCGCGGTGACCGGCGGACGGTGTGTTGCCGGGCGGGGGCGGGTAGGGCGCCGGCATGGAACGCGGCAGCGACAAGCACAGCGCCCGGATGGACGACGCACTGGCCTCGGAGGTCGAGGGCCTCGTCCGGTCCGGGCACGACAATCGGGCGGACTGGAACTCGCCGGAACCCTCCGGTGAGGACCAACCCGATGTCGACCGGGCGCCCCACGGCACCCTCGCCGGCGGGGTCCCGGAAGGCATGACCGAGCAGGACGTCGAGCGGCGCAGCGAGATCGCCAGTTATCTCGGTCGCATCTGGCCGGGCACGACAGAGCAGTTGGTGCAGGTGGCGACGGCCAACTCGGCTCCGGACCGGGTGCTGACGGCGCTGCGCGCACTGCCCGGCGACCGGACGTACGAGAACCTCCAGGATGTATGGCTGTCGGTGTCCGGCGGCCAGGTCGAAGGCCATCGCTTCTAGCGCGAGCGCCCTTGTGAATATGAAGTAGTTCTCGTGTCATTTTCGAACATCGCCCCCTGACCCCACCTCGTCGGCAGCACTATTGGCGGCGAGGCAGGAAGGGGTGCGCGATGGACAGGCACAAGGTCAGGCGGGAGGTCGCCGTGACTCAGCTCGACCAGCACCCGAATGCCGGTGAGGTGCTGGGCGTCCTCGCCCAGGTCGCCTACATCTGCGATGCCGACCTGTGCCGGCTGGCCGAGCTGTGGTGCAACAGCCCCGCCCTCGCGGCGGCCCGGGACCGGGCGCTCGCCCCGGACAGCCCACTGGTGATCGAGGTGCTGGCCGCCTTCGACGCGGTCGGCGCACTTTTTGCCGACGACCTGCTCGGTGAAGCCGCCTACGTCGCGGTCGACCCGGCGGTGACGGTTCAGGCGCTGAAGTCGGTGCGGGACGCGATCGCCGCGTCGTACGCCCGACCGGTGCTGCACCGGGCCGAGCACCAGGCGCTGATGCGCCCGTGGGCCACCGTCTATCCGGGACCACACACCACCGAGACCGACCTCGGCCCACGCGGGGAGCAGGTGAAGAGCCTGCTCGCCAGCCTGCCGGTGCTGGCCGGCCGCTGCCACGACTCGACCGGACGAGCACTGTTCGACGCCCTCGTGGACCGGTCCTTCGTGGCCGAGGCAGAGCGGTCCGAGGCGGCGCAGGTGGCCTTCACCGCCGCGGTGGTCACGAGCCGACGGCGGGTCTGGGCGCTGGTCCGGCGTACCGGCACCGAAGGACTGGGGCGGCCGTGCGCCGCCTGCCGCAGGTCCGCTCCTGCGGATCAGAGCGAGAACCGGCGGGTGCTCACCCTGTGCCTGGACGCCGCGTGCGCGTTGCTGGTCGCCGACGCCCTCCCCGACTCGTGCACCGCGCTGCTCACCGAGCCGGTGACCTCGATCATCGCGCTGAGGCGCAGTGTCGCCCCGTCCACCTGAGCAGGTCCTCGGCGCTCCAGGCGTTGACCACCCGGTCGGGCCGCACGCCGCAGAGGTAGGCGCGCTCGCACCCGATCGACTGCCACGACAGCTGACCGGGGGCATGCGCGTCGGTGTCGATGGCGACGCGGCAGCCGGCCTCGACCGCCAGCCGCAGCAGCCGCTTCGGTGGATCCAGGCGTTCCGGGCGGCTGTTGACCTCTACCGCGACTCCGAACATCGCGCAGGCGGCGAAGACCACGTCGGCATCGAACTCCGACTCCGGCCGTCCCTTGCCGCCGCGCCCGTGCCCGAGCACCTGCCGCCCGGTGCAGTGCCCGAGCACGTCGGTGTGCGGGTTGCTGATCGCCGCCACCATGCGCGCGGTCATCTGCTCACGGGGCATCCTCAGTGTGCTGTGCACGCTGGCCACGACCAGGTCCAGCCGGGACAGCAACTCCGGCTCCTGGTCCAACGTGCCGTCGAGGTTGATGTCGCACTCGATACCGGTGAGGATGCGGAACGCCCGCGCAGCGCCGCTCGACGCCTGCTCCGCGAAGTCCGCGTTGAGCCCGGCCACGACGTCGAGCTGTTGGCGCAGCCGGTCGGCGGACAGGCCGTTCGCGACGGTGAGCCGGGGTGAGTGGTCGGTCAGTACGAGGTAGTCGTGGCCCAGGCCGCGGGCGGTCTGCGCCATCTCGGCGATCGGCGATCCTCCGTCGGACCAGTTGCTGTGGGTGTGACAGTCCCCGCGCAGCGCCGACCGCAGAGCCGCCGCCCCCCGCGAGACCGGGATGTCCCCGAGCGTCTGGACGCGGCGCAGGTAGACCGGCTCCTGCCCGGCCAGCGACTCAGTGACGACCAGGGCGGTCACCTTCCCCAGGCCGGGCAGCTCGGTCAGGGTGCCGGCCGCGGTGCGCGCCGCCAAGTCCTCGGGGGTCAGCGTCGTCACGATGTCGGCGGCGGTGCGGAACGCCTTCACGCGGTAGGACGGTTCCAGCGCCCGCTCGAGGCAGAAGGCGATGGCCCGCAGGTCCGCCACCGGGTCGCGCGCGTTCACTCGGCCTCCGCTGACACGACGATGGGCAGCGGCCATGATGCCCGGTCGAGGGGTCGCTAGACCACCGCGTGCAGCCAGGTGACCGGCGCTCCGTCACCCGCTTCGCGGTAGGGCTCGAGCTCGCCGTCCCAGGCGCCGCCGAGCAGTGCATCCAACCCCTGGGCCAGCTGCGGACCGGCGCCGGCGCCGGCGGCCAGGAGCGCACGCAGCCGGTCCTCCTGGACGAGCACGTCGCCGTTGACGCTCATGGTCGCCCGGAACAGCCCGAGCGACGGCGTGACGGCGTACCGCTCACCGTCCAGGCCGGGGCTCGGCTCCTCGGTGACCTCGAAGCGCAGGACGCTCCATCCGCGCAGGGCGGCGGCGAGCCGGCCCGCCGTACCGGGGCGGCCACGCCAGTGGATCTGAGCCCGCAGCTGTCCCGGCGAGCAGCCCTGGTCGATCCACTCGACGCGGGCCCGCGCGCCGAGCTCGGCGGCGACCGCCCACTCGATGTGGGGGCACAGCGCAGGCGGAGCGGAATGGATGTAGAGCACGCCGGCGGTCACGGTGCCTCCTGAGTGGACGAGGTGCGCCTTCCCCGACGGCCTCGATGTGACAGGAGCAACGTGCTGGTGTTGCCGGGGTCCATGGTGCCACTGATACCTCCCGGTTGTCAGCCCGGCCCCCTTTCTCGCGTTGATCTTCCGCAGTTGGCGGCATGCTCCGCGTGTCGCCCGGCCATCTGCGGAAGATCAGCGGCGGCCGGGTGCGGGGGCGGGTGCGGGGGCGGGGGCGGGTGCGGGGGCGGGTGCGGGAGCGGGAGCGGGAGCGGGTGCGGGTGCGGGTGCGGCCCCGGCCCACAAGATCAGCGGCCGGGTGGGCAGATCAGCGGCAGCCGCGAGGCGGCCCGGGATGGGGCGGCGAGCCAGGCCTCGATCCCGGCGAGCAGGTCGGCGCGGCGCTGCGCCGGAGCAGCACTACCGCGTACGGCGTCGGCCGCCAAGGCGGCCAGCGCCTCGTCGTCGAGCCCCTGCTGGGCGCGCACCGCGGCGTACTGCTCGAGCAGGCCCGAGCGGAAGAGCAGGGGATCATCGGCGCCCAGGGCCACCGGCACCCCCGCCGCCCGCAGCTCGCGAACCGGGACGCGCTCGATCGCCCCGGCCACCCCGAGCGCGACGTTGGAGGCGGGGCAGACCTCCAGCACCACCCCGCGGGAGGCGAGCAGGGCCATGGTGGCTGCGTCCTCGACGGCGCGGACGCCGTGGCCGAGCCGGTCGGCGCCGAGCAGCTCCACCGCGCCCCGGACGCTGCGGCTCCCCCGGAGCTCACCGGCGTGTGGCACCGACAACAGCCCCGCCTCGCGAGCGATCCGGAACGCCTTGGCGAATTCCTCGGGCAGGCCTCGGGTCTCGTCGTTGGACAGCCCGAAGCCGACTACGCCGCGGCCGGCGAACCGGCTCGCGAGCCGGGCGAGCGTCTCGGCCTCGGCGGGGTGTCGGGTCCGGTTGGCCGCGACGACCAGCGCCATCCCGGTTCCGGTGGCCTGCTCTGCCGTCGCCATCGCGTCCAGCACCAGCTCGACGGTGGCCTGCAGCCCACCGAGCCGCGCGGCGTAGGAGGACGGGTCCACCTGGACCTCCACCCAGCCGGACCCGGCGGCCCGTTCGTCCTCCGCGATCTCGCGCACCAACCGCCGCACCTCGTCCGGGCCGGCCACGACCTCGCGCGCGGCGTCGTACAGCCGCTGGAAGCGCGACCACCCGCGGCGCGCCGTCACGTCCAGCCGGGCACCGGCCGGGTCGAGCAGCTCGGGCGGCAGCCGGCGGCCCTGCCGGTCGGCCAGCTCGACCAGCGTCGAGGGCCGCATCGCCCCCGCGAGGTGCAGGTGCAGGTGCGCCTTGGGCAGCGCCACCAGATCGCGGTTCATCCCACCTCCGCGCGCATCGTGTCGTACGCCGATGCCAGGCCGGCGATCAGCGACACTGAAGAACCCGCAGCGCCCCCGGAGGGAGCACGTGACCAGCCCGGCCGCCCGCCGCCCCGCCCCGCATGACGGCGGGGGCTACACCGCTGCCCACCTGTCGGTGCTGGAAGGACTGGAGGCGGTCCGCAAGCGCCCCGGCATGTACATCGGGTCCACCGACGCCAAGGGCCTGACCCACCTGGCGTACGAGATCCTCGACAACGCCGTCGACGAAGCATTGGCCGGACACTGCGCGCTGATCGCCATGACGCTGCACGCCGACGGCTCGGTCGAGGTCGACGACGACGGGCGCGGCATCCCGGTCGACGTCGAGGCCAGGAGCGGGCTGACCGGCGTCGAGTTGGTGCTCACCAAGCTGCACGCCGGCGGCAAGTTCGGCGGCGGGAGCTACAAGACCTCCGGCGGGCTGCACGGGGTCGGGGCGTCGGTGGTCAACGCGCTGAGTGCGCGACTGGACGTGGTCGTACGCCGCTCGGGCCGCAACTACACGATGTCGTTCTCCCGCGGCGTGCCCGGGACCTTCGCCGGGCCGGGTCCGGCGGCGGCCTTCGTCCCCCGCGACGGGCTCTCGGTCGCCGGCAAGACACCGAGGGGGCAGGGGCAGCCGCCCACCGGGACCACCGTGCGCTGGTGGCCCGACCTGCCGCTGTTCACCGTGGGCTCGGCGGTCGATGTGCCGCAGCTGCGCGACCGGCTGCGGCAGACGGCGTTCCTGGTGCCCGGTCTGACGCTCGTGCTGCTCGACCACCGCGGCGCCGAGCAGGTGCAGGAGACGTTCCGGTTCGACGGCGGGACCACCGACTTCGTAGAGCACCTGGCGGCAGACGGGGCAGTGTGCGACCCGGTGCACCTGCTCGGTGCCGGCGACTACAAGGAGACCGTCCCGGTCCTGGACGACACCGGGCACATGACCCTGCAGACCGTCGAGCGGCACTGCGAGGTCGACATCGCACTGCGCTGGGGGGTCGGCTACGACACGGCGGTGCAGTCGTTCTGCAACGTGGTCGCCACCCCGCACGGTGGCACCCACCAGAACGGCTTCGAGCGGGCGTTGCTGCGCGCCCTCAACGACGCGCTCAAGGCGACCCGGGTCCTGCGGGCCGGCGACGACCCGGTCGTCAAGGACGACGTGCTGGAGGGCTTGACCGCCGTCGTCACGGTACGGGTCCCCGAGCCGCAGTACCTCGGCCAGACCAAGGACGAGCTCGGCACCCCGGGGGTCACCAAGGTCGTGGCCGATGTGGTGGCGCGCGGGCTCCGGACCGAGTTCCTGGACAACAAGCGGCGCCGCGCGCAGGCACGGGTCGTGCTGGAGAAGATCGCGGCCGCGGCGAAGACGCGCCAGGCGGCCAAGGCGTCCAAGGACGCCGCCCGGCGCAAGAACGCGCTCGAGACGTCCACGCTGCCGGCCAAGTTGGCCGACTGCCGCTCTCCCGACGTCTCGCGGACCGAGCTGTGGCTGGTCGAGGGCGACAGCGCCCTGGGCACCGGCAAGCTCGCGCGCAACTCCGAGTTCCAGGCACTGCTCCCCATGCGCGGCAAGATCCTCAACGTCCAGAAGGCCGGCGTGTCGGAGATGCTGTCCAACACCGAGTGCGCCGCGATCATCCAGGTGGTGGGTGCGGGCACCGGCCGGACGTTCGACCTCGCGCAGATGCGGTACGGCAAGATCGTCCTGACCACCGACGCGGACGTCGACGGCGCGCACATCCGGTGCCTGCTGATCACCCTGTTCGCCCGCTACATGCGTCCGGTGATCGAGTCGGGGCGGCTCTACGCCGCCGTACCGCCGTTGCACCGGATCGAGGTGGCGGGCGCCAAGGAGCC
>JBBSUR010000083.1:0-10562 GCA_038234255.1 Mycobacteriales bacterium | reverse complement strand
TGCCGATCCCACGCGTGGAGTTCGGTCGCCATCGCGCAGCGATCATCGGTGGCGGGTAGGGCCATCAGCAACGCGGCGCTCTGCGGCCCCGGGTCCAACGACGGAAGGAGCTCCAGCGCTTCGGTGAGCGCCGCCCGGTCACCGGACCGCACGCGGCGGGTCAGGGCCGCGACATCGACCCGATCCCCGCCCGCATCTCCGCCCGCACTGTCGCTCATGCGTTCGATTATGCCATATCGCAGCGACCCTGGCAACAGCGAAAGTGCTTGCTGGGCAACGAGAACTTGTCCACAACCTGACCCATGGCTCTTGACATCGCGGGCACAAGCCCGCCCGTCGGATGGTGGCGGTCGAGTGCGAGGCCGGTCCAGTCGCTGTCGAAGAAGGACATCAAGGACGCCAGCGGGGCGCTGCCTGACCCCCGACGAACTTACGGGCGTGACCACTAGCTGGCCTGGTTGGACTAGCGGCGCCGGCCCAGCTAGGAGTTGACCAGTCCACGGGCCCGCGGCGCGTCCGCGCGAAAGACGAGCACCTCGGCGCCGTCCGCGACCGTGCTGACAGTGCATCGGATCCCGGCCTCGACGAGCACCTCGCGCAGCATCGCCGCGTCGGCGGTCGTGCGGGTGGTGGCGATCGGTACGAGCAGGCCGTAGTCGCCCTGGGACGCCAGCTTGGCCAGCCGCCGGGACGAGGCGTCGTCGCGGTGGCCGGTCGAGAAGACCCAGCGGCAGATCAGCAAGATCACGCCCAGGGCTCCGGCCGCCGCGAGGGGACCGACCAGGTAGTGGTAGCTCGAGACCAGCACGACCGGCTCCTTTCGGTGAGCGGCCGACGGGCAGCCTGCACATAGTGCCAAGGAAACCGTCGGCGCGCCTCTCGCCCGAACGGCTGCACCTGTGACAGCAAGGCAGGCAACCACACGCTCGACTCCCGCGTCCAAGACAGGGACCGCTCGCCACCGGGCGAGTGGACAGTGGCCGAGACGGTGGCGCGGCCGCGACCAGGTCCGGTCTTGATCAGGGACCGGCCGTGATCAGGGAGGCGTCGTGCCCGAGCCCTTCGCGCTGACCGCCGTAGCGCCCGGATCCCTGCTGGCCCTGACCGGGCGTCTGGACGTGACGGTCGCTGCGGACACCCGCCTCGCCCTTGCCGAGGCGGTCGACGGGGGTGTTGGCGACCTGGTCCTGGACCTCGCCGCACTGGAGACGGTCGACGTCACCGGGCTGGGGGTGCTCGTCGGTGCCCACCGCCGGGCCGGTCGGTCCGGTCGCACCCTGGTGCTGCGCGACGCGACGCCGTCGGTGAGCCGCCTGCTGTTGATCACCCGACTGGACCGGGTGCTGCGGCAGAGCAGTTCCACACTCGTCGCCTGAGCCTGCAGTCGCCCCTCGCCGCTGCCGACACAGCAAGCGTGATCCGACCGGGCAGCGACAGCTACTGGACAGTGCTGCCCGGCGGTCCGCGGTCGAGTTCGTCAGGACCACCAGGACCACCAGGACCACCAGGACCACCAGGACCACCCCGGACGTCCGGGATGACGCGACGGCTGGTGGGCATCGTCGTGGTGGGGCTCGGGCTTGTCGCCGCCGTCGGGGTGCTCGCTGCGGGCCGGCTCGATGGCTCCGCCGCGGGGACGGTCGTCCCCGTCACATCGGCCGCGTCGGCCGCGGCCGGCTGGGGGCCGGCCTACGTCGACGGCCAGGGACGGCCCGCCCGGTGGGATCCGTGCCGGCCGATCGCGTACGTCGTCCGGGCTGACTGGATCCCCGCCGCCGGGCGCCGGGACTTGGCGGAGGCGCTGCGGCGGCTGACCGCCGCCAGCGGGCTTGCGTTCGTTGACGAGGGCGACACCGACGAGTTGCCGGCTCGGTCGCGGGCGGCCTACCAGCCCGAACGATTCGGCCGGCGATGGGCGCCGCTGTTGATCGGCTGGGTGCCACCCGGCGTCACGGATCTGGGACTCGGCGGCGGTGTCCAGGGGATCAGCCTGTCGGTGGCGGTGCCCGGCCGGTCGGGCCCGTCCCTGGTCAGCGGTCAGGTCGTGCTGGACGCGGGCAACCGGCTGGCCGCGGGCTTCGGTCCCGGCACGACCGACGGCGAGGTGCTCCTGCACGAGCTCGCCCATGCGGTCGGGCTCGGCCATGTCCTCGACCCGACCCAGGTGATGTACCCGCAGACCACGAACAGCGAGTCGCAGTTCGGGGCAGGCGACCGCTCCGGGCTGGCCGCCCTCGGCGCAGCGGCCGGCTGTCACCCGGCGCCCGGTGCACGTCCGGTGACGGGATGAGCCCAGGCTCGGCCGGGGCGGCCGTGCCCCGGGGGCTTATCTGAGTGCTCGGAACGATCACGTTGTGTGCACGAGGTGCCGTCGCCCCTGGCGAAGGCCGACCTAGACTTCGCCCATGACCGAGTCAGCGCCGGAGCCGGCTCGGCGCCCTCGGGACAAGCCATGGGTGATGCGCACCTACGCCGGGCACTCGACCCCGACGGCGAGCAACGCGCTCTACCGCAACAACCTGTCCAAGGGCCAGACCGGGCTGTCCGTGGCCTTCGACCTGCCGACCCAGACCGGCTACGACCCGGACGACGAGCTGGCCCGCGGAGAGGTCGGCAAGGTCGGCGTCCCGGTCACCCACCTCGGTGACATGCGGGCGCTGTTCGACGGCATCCCGCTGGCCGAGATGAACACCTCGATGACGATCAACGCCACCGCCATGTGGCTGCTGGCGCTCTACGTCGTGGTTGCCGAAGAGCAGGGCGCGGACCCCTCCCAGCTTGCCGGGACGACGCAGAACGACATCATCAAGGAATACCTCTCGCGCGGGACCTATGTGTTCCCGCCCGGCCCCTCGCTCCGGCTGATCACCGACATGGTCGCCTACACCGTCACCGAGATCCCACGCTGGAACCCGATCAACATCTGCAGTTATCACCTGCAAGAGGTCGGGGCCACCCCGGTCCAGGAGATCTCCTACTCGCTGTGCACCGCCATCGCCGTGCTCGACGCCGTGCAAGCGGCCGGACAGGTGCCGCCGGAGCGCTTCGGCGAGGTCTGCGCCCGGATGTCGTTCTTCGTCAACGCGGGGGTGCGCTTCGTGGAGGAGATGTGCAAGATGCGCGCCTTCACGCAGTTGTGGGACGAGTTGCTGCTGGAGCGCTACATCGTGCAGGACCTTCGTCACCGGCGGTTCCGCTACGGCGTCCAGGTCAACTCGCTCGGGCTCACCGAGGCGCAGCCGGAGAACAACGTCCAGCGGATCGTGCTGGAGATGCTCGGCGTGACGCTGTCCAGGGATGCCCGGGCCCGAGCCGTGCAGCTGCCGGCCTGGAACGAGGCGCTCGGGCTGCCCCGACCGTGGGACCAGCAGTGGTCGCTGCGGCTGCAGCAGGTCCTCGCCTTCGAGACCGACCTGCTGGAGTACGACGACCTGTTCCGCGGCTCGGTGGTGGTCGAGGCCAAGGTGGCCGAGTTGGTCGCCGAGGTGAAGGCGGAGGTGGACCGCGTTCAGGCGATGGGCGGAGCCATCGCGGCGGTGGAGTCGGGCTACATGAAGAGCGCCATGGTCGCCTCCCACGCCGAGCGCCGTCGGCGCATCGAGGCCGGCGAGGACGTCGTCGTCGGCGTCAACCGCTTCACCACCACCGAGCCGAACCCGCTGCTGGTCGACATCGACAACGCGATCCTCACCGTCGACGCGTCGGTGCAGCAGGACGCCGTCGCCGCCGTCCAGCGATGGCGGAGCACGCGCGATGCGGACCTCGTCGACGAGGCGCTGCGCGAGCTGCGCGGGGCCTGCGGAACCGACCGCAACCTCATGGCCGTCACGATCGCCTGTGCTCGCGCCGGGGTCACGACCGGGGAATGGGCGAACGTCCTGCGCGAGTCCTTCGGTGAGTTCCGCGCGCCCACGGGGGTCTCGGGTGCCGCCGCAGCCGGGGAGGCCGGCGCCGAGATCGCCGCCGTACGCGCCGCCGTGCGCCGGACCGGCGATGAACTGGGCGTGCGGCTGCGCCTGCTCGTCGGCAAGCCCGGCCTGGACGGGCACTCCAACGGTGCGGAGCAGATCGCCGTCCGGGCCCGCGACTGCGGCTTCGAGGTGGTCTATCAGGGCATCCGGCTGACCGCTGCGCAGATCGTCGCCGCGGCGGTCCAGGAGGACGTGCATGTCGTGGGCCTGTCGATCCTGTCGGGCTCACACATGGAGGCGGTGCCGGCCGTGCTGCGCGGGCTGGGCAAGGCGGGCCTGGCCGACGTGCCGGTGGTGGTGGGCGGGATCATCCCGGACGCCGATGCGCAGCGGCTGCTCGACTCGGGGGTGGCGCGGGTCTTCACCCCCAAGGACTTCGAGCTGACCGCCATCATGGCTGAGGTCGTGCAGGTCGTCCGTGCGGCGAACGGCCTCGCCGTCTAGCTGGCGAATGCACCTGTGATAATCCGCCTGGTCCGAACTGGACCCGTTCAGGTCGGTAGGAGTACGGCGACGTCGCGATGCAACGCGACGAGTCCGCGATCGAAGGTCGCCAGCTTCGCGGCACGGGCCCGGGTCAGCGCCGCAAGGTAGGCATCGGTGACCTGACGGTGGCGGACCACACCTTCGAGCCGTACGGCGAGGTAGTCCACGTCGTCCGGCCAGAAGCAATGCCGATCGTGGGCGATGACCGACTCGAGCGAGATGCGGGCGTCCGCGGCGGACACGCGCCCCCTGAGTGATCGGGCACGTCGCGAAGGACCCGACGAGTTGCTCGAACCAGGTCGCCGCTGCGGCCGAGTGCACGTGCTCTGCTTGGACGACCGCGATGAGGACGTTGCTGTCGAGCAGGTGGATCACTCGTCGTCGTCCAGGGCCCGGACATCCTCCTCGGTGATCGGCCTGCCGAGTCCTGCCCCGACGAAGCCGGTCCGAGGGTTGCGGACCAAGCGGTACGCCGGGCGATCAGTTTGCAGGGCTCGCCGCACCAGTTCCTCGACGGTCCGGCTCATCGTCTCGCGTCGGACGCCAGAGATCGAGACGAGCTGCAAGGGACGTGCCCGGCTGACGCGGCGCTCGACTACCGTTCCCGCCGTGCGGCTGGTCCTGGCGAAGTGCTCGGTCGACTACGTCGGGCGGTTGACGGCCCACCTGCCGAGCGCGACCCGGTTGCTGCTGGTGAAGGCGGACGGCTCGGTGTCCATCCACGCCGACGACCGGGCCTACAAGCCCCTGATGTGGATGAGCCCGCCGTGCACGACGTACGACGTGGGCGGCGTCTGGACGGTGGTCAACAAGGCCGGTGAGCAGCTGCTGATCACCGTCGAGGAGATCCTGCACGACTCGACGCACGACCTGGGACCGGATCCGGGGCTGGTCAAGGAAGGTGTCGAGAAGCACTTGCAGGAACTCCTGGCCGACCGGTGCGAGGTGCTCGGCGTGGGCTGGACGCTGGTACAGCGCGAGTACTTCACCGACATCGGGCCGGTCGACCTGTTGGTGCGCGACCACCACGGAGCGCACGTCCTCGTCGAGGTCAAGCGGCACGCCGAGATCAACGGGGTCGAGCAGCTGACCCGCTATCTGCAGCGCGTCGCCACCGTGCTCGGAGATGTCCGCGGTGTGCTGGCCGCGCAGAGCTTCACGCCCCAGGCGAAGGTGCTCGCCGCCGATCGCGGGATCGCCTGCATGCATCTGGACTACGACGCCCTGCGGGGCATGCAGGCCGGGACCCCGACGCTGTTCTGACCGCCGGCTGGGATACTGCTCGGTAACCGGCGCCGACGGCGGCCGACGACGGGAGGCCATGGTGGCGCGCGAGTTCTGCAGAGTCGGTGTGGTCGGGCTCGGCACCATGGGCGCCGGCATCGCCGAGGTGCTCGCCCGGTCGGGCCTGTCGGTACTCGGCATCGAGCCCGACCAGGCGGGACTGGAGCGGGCGCGCAGCCACCTGCGGGCCTCCACCGCCCGCGCCGTCCGTCGGGCGAAGTTGACCGCCGACGACGCGGCGACGCTGCTCGGGCGCATCACGCTCGGCACCGAGCTCAGCATGCTGGCCGACTGCGAGCTGGTGATCGAGGCGATCCCGGAGCACATGGACAGCAAGCAGGAGCTGTTCGCCCAGCTGGACGCGCTGCTGCCGCCGGACGCCGTCCTGGCCACCAACACCTCCGCACTGTCGGTGACCGAGCTGGCCACGGCCACCGGCCGGCCGAGCCAGGTCATTGGCCTGCACTGGTTCAACCCCGCCCCGGTCATGGGACTGGTCGAGGTCGTGCGGACGGTGGTCACCGATCCGTCGGTCGTCGAGGACGTGCTCACCCTGGTCACCCGGGTCGGCAAGACCGGCGCCGCCGTGGGAGACCGAGCCGGCTTCATTGCGAACGCGCTGCTGTTCGGCTACCTCAACAACGCGGTCAAGATGTACGAGAACCGCTACGCCTCGCGCGAGGACATCGACGCCGCGATGCGCCTGGGCACCGGGCACCCAATGGGGCCGCTCGCCCTGGTCGACCTGATCGGACTGGACTCCGTCTACGCCATCCTGGAGACGATGTACACGCAGGTGCGCGACCACCGGCACGCCCCCGCGCCGATGCTCAAGCAGCACGTGGCAGCCGGGCTGCTCGGACGCAAGACCGGCCGCGGCATCTACACCTACGCTGCCCCGGACTCGCCGGAGGTAGTGGCCGACGACGCGCCCCCGGGCACGGTCAGCGGGACACCCCGGGCGGTGCACCGCATCGGGGTGGTCGGCACCGGCACGATGGCCAGCGGCATCGTCGAGGTCTGCGCGCGCAGCGGTTACGACGTCGTCGTGCGCGCCCGGAGTGAGGACAAGCTCGCCGCCGTACGGACCAGGATCGAGGGTTCCCTCGACAAGGCGGTGCAGCGGGGCAAGCTGACCGACCCGGACCGCACGGCGGCGCTGTCCCACATCACCGGGACGACCGAGCTGACCGACCTCGCGGACTGCGACCTCGTGATCGAGGCGGTCGTGGAGGACCTCGCCGTCAAGCAGGAGCTGCTCGCGGCGCTGGACACCGTCGTCAGACCGGGCGCCGTACTGGCGACGACGACCTCGTCGCTGCCGGTCATCGCCTGCGCGCGGGCCACGTCCCGGCCGCAGGACGTCTTGGGCATGCACTGGTTCAACCCGGCTCCGGTGATGAGGCTCGTCGAGGTCGTGCCGACGGTGACGACGGACGCGGACGTGGTGGCCACCGTGCTGCAGGTCTGCGGCACGCTCGGCAAGCACCCGGTGCTGTGCGGTGACCGGGCCGGCTTCATCGTCAACGCCCTGCTGTTCCCCTACCTCAACGACGCCGTCAAGATGCTCGAGGCCCACTACGCCACCATCGATGACATCGACTTCGCGATGACCGCCGGCTGCCGGCACCCGATGGGTCCGTTCGCGCTGATGGACGTCGTCGGGCTGGACGTGACCCTGGCGATCCAGCGCACGCTGTTCGAGGAGTTCCGCGAACCGGGGGATGCGCCGGCGCCGATGCTCGAGCACCTGGTGCGCGCCGGCTACCTGGGGCGCAAGACCGGTCGCGGCTTCCGCGACTACAGCCGGCGCTGATGGCCGGCGGGTCGCGACGGGCGGCCAAGCGCGCCGAGGCACTGGCCGCGCTGCGGTCCGGCGACGACGACGGCCCGCGCGTTCCGGCGGGTGAACGGGTGGAGGACGGCTATGTCGTGCGCTCCGTCGCCGGCACGGCCAGCCCGCGCCCGTACCGATGTCCTGGTTGTGACCAGGAGCTGACCGCCGGGATGCCGCACGTCGTCGCGTGGCCCGAAGGCCGGCCCGACGACCGCCGACACTGGCACAGCGCCTGCTGGTCGGCCCGCGGACGCCGCGGCGTCAAGGTGCAGCGCAGTAGGAATGCGCCGCGTTACGGGTGAGCGTGCGGCAGGGCGGCCGCACCGGCCTACAGTCGCTGCCCGTGCCTGAGATCCGCGCCAACACGGTGCTGCCCGCGCGTCGCCGCGACGTGGTGCTGCACACGTCCGACGGACTCGAGCTGGTGGGGGAGCTGGCCCTGCCGGCGGACCGTGCACCCGCGGCGACGCTGATCTGCCTGCACCCGCTGCCCACCGAGGGCGGCTTCATGGACAGCCATCTGCTCCGCAAGGCGGCCTGGCGCCTGCCTGCCCTGGCAGACCTGGCCGTGCTGCGCTTCAACACCCGGGGGACGAGCAGTCCCCGCGGCACGAGCCAGGGCAGCTTCGACAGCGCCGTCGGCGAGAAGTACGACGTGGCCGCCGCGCTGGATCTGTGCGAGGCCGAGGACCTGCCCATGCTGTGGCTGCTCGGCTGGTCGTTCGGCACCGACCTGGCCCTGATGTACGGGTGCGATCCCTCGGTCACTGGTGCCGTCCTGATCAGTCCGCCCCTGCGCTTCTCCGGCCCGGCAGACCTCGCCACCTGGGCCGCCTCTGCCAAGCCGCTGACCGCGATCGTCCCCGAGCACGACGACTTCCTGCGGCCGGAGCAGGCCCGAGAGCGCTTCCACGCCGTGCCGCAGGCCGAGGTGGTCGCCGTCGCGGGTGCCAAGCACCTGTTCGTCGGCTTCACCGAAACCGTCCTGGACGAGGTCGTCCGACGCGTCGTACCGTCGGACTGGCCCCTGCCTCGCAGGTGCGGCCAGTGACCACCGTCAGGCGCGGTCCTGTCGAGGAGCGATGACCTCGTTGAGGACCAGTTGGATGGCCGCGGCGATCGGGATGGCGAGCAGGGCGCCGAGCACCCCCAACAGGGAGCCACCGATGAGTACGGCGACGACGGTGGCCGCCGGGGAGACATCGACCGAGCGCTGCATGATCCTGGGATACAGCACGTAGTTCTCCACCTGTTGGTAGGTGACGTAGTAGACGGCGCAGATAATCGCCACCTGCACGGAGGTGAACAGCGCGACGAGCGTCACCACCGCCGCGCCGATGGTGGCACCGATCAAGGGAATGAGATCGGTGATGGCCACCACCATGGCCAGCGCGAGCGGATAGTCCACGCCTAGGACCAGCAGAAGTAGGAAGGTGGTGAGGCCGGCGAGCGACGCGATGCTCGCCGCACCGGCCACGTAACCGCCCACTCGCGAAAGGATCTCGTCAGTGAGCAGGCCGACCCGGGCTCGTCGGCTGCGCGGGATCAGCCGGTAGGCATTGGCCTTGATGGTGGGCAGGCTGGACAGGAAGTACAGCGTCAGGATGAGCACGGTCAAGGCGCTGAAGAAGGCGCCGAAGACGAACTTGCTGACGCCGAGTACGCCGCCGGCGGCGCTGACGCCGATCCGGCCGGGATCGCCGAGCGCAGTGCGCGCCTGCTCCAGCACACCGAAGCGCTCGTCCAGCGAGGCGATGCGCTCGTTGTCCTGCAACTGCTCGATGTAGCGGGGCAGGTCGTCGGCGAAGGCCTGGGCCTGCTCGATGATCGGGGGGACGACGGCGAAGCCGAAGCCGACGAAGAACAGCAGGACCGCCAGCAGGACGACGCCGACGGCCCGGCCGCGTGTGAGCCTGTGCCGGGCCAGCGCCTCCACTGCCGGGTTGAGCCCGATGGCCAGGAAGGCCGCGGTCAGCAGGAGGATGAGGATCGAGCGCACCGCGCTGACCGCCTGCACCAGTCCGTACGCCAGGGCGACTCCCAGCGCGGCGGTGAAGGCGACCCGGAACGGCGAGCGGGCGGACAGCGGTCGGCCCGGGATGCCGTACGGGTTGTCCGCGTCGACCTGGGCCTCGAGCTTGCGCACCGCGGTGTCGAGCAGCGGGTCGTCGTCGGGGGCGACCGCGCGGGCCGCCTCCACGCTGGCGGTGCCCGCCTGCACGGCGCCGACCCGTGCCTGCTCGGCACTGTCCCGGGCCCGGACGGCGCCGCCCTCCGCTTGCTCGGCCCGGTCGGCGGACGCTCCCGCCGCGCGCACGGCGTCATCAACCCGTTCCTCGACCGCCTCGTCGACCCGCTCGGCTACCCGTTCCTCGACCGCCGCCTCGTCGACCCGCTCGGCGATCGCCGGAGCAACGACCGGCTCGTCCGGCTGGCCGTCCGGCTGGCCGTCCGGTGAGCCGTTCGGCCGCTGGTCGTCGGCGGGCTCAGTCACCGCGGGAGACCCGCAACCCCGATGGGCTCTGCGGGCCGTACTGCTCCTCCCGTGGTCGCTTCTGCTCCGGCGGCGACGCCGACCCGGCTTCCGGCGTCTGCTGCTGGGCCGCAGGACCGACCGGCGCGGACACCGCACCGGCGTCGGCGCTCAGCGG
This sequence comes from Mycobacteriales bacterium, assembly GCA_038234255.1. Classification (GTDB taxonomy): domain Bacteria; phylum Actinomycetota; class Actinomycetes; order Mycobacteriales; family SCTD01; genus SCTD01. The sequence continues at coordinate 333 of JBBSUR010000083.1, read as the reverse complement.
AGCCACCGCCGCCGAGACGGCGTCGCGCAGCTGCTGCAGCTGCGCGGCGATGGCATCGCGCCGCCGGGACAGCGTCTCGACCTCCTGACGGGCCTCGGCGGTGAGGGCGGCGGCCTGCTTCTTGGCCGCCTCGTGCAGGTCCCGTACTTCTTGTCCGGCTTGCTCCAGCCCCCGGCCGGCCTCTACCTGGGCGGCCGCTCGGGCCGCGTCCGCCTCCCGCTTGGCGGTGGCCAGGGTGTTGTCGGCGTCGCGCTTGGCCTGTGAACGCACCGTCTCGGCGTCCCGCTGGGCCTGCAGCGTCGACCCCTCGGCCTCCGACGTCGCCTTGGCGAG
>JBBSUR010000082.1:0-10568 GCA_038234255.1 Mycobacteriales bacterium | reverse complement strand
GTGCTGGAGACCGGACCGCTCCGCTCGCCGTCGAGCACGATCGCCGGTTCCTGCACCGGCGGCTCCGGCGCCAGGTGGTAGTGGGTGGTGACGCTCTTCCCGGCCGGGACGTCGAGGCCCGGCAGCAGCCGACCTGCCGCCGGCGCCGCCGTGGCGACGACCACGGCGCGCGCCTGCAGGACCGCGTCGGCGGTGCGTACCTGCCCCGGCATCACCTGCTCTGCAGCGGTATTCAGGCGTACGTCCAGGCCCCGCGCGAGCTGGGCCGGGATCGCGCCCATGCCGGCCGCCGGCACGCACTGCGTGCCCCGGACGAACGAGCGCCAGACGAGGTCGAAGAAGCGGCTGCTGGTGACCAGCTCGGCGTCGAGGAACACGCCGGACAGGAAGGGGCGGAAGAAGCGGTCGATGACCGTGTCGGACAGGCCGCGCTCGCGCAGGGCGTGGTACGTCGTGGTCTCGGGCCGGGACAGCAGCGCGTCCGCGGAGTGCAGCGCCGCCTCGGCGGACAGCCGGGCGACGAGCACCTTGTCCTTGAGCGAGCCGATCGGCGCGCGCACCGTGGTCGGCGCCCAGGTCGGCGCCCGGCGCGGGTCGCCGACCTTGTGCAGGCGGTCGCCGAACCGGACGAGGGCGCCGGCCGAGAAGGGCTGGAGATCAAGGGCGCCGTGGTCCAAAACCCTTTGCGCCTCTGGATATCCGGTGTTGTGGACTTGGAAGCCCCGGTCGAGCAGCATTCCGTCCACGACGTCGGTACGGACGCGTCCGCCGACGACGTCCTCGGCCTCCAGGACGGTGACCTCGACACCGGCGCGGACCAGGTGTCGGGCGCACGCCAGGCCGGCCAGCCCGGCTCCGACGATCACGGCCTCAGGCACCGGCGCAGCCTAGTGGCGCACAGAGCGCGGCTGCGCCTGGAGTCGATCTACTCGCCGGCGATTCCGTGACGCAGCGCCGACTCGACGTCGGAGTCGGCGAAGGAGAAGCCGTGGCGCTGCAGGACCGCCGGCCGCAAGCGCTGGCCGATCAGCACGCCCTCCTCGGCGAACGGTCCGAGCGCCGCCTTCAGCACGAAGCCGGGCACGTGAAGCGGCAGGGTCGGCCGCTTCACGATCTTGCCGAGTGCCTTGGTGAACTCTCGGTTGGTCACCGGCTCCGGGCCGACGAGGTTCACCGGCCCGGACACCTCGGCCGTCAGACAGAACGTGATGGCGGCGATTTCGTCCCGCAGGCTGATCCAGCTGTTCCACTGCCGACCGCTGCCCAGCGGCGCCCCGGCTCCGAGCTTGAAGATCGGCAGTTGCTTGGCGAGCGCTCCGCCCGCGCTGGTCAAGACGACGCCGGTACGAAGGTGCGCCACCCGGACCCCGGCCGACTCCGCCGGCGCCGTAGCGTCTTCCCATTGCCGGCAGACGTCGGCGAGGAAGCCTTCACCGCTCGGCCCGGTCTCGTCGGTCAGCCGGTCGCCGGTGTCGCCGTACCAGCCGATGGCGCTCGCGGACAACAGCACTGCCGGAGCCTGCGCGGCAGCCATGGCCGAGGCGATCGCCGTGGTGCCGTCGACGCGGCTGTCGAGGATGACCTTCTTGCGCTCGGTGCTCCACCGCTGGTCGGCGACACCGGCGCCGGCGAGGTGCACGACCGCATCGAGGTCTCCGACCGCTTCGGGCGCGAGCCGACGCGACGACGGATCCCACGAGCGTTCGTCGGCCCCGTCGGCGCGGCCGCGGACGAAGCGGAGGACCTCGTGCCCATCGCGCCTCAGTGACTCGACCAGCGGGCCGCCGATGAGGCCGGAGGCTCCGGTGACCGCAATTCTCATCGGCCCAGCTCGGCGGCGAAGTCGCCTTGCTCCAGTCGCTGCTTGACGGTGACCAGGAAGCGGGCGGCGTCGGCGCCGTCGACGATCCGGTGGTCGTAGGTCAGGGCCAAGTAGACCATCGAGCGCACGGCGACGACCTCACCGAGCTCGGCGTGCTGCACGACCATCGGGCGCTTCACCACGGCGCCCGTGCCCAGCACACCGACCTGCGGCAGGTTGAGGATCGGGGTGTCGAACAACGCGCCCCGCGAGCCAGTGTTGGTCAGCGTGAACGTGCCGCCACCGAGCTCGTCGGGCGTGACCTGGTTGCGCCGGGTGCGCTGCGCGAGGTCGGCAATCTTGCGCGCCATCCCGGCCAGGTTGAGGTCACCGGCCCCGTGGATCACCGGGACCAGCAAACCGCGCTCGCTGTCCACGGCGATCCCGAGGTGCTCCGCCTCGTGGTAGGTGATGGTGCCGGCGTCCTGGTCGATGCTGGCGTTCAGCAGCGGGTGCAGTTTGAGCGCCTCGACCGTCGCGAGCGCGAAGAAGGGCAGGAACGACAACTTGGTGCCCTCCCGCGCCGCGAAGTCGTCCTTCGCTGCGGCCCGCAGCCGGGCGATCCGGGTGACGTCCGCCTCGACCACCGAGGTGAGTTGGGCACTGGTCTGCAGCGACTCGGTCATGCGCGCCGAGATGACCTTGCGCAGCCGGCTCATCGGCTCGGTACGCCCGCGTACGCGCGTCACCGGTGCGGCCTGCACCGCCTGGTCGACGTAGGCCGGAGCGGGGGCGGAGGTCGACTTCGCCGGCTGGGGGATCTGCCGGGGCGGACCGGCCGCGCCATCCGGTGATGCGCCGGCCGGCGAGGCGTCAGCCGCCGGCGTGCCCGGTGATGCGTCGGCCGGCGAGGCTGCGTCCAGCACGTCCTGCTTGCGGATGCGGCCGCCCACACCGGTTCCGGACAGGGTGGCCAGCTCGACGCCGTGCTGAGCCGCGAGCCGTCGCACCAGCGGGGTGACGTACGTGCCTTCACCGGCGTCGGGACCGGATCCGGTCGGTGGAGCAGGTGGGGGGGAGGCGGGCGGCGGCTCGGGTGCGGGTGCGGCCGGTTCGGCCGCTGGGGGTGGCTGCGGAGCCGAAGCTCGCTCCGCTTCTGGCGGTGCCGGCGCGGACTCCGGCTCCGGCTCCGGCGCGGACTCCGGCTCCGGCTCCGGCGCGGGCTCTGGCTCGGCGGCGGGGGCGGCTTCGGCGGCTGCTGCACCCGCCCCGTCGTCGATCGTCGCCAGCTCGACGCCGACCTCGACCGTCTCGTCCTCCTGCACCTTGATGGAGCTGACGACTCCGGCTGCCGGCGAAGGAATCTCGGTGTCGACCTTGTCGGTGGACACCTCGAGCAGCGGTTCGTCGGCCTCGACCCGCTCGCCCTCCTTCTTCAGCCAGCGGGTGACGGTGCCCTCGGAGACGCTCTCGCCGAGGGCAGGCATGGTGACGGAAACGGCCATGGGCGAAGGGCTCCTAGGAGTGGCTGTGCAGGGGCTTGCCGGCGAGGGCGAGGTGGGCCTCGCCGACGGCTTCGGACATGGTCGGGTGCGGGTGGATCAGCGACGCGACCTCGCTCGGCAGAGCCTCCCAGTTGGTGATCAGCTGTGCTTCGGCGATCAGCTCACCGACCCGGTCGCCGACCATGTGGACGCCGAGCACCGGTCCGTCCTTGGCGGCGAGCACCTTGACCGCACCGGCGGTGCCGAGGATCCGGGCCTTGCCGTTGCCGGCCAGGTCATACACCGCCTCGACCACGTCGTAGCCGCGTTCTTCGGCCACCTTGCGGGTGAGGCCCACCGAGGCGACCTCGGGTGAGGAGTAGGTGACGCGGGGGACACCGTCGTAGTCGATCGGCGTCACGGCAAGGCCGGCGAGGCGCTCGGCCACCAAAATGCCTTCGGCGAAGCCGACGTGGGCCAGTTGCAGGGTGGGGATGAGGTCCCCGACCGCGCTGATCGTGGGGACACTGGTCTGGCAGTAGGCGTCGACCTCGACGAAGCCGCGGTTCATCGGAACCCCCACCTGCTCGTAGCCGAGGTCGGTCGATACCGGTCCCCGTCCGACGGCCACCAGCAGCAGCTCGGCGTCGAGCGTCTTGCCGCCCTCGAGATGCACCCGTACACCGGTGTCGGTGTGCTCCACCCGCTCGAACCGGACGCCGAGCTCCTGGGCTATGCCGCGCTTGCGAAAGGCGCGTTCGAGCAACTTGGAGGACGACTCCTCCTCCAGCGGCACCAGGCGCGGCAGCGCCTCGACCAGTGTCACCTGCGCCCCGAACGAGCGCCAGGCCGAGGCAAACTCGCAACCGATCGCCCCGGCGCCCAGGATCACCACCGAGCCGGGGACCGTGTCCAGGGCCAGGGCGTCGTCGCTGGTGAGAACGCGGACGTGGTCGACCTCCAGGCCAGGCAACGACCGGGGCACCGAACCGGTGGCGAGCAGGACGTGGCCGCCCTCGATCGTGCGCGGCCCCCCGACGTCCTGCGCCACCTCGACGGCGGTGGCGGACACCAGCCGTCCGTGCCCCTGCACCACCTCGATCCGGCGGCTCTTCACCAGACCGGTCAGCCCCTTGAACAGAGCTTCGACGACCTTGTCCTTGTACTTGTTAACCGCGGGCAGGTCGACGGACTCGAACGTGCTGTGCACGCCGAACTGAGCGGACTCCTTGATGACCTCGACGGTCTCGGCGGAGTGCAGCAGCGCCTTGGTCGGGATGCACCCGCGGTGCAGGCAGGTGCCGCCCACCTTGTCCTGCTCCACCATGACCACGGTGAGGCCGAGCTCCGCGGCGCGCAGGGCTGCGGCGTAACCGCCACTTCCGCCGCCGAGAACCACGAGGTCGACAGACTCGCCAGGTGTGGCATCGGGCTGGGTCATTGCAGAGCTCCCTCGCTGTGGCGGTGCCGTGCATGAGGCGGGTACGACCGGCCGCGGCGGTTGGCGCCGCGCTGCCGCAGGGCATCCTTTCACTCAGGACGTACAGGGACGCACGGCCCCACTGCATTCCCCGGTGGAACCTTGCGCGAGCAGAAGGAGCATCGTGGGGCTGCGCGACCGCCTATCGGGGCGTCGGAACCGGCCGGGCACCGTGCGTGCTGCACAGTCGGCCGACCTGGACCATCTGCAGGAGTGGGCGGCCACCCGACGCGGGGTGGAGGGTTTCGTCGAGCCGGAGACCGCCACGACCGCGACCACGTTGGTGCTGGTCGCCGCGGACGGCGAGTGGACCCGTCGACGGGTGGACTCGCCCAAGGCGGCCTTCGCCTTCGGCCAGAAGCTCGGTCTGCCGGTCTACGACGTGGCGGCGGTGGGCTATCCGTCCCGGATGCGGGAGTGGACGGCCAAGCGCAAAGCCGCCGGCCAGACCGGTGTGCCGGAGGCCTGATCGGAACCCGGCAGAGTCGCCGCCATAAGGGTTTCACCGGAGTAACGTCCCGATGATGCAGGGCGTCATCTTCAACCTGGCTGAACAGGTCGTCACCGAGGCCCACGGTGCCGATCTCTGGGACGACGTCCTGGCGGCGGCCGGGGTCGAGGGCGCCTACACCTCGCTGGGCAGTTACCCGGACGCGGAGTTCGCTGCGCTGGTGACCGCCCTTGCTCTGCGGCTCGGCGTCGATCCGACCGCTGTCGTGCGGCAGGTCGGTGAAGGCGCCATGCCGCTGCTCGCGCAGCGCTATCCGCACTTCTTTGCGGCGCACTCGTGCACCCGGTCGTTCCTGCTGACGCTCAACGACATCATCCATCCCGAGGTGCGAAAGCTGTATCCCGGTGCCGACGTGCCGGAGTTCGGCTTCGAGGTGCGCGGTGAGGACCTGCTGATCATCGAGTACTTCTCGCGCCGGAAGCTGTGCTCGCTGGCGGAGGGGTTCGTGCACGGCGCGGCGGCGCACTACGGCGAACGGGTGAACCTGTCGCAGCCGCAGTGCATGTTGCACGGTGCCGACAGCTGCCTGCTGCACTGCGTCTTCACGGCCCGATGACGACCCAAGCCGACTCCGAGCCTCAGGACGCGCCCCTCGCCGACGTGTTGCAGAGGCGGCTCGCCCGGGAGCAACTCGCCCGTCGCCAGGCGGAGTCTATTGCCGAATCCGCGACCCGGAAGCTGTACGACACCGTCCAGGAGCTGACCCGCTCGACCCGGCTGGCCGAGCTGCTGGGGGAGGTGGCCGTTCGCGCCAACGAGGCGACCACGGTCGAGGAGGCGCTGCGCACCGTGCTGGACAGCGTCTGCGACCACATCGGCTGGCCGGTGGGTCACGCTCTGCTGCGCTCGGAGACCGATCCCCAGACCTTGGTCTCGCTGGGCATCTGGCGGCTGCCGGAGGCGGGCGCTTTCGCCGCGTTCCGGGCGGCGAGCGAGCCGCAGGCCTTCCCGTCCGGGCGGGGGCTGCCCGGGTTGACCATGAGCACCGGGGTGCCGACCTGGATCGCCGACCTCAGCCTCGACTCGGACTTCCAGCGCGCAGAGTCGGCGAAGCGATGCGGACTCGTCTCCGGCTTTGCCCTGCCCATCCTCGTCCGCAGCGAGACCTGCGGGGTCCTGGAGTTCTTTGCCACGTCCACCGAAGCCCCCGACGCCGCCCTGCTGCGGGTGGCGGCGTTCGTGGGAGTACAGCTCGGGCGGGTGCTGGAGCGGCAGGAGTCCGAGGACCGGCTCCGCCGCCTCGCGCTGTACGACAGCCTGACGGGGCTGCCGAATCGGTTGCTGCTGATGGACCGGCTGCAGCTCCTGCTGCGCCGGGCCTGGCGCATCGGAGCTCGCATCGACGTCCTCTACCTCGACCTGGACGACTTCAAGATGGTCAACGACCGGCTCGGCCACAGCGCCGCCGACGACCTGCTCGCCACGTTCGCCTCCCGCCTTGTCCGCGTCCTGAACGATGACCACGCCGCCCGTGACGCTGACCGTGGGATGGCAACGGTCGCCACCGTCGCCCGGCTGGAGGGTGACGAGTTCGCGATCATGCTGCAGGATTGCCCAGATCCGGGTCTGGTCGTTGCGCGCATCGAGACGCTGTACGACGAGCCGGTGAAGCTGCCCGACGGGGAGGTTTTCCTCAGCGTCAGCATCGGCAGCGCGCCGGCCAGCGACGCCGACCGGCACAGCACCGGAGAGGCACTCCTGGCTCGGGCCGCGCTGGCCATGCACGAAGCGAAGCGGAAGGGGAAGCGACGCTTCCAGACGTTCGAGCCCCGGCTCTACGAGCGGGCCCAGCGCCGGCACCAGCTCGGCGAGGAGCTCCGCAAGGCGGTCTCCACCGGTGAGTTCGAGGTTGCCTACCAGCCGGTGGTCCGGCTCGCGGACGGCCGACAGATCGGCGCGGAGGCCCTCGTCCGGTGGCGGCACCCGGTGAGCGGGCTGGTTCCGCCGGACGAGTTCATCCCCCGGGCGGAGGAGACCGGACTGATCGTGCAGATCGGTGCCTGGATGCTCCTCCAGGCCTGTCAGCAGGCCGCGAAGTGGCGGGCCATCGAGCCGGACTTCTCCATGGCGCTGAACGTCTCCGGTCGCCAGTTGCGGGAGAGCACCTTTCCGGCGTTGGTCCGCGACGCGCTGGCGGCAGCGGGGCTTCCGCCGCAGAACCTGTGCCTGGAGATGACGGAGAGCATCCTCATGGAGCGCGACGACGCCGGCATCGCGATGCTGGCCGAGCTGCGCAGCGACGGCGTACATCTGGCGATCGACGACTTCGGCACCGGCTATTCCTCGCTCGCCGCCCTCCGGCGACTTCCGGCGGATCAGCTGAAGATCGACCGGTCCTTCGTCAGCTCGCTTCCTGGGGACGACGACGCGGGCACCATCGCGTGGGCCGTCGTCCGGCTCGGGCACACCCTCGGCATGTCCGTGCTGGCCGAGGGGGTGGAGACGCCGCAGCAGCGCGATGTCCTGCTCGGCTTCGGCTGCGACTCAGCCCAGGGCTGGCTGTTCGGAAGACCTTGCTCCGCAGAGTTGTTCGAGCAGGGCCTGGGTCAGACGGCGTCCTAGACCCGCCGGTCGGCGGCGTCCTCCAAGAGCTGGACGAAGGTGCGGACCGCGGCGCCGGTCCCGCCGTGCGGGGTGTAGCCGTAGGCGTCCGCGGAGTTGTAGGCGGGGCCGGCGATGTCCAGATGTGCCCAGCGCACCCCTTCGCGGACGAACTCCTGGAGGAAGATTCCGGCGGTGAGCATCCCGCCCTCGCGCGGCCCGGTGTTGACCAGGTCGGCGATCTCGGAATCCAGGCCCTTGCGCAACTCGGGCGGCAACGGCATCGGCCAGGACGGCTCGCCCGCTCTGGCGGCCGCGTCGACCACCGAGCTGCGCAGCGCGTCGTCGTTGCCCATGACCGCGCTGGTGCGGGAGCCGAGCGCGACGAGCTGCGCGCCGGTCAGCGTGGCGACGTCGAGCAGCAGATCCGGGGCATCCTCGCAGGCGCGGGCGATCGCGTCGGCGAGGATCAGCCGTCCCTCGGCGTCGGTGTTGTTCACCTCCACCGTCGTGCCGTTGCGTAGGACCAGGACATCGGACGGGCGGATCGCCGTGCCGCTCGGCATGTTCTCGGCCATGGGGATCCACGCTTCGACGTCGACCGCCAAGCCCAGCTCCGCAACCGCCGTGACCGACGCGAGAACGGCCGCGGCGCCGCCCATGTCGCACTTCATCTCCTCCATGGCCGCGGCCGGCTTGAGCGAGAGGCCGCCGGAATCGAAGGTGATGCCCTTGCCGACGAGCGCCACCTTCGTCGCGGCGCCCTTGCCGCCCCGATAAGACAGGTGGACCAGCCGCGGCCCGTGCGCCGAGCCCTGGCCCACGCCGACCAGTCCGCCGAAGCCGCCCTTGACCAGCGCCTTGCCCTCCAGCACCTCAACGTCCACTCCGGCCTTGCTCGCCACGGTGCGGGCCAGCTCGGCCAGCTCAGCCGGGTGCAGGTCACTGGGTGGGGTGTTGACCAGGTCCCGGGCCAGGCAGACGGCCCGGACCACGACCTCGGCGCGTTCCACCGCGGCCCGCAGCGCCTTGTCCTTGGCGTCGGGGACAACCAGGACGAGCTCGGCGACCGGGTCCCGGTGCTCGTTGCCCGAACTGGCGGTACCGGCAGCGGTGCGGTAGCGCCGGAAGGCGTAGGCCCCGAGCAAGGCGCCCTCGCCGACGGCGCGCACGGCGGCGCCGACGTCCCCGCCGGAAGCGGCGAGCGTGAGCGCGACCCGGCCCGACCCGGCAAGTGAGCGCACGGCCGCACCGGCCGCCCGGCGGAGCTGCTCGCCGTCGTACCCGTCGTCGCCCTCGGCGAGCGCGCCGAGTCCGACGGCCACCAGCACCGGTGCGGAGATGGCCCCCAGGGTCGCCAGCCGGGTGACCTGCTCGGCCTTGCCGGTGGCGCCCAGCGCGACCAGGGCGGGCAGCAGCGCCTTGCCGAACGCCTCCGCGACGCCGTCGGAGCCGGCGACCAGGGTCAGGCCCTTGCGCCCGCGGGCAACCCCCACGACGAGCGCGTCGACCTTCAGTCCGGCTGCGGCGGAAGAGGACAGGGAGAGGGAGGTCACGGCGGGCGAGCCTACCGGGCACCGTCGTGACGGAATGGAGACGTTTGTCGCCGGCGGTGGTGATTCGGGCCCGCCCGGGGCAGGGCCGACGGCGAAGGTTGTCTCACTGCTGTCACGGGAAGGGCGGACGGATGATCGTTATGTCGGGACCTCGGTCCGCGCGGCGCCGCCGACGCGGTCGTCCGACCCACCAGAGCACCCGCTGCCGGCGCTCATGAGCATCCGCACGCGCGACGACGTCGCCGCGCACGTCGACGCCGCAGTGCGGTACGGAGCTCCGGGCACCGTCGGGGCAGAGTTGGAGTGGTTGGTGGCCGACCCCGGCTGCCCGTCGACCCGTCCGGCACCTTCCCGGGTCCGAGCGGCGCTGGACCCGGTGGGCCCCTTGCCGGGCGGTAGCGGCGTGTCGATGGAGCCCGGCGGACAGGTCGAGCTCTCGTCGGCTCCCCGTCAAGGCCCCGCCGCCGCCGTGCATTCGCTCACCGAAGATGTCCGGGCCGTACGCAGCTGTCTTGCCGTCGCTGGCCTGACCATGACCGGCATGGGCACCGACCCGTACCGTCCGGCGGTTCGGCTCGTCACCAGTGCCCGCTACGAGGTGATGGAGCGGTTCTACGGCCGCCAGGGCGAACCCGGGGCGAGCGCCGGCCGCGCCATGATGTGCTCTTCTGCGGCGGTGCAGGTCTCCCTCGACGCAGGTGGGACGGGCAGTGGCACCCAGTCCGCCGGACAGCGCTGGCAGCGCGCCCACGCCATCGGGCCCGCACTGGTGGCCGCGTTCGCCTGCTCGCCGCTGCTGGCGGGAGCACCGACCGGCTGGCGCTCGACCCGCCAGAAGTTCTGGCGGGACATCGATCCCTCGCGTACCCGCCCACCGGACCCCGCTCTGGGACCGGTGGCGGCGCTGACCGAACTCGCCGTGTCGGCGCAGGTCATGACCGTGCGCGACAAGCGGGGGGTGTGTCGGGCGGCCCCGGAGGGCCTGACGTTCGCCGACTGGATGGTCGACGGGGCGCCCACCGCAGCGGATCTGGACTACCACCTGACGACGCTGTTCCCGCCGGTCCGGCTGCGCGGCTGGCTCGAGCTGCGCTACCTCGACATGCTGCCGGACCCGTGGTGGCCGGTCGCGGTGGCGGTGGCAGCTGCCGTCCTGGATGACGACGGGGCGGCCGACCGCGCGAGGGCGGCCTGC
>JBBSUR010000081.1:0-10599 GCA_038234255.1 Mycobacteriales bacterium | reverse complement strand
GCTGGCGGCCGACCGGGTGGTGCCGGCCGACGCGTTGCTCGGCCGGGTGCTGATCGGCGAGCTCAGCCTCGACGGCCGGGTGCGACCGGTGCGCGGGGTGCTTCCCGCGGTGTTGGCCGCCGCCCGCGCCGGGATCGACCGGGTGGTGGTGCCGCTGGCGAACCTGGCCGAGGCCCGACTGCTGCCCGGAGTCGATGCCCGCGGGGTCGGCTCGATCCGTGACTTGCTGTGCCTGCTGACCGGGGTGGCGTACGACGACACTCCGGCCGCACCCGGTCCGGTGGTGGAGGAGGGACCCGCGGCCGACCTGATCGACGTCGCCGGGCAGGTGTCGGGGCGCACGGCCATCGAGGTCGCCGCCGCGGGTGGGCACCACCTGCTGATGCTGGGTCCGCCCGGCAGCGGCAAGACCATGCTCGCCGAGCGGATGCCCGGCGTGCTGCCCCCGCTCGAGCTGGCCGACGCGTTGGAGGTCACCGCCGTCCACTCGGTCGCCGGCCTGCTGCCCGACGGCCACCCACTGGTGTCGCGCCCGCCGTTCCAGGACCCGCACCACACGGCGACCGTCGCCTCGATCGTCGGGGGCGGAAGCGGGGTCGCCCGGCCGGGCGCCGCCTCGCTGGCCCATCGCGGGGTGCTGTTTCTCGACGAAGCACCGGAATTCGCCACCCGGGTGCTCGATGCGCTGCGGCAGCCGCTGGAGAGCGGCCGGCTGTCGATCACCCGGGTGGGGGGCACCGCGGTGTACCCGGCGGCCTTCACCTTGGTCCTCGCGGCCAACTACTGCCCGTGCGCCAAGGCGGACGACCAGTGCTCGTGCGCGCCGGACTCGCGGCGCCGCTACCTCGCCCGCCTGTCCGGTCCCCTGCTGGACCGGATCGACTTACGGGTTGAGCTGTCCCGGATCACCCGGGCCGAGATGCTCGCCGAGGACGGCCGCGGCGAGCCCAGCGAACAGGTCGCCGCCCGGGTCGCGCAGGCCCGACGGCGCGCCGCCGGGCGCTTCGCCGGCACACCGTGGCGGACCAACGGGGAGGTGCCGCCGGTCGAGTTCCGGCGCCGCTGGCCGATCTCGCGCGCCGCCACCTTGGAAGCCGAGCTGGCGATGGACAGCGGCAAGCTGACCGCCCGCGGTTTCGGCCGCACCCTGCGCCTGGCGTGGACGCTGGCGGACCTGCAGGATGCCGGCTGTCCCGGCCCGGAGCACGTCGGCCACGCACTCGGCTTCCGGCTGGGCTCGGCCGCTGTTCGGCTGGCTGCATGAGCGCCGGTGACCCGCGGCGGGAGGCGCTCGTCGGTCTGTCCCGCATCGTCGAGCCGGGCTCTCGTGCGGTCCACCAGGCCGTGTCGGAGCACGGACCGGTCGAGGTTTGGCAGGCGTTGCGTCTGGGGCGCGCGTGCGGCCCGGTGTCGGCGGAGCTGCGCGCGGGGGCGGCGCTGCGTGCGCACGGCTACGAGCCTCGTACCGATCTCGAGCGGTTGGCCGTCTCGGGGGCCCGGCTGGTCTGCCCGGGACAGGACGAGTGGCCCGACGCCCGCCTGTTCTGGCGCCACACGTCAGGAGTGGAGGCGCCACCACTGGCGCTCTACGTCCGCGGGCCGCACCGGCTGGACGAGGTGGTCGAGCGCTCGGTCGCCCTGGTCGGCGCTCGGGCCGCCACGGCGTACGGGGCGCAGGTGGCCGGGGAGCTGGCCGTCGGCCTGAGCGACCGCGGGTTCGCGGTGATCAGCGGAGGCGCCTACGGCATCGACGCTGCCGCGCACCGCGGAGCGCTCGCGTCCACCCGCACCCCCACGGTCGCGGTCCTGGCCTGCGGGGCCGACGTCGCCTACCCGCGCGGGCACGACCGGTTGCTGGCGCAGATCGCGCGGACCGGGCTGGTCGTGTCCGAATTGCCGCCGGGCAGCTCGCCGACCCGCGGGCGCTTCCTGGTCCGCAACCGGCTGATCGCCGCGCTCTCGCTCGGCACCGTCGTGGTCGAGGCCGCTCGGCGCAGCGGCTCGCTCGCCACGCTCCAGCGCGCCCGGCTGCTCTCGCGCCAGGTGATGGCCGGTCCCGGACCGGTCACCTCCGCCATGTCCGCCGGCTGCCACGACCAGTTGCGGCACGCCGTCGCGCCGGCGATCTGCGTGACGCGGGTGGCGGAGATCCTCGACGCGGTGGGTGCGCTGAGCACCGACACGGCTGACCCGCTCCGCGGCCCGGTCGGCGTTCGTGACGGGCTGTCCGAGACGGTACGTCTGGTGCTCGACGCCGTGCCGGTCCGCACGGGCGCCGGAGAGGCCAGCATCGCCCGCGCCGCAGGGGTCAGCTCGCTGGTCGTCCAACAAGTGCTGCCACCGCTGTTCGCGAACGGCCTGGTCGAGCGGACCCAGGACGGGTGGCGGCTCACCGCACTCGGCGCCAGCCGCCCGGCACCACCGCAGCAGCGGCGCGCTGCGGAAAACGGTTGACGCCCGGCCGGGCGCCTTGACCTGCCGCGCCGCCGGGACGACGGTGCAGCGTGACGCCTGTCCGTACGCCCTCCGGGTCAGCGCTGCCCGCGGCGCTCGGCGCGGCGCTGGAGGGATTCACCCGCCACCTGGAGCTCGAGCTCGCCCGCTCCGCCCACACCGTGCGCGCCTACTCCGGCGATGTCGCCGCCCTGCTGGAGCACGCCTCCCGACGCGGCGTCAGCGACCTCGCCGAGCTGGACCTCGGCGTGCTGCGCAGCTGGCTGGCCCGGTCCCGTAGCGGCGGGGCCGCGCGCACCACGCTGGCGCGGCGCGGCTCCAGCGCTCGGGTGTTCACCGCATGGGCACACCGCCGGGGGCTGCTCGCCAGCGATCCCGGTGCGCTGCTGGCCACCCCCCGAGGCAACCGGCCGCTGCCGGATGTCCTGCGCGCCGACGAGGCTTTTCGGCTGGTCGAGCAGGTGGACGGCAGCTCGGTGGAGCAGCGACGTGACCGGGCGGTCCTGGAACTCCTCTACGCCACCGGCATCCGCGTCGGCGAGCTCTGCGGCCTCGACCTCGACGACCTGGACACCGAACGGCAGGTGCTGCGCGTGCTCGGCAAGGGCAACCGGGAGCGCAGCGTGCCCTACGGCGATCCGGCCGGTCACGCCGTGCAGTCCTGGCTCGCCGAGGGCCGAGGGCACTGGGCGACGGCGGCCAGCGGTCCGGCGCTCCTGCTCGGCCGCCGGGGTGGACGGCTGGACCCGCGGGCCGCCCGCACGCTGGTGCACCGGCGGATTGCCGATGTGCCCGGGGCGCCCGACCTCGGCCCGCACGGGCTGCGACACAGCGCCGCCACGCACCTACTCGAGGGCGGGGCCGACCTGCGCAGCGTGCAGGAGTTGCTGGGCCACGCCTCACTCGCGACCACGCAGATCTACACGCACGTCAGCGTCGAACGGCTGCGCGCCAGCTATGCCCGGGCCCATCCCCGGGCGTGAGTCGTGACGAGAGTTGTGCCGTTGCCCCCTGCGGTCAAGCCTGCTCGGCTAGGCTCGCCACGCTGGGCAACAGGTCCTTCTGCAGGGTCGAATCGAGCATGGAGCGGGGAAGGAGTCGCCATGGCCGTGCGTACCTCCAGCACCGACGATCCCCCCGTCGAGGCGCTGGCTGTCGCCGCGCCGGCCGCCAGGCCGTCAGCGCGTCGAGGCCGCTATGCCGGCGTCAGCGACGAGGAGCGCGCCGAGATCGAGTCGGCGATCGCCGAGTTGTGGCGGGAGTACAAGACGACGGGGCAGGAGCGGCTGCGCGAGCGGCTGATCCTGCACTACTCCCCGTTGGTGAAGTACGTCGCCGGGCGGGTCGGCGTGGGGTTGCCGCCCAACATCGAGCAGGCCGACCTCGTGTCGTACGGCATCTTCGGGTTGATCGACGCGATCCAGAAATTCGACCTCGAGCGCGCGATCAAGTTCGAGACCTATGCGATCAGTCGGATCAAGGGCGCGATCATCGACGAGCTCCGCTCGATCGACTGGATCCCGCGCTCGGTCCGCTCCAAGGCCCGGGAGGTCGAGCGGGCCTACGCCTCGCTCGAGGCCACACTGCACCGCACACCGACCGAGACCGAGGTCGCCGGTGAGCTGGGGATCGCCCTGCAGGACCTGCACACGATTTTCAGCCAGGTCAGCTTCGTCAACGTCGTCGCGCTGGACGAGTTGCTCACGGCCGGCGGCGAGAAGGGCGACAAGCTCTCGCTGGTCGACACCCTGGAGGACACCAAGGCCGAGGACCCGGTCCAGGCCTTCGAGTCCGAGGAGACGAAGTACCTGCTGGCCAAGGCGATCAACACGCTGCCCGAGCGGGAGAAGATCGTGGTGACGCTCTACTACTACGAGGGCCTCACGCTCGCCGAAATCGGTCAGGTGCTCGGCGTGACCGAGAGCCGCATCTGCCAGATGCACACCAAGGCCGTGCTGCAGCTGCGGGGGAAGTTGTCCGACCAGGACGACTGACCCGGTCATGGAGCAGCGGGTCAGCCTGATCACCCTGGGCGTCGCAGATCTGCAGCGGGCGCGAATGTTCTACGAGCAGCTCGGCTGGCGGGGGCAGCAGGTCCAGGAGACCGTCTTCTTCCAGACCGGTGGCCTTGTGCTGGTGCTCTGGGGTCGCGTCGACCTGGACCGCGACATCGGGATCGGTGACGTGCAACCCGGGGGATATGGCGGGGTTGCGCTGGCACAGAACGTCCGCTCGGAGGCCGAAGTCGACGAGGTCATCATCCGGGCAGCCCGGGCCGGAGCCACCGTCATCCGGCCTGCGGCGGGCACGTTCTACGGCGGCTATGCGGGCTATTTCGCTGACCCGGATGGGCACGTCTGGGAGATCGCCCACAATCCGGGGTTCGCGCTGGCCGAGGACGGCACGATCACCCTGCCGGAGTTCGGCGCCTCCTGACCGGTGCTGGGCGGTCGGTCAGCCGGCTCGCCGGCGTAGGCGCTCGGCGTCGAGCTGGAGCACCAGCGCGTCTGGTCCGGCCGAGTCGTCCGGGGCATGAGCCGCGCTGCCGCCGCCGGCCGGATGGCCTGGACCCGGCCACCGACGTACGACCAGGGCGAGGCCCGCCACCAGCACGGCCACGGCGGCCAGGTCGAGGGGGAGCTGCGCCGCCCGCAGTGCCCATCCGTCGGGTGCGGGTCCCGTCCCCCGATCCTCGCCGGCCCGTTCGTCGGAACCCGGCTCGTCGGCGGCCGGGTCGGAACCGCCCGGCTCGGGACCGGCCGCGGAGGGGATGGAGCTGGCCGGTCCGGGCCCGGCCGCCTCGCCCCCTGGGACCGGTGCGCCGCCGAATCCGGGAGGTGCGCCGGGCGCCGCCGCGTCGCCCAGCGGGAGCAGCCGGGCCGGTCCGCGGTCCACCAGCCGCACCGGGTCGAGGTAGTCCTCGCCCCGCCGCAGCCCCCAGTGCAGGCAGGCGGTCGCCGGGCAACCGGCGTGGGTGGGCTCCAGCTGCCCGATCGGCGTGCCGGCCTCGACGGAGCTTCCTACTGGAACCGATGCGGTGACCGGTTCGTAGGTCGTGCGCAGGTCGCCGTGCACCACCACGACGACCCCGCGTCCGGCCAGCAACCCGGCGTAGGAGACCCGCCCCGGCCCGGCGGCCACGACCACTGCGCCGACCTCGCCGGGCAGGTCGGCGCCCCGGTGCCCCGACCCGTAGCGCGACGCCGGTGGCGCAAACGGTCGGCTGACCTTGGGCGGCTCATCCAGGGGCCAGACCCACGCCGGTTCCTGGGCGAGCCCGGTCCCCGGAGTGAGGCCCCCGCCGAGCAGGAGCAGCCCGATGACGACGACGACTCTCTCCACAGCACCCCTACGTGCCGCCGTCCCACTCCTACGACGATGCACCGCCGTCACCTCCTCGACCGAGTCCACGGCGCCCAGGCGCCACGCCTGGAGCGACCGGCCGCCAGCGCGGCCGACCGCCCGAGACTGCGCCGCTGCCGCCTGCACCGACAGGGCGCCGCGCGCTTCTGTGGACAGTGATCCGGTCGAGCCGGCCACGCCGTACACTCGGCGCAGCGACCCGGTCAACCGGGTCGACTTCGCGTGCCTCCCGCCAGTCCCGACGATGGCCGGCCAGGTCCACGGTCTCCCGCCAACACCGGGGAGCGGACCCGGTCGAGGGCACCAGGGCCGACCACCGACCGGTGGGCGGCACAACCGACCGCCGCGCGGCCGTCCCGCCTGATCAGTGGGGTGCACCGACGCGGGCAGACAGGAAGGCCCCACCCATGGCCGTCGTCACCATGCGGCAGCTCATCGAGAGCGGCACCCACTTCGGGCACCAGACCAAGCGCTGGAACCCCAAGATGAAGCGCTTCATCTTCACCGAGCGCAACGGCATCTACATCATCGACCTCACCCAGACGCTGGGCTACATCGACCGGGCGTACGACTTCGTCAAGGAGACGGTCGCCCACGGCGGCACGATCATGTTCGTGGGCACCAAGCGCCAGGCGCAGGAGCCGATCGCCGAGCAGGCGACCCGGGTCGGGATGCCCTACGTCACCGAGCGCTGGCTCGGCGGGATGCTCACCAACTTCCAGACCGTCTTCGGCCGGCTTCAGCGGCTCAAGGAGCTCGAGCTCATCGAGGTCACCGGTGGCCAGACGGTGCTGACGAAGAAGGAGGCGCTCGTGCTGTCCCGCGAGCGGATCAAACTGCAGCGCACGCTGGGCGGGATCCGCGAGATGACCCGCACCCCGAGCGCCATCTGGATCGTCGACACCAACAAGGAGCACCTCGCGGTCAACGAGGCGCGCAAGCTCGGCATCCCGGTGGTCGCGATCCTTGACACCAACTGCGACCCCGACGTCGTCGACTACAAGATCCCGGGCAACGACGACGCGATCCGCTCCATCGGCACGCTCACCCGCGTGATCGCGGACGCGGTCGCGGAAGGCCTCATGGCCCGGGCCGGCGCGAGCAGCGGTGACGACAAGCCGGGCGAGGTCGCCGGCGACGAGCCGCTGCCGGACTGGGAGAAGGAGCTGCTGACCGGTCAGGCGGCCGAGGTCTCGGGCGTCGCCGCTGCCCCTGTCGAGTCTGCGGGTGCGGCGGACGCCAGCCCCGCCGCCGCCGCTCCGGCCCCCGCCGCCCCCGCCACCCCCGCCGCCGAGACCCCCGCCTCCCCGGCGTAGCCGTACGTCCCCCGCCGAAAGGAACGAGACAGCACATGGCATCCGTCACCGCCACTGACATCAAGAAGCTCCGCGAGGCCACCGGCGCGGGCATGACCGACTGCAAGAACGCCCTGGTCGACGCCGACGGCGACTACGACAAGGCGGTCGAGCAGCTGCGGATCAAGGGCCTGAAGGGCGTGGCCAAGCGGGAGGGCCGGGCCGCCAGCAACGGCCTGGTCGTGGCGAAGCTCGAGGGCACCGGCACGGGCACCCTGCTCGAGCTCAACTGCGAGACCGACTTCGTGGCCAAGAGCGCGAAGTTCCAGGACCTTGCTGCGCAGGTCGTCGACGCCGCGTTCGGCAGCAGCGACGTGGCCGCGCTGCAGACGGTCGACGTCGCCGGCAAGCCGCTGTCGGAAGTGCTCACCGACGGTAGCGCCATGATGGGCGAGAAGATCGAGGTCCGGCGGGTGGCCACCTTCGCCGGCCCGTACGTCGCGGTCTACCTGCACAAGACCAACCCGGACCTGCCGCCGCAACTCGGCGTGCTGGTCGAGTTGTCCGCCGACAGCGCCGACAGCGCGAACGTAGCCAGGGACGTCGCGCAGCACATCGCCGCCTTCGCGCCGACCTACGTCGCGCGTGCGGACGTGCCGGCCGACGTCGTCGCCAAGGAGCGCGAGATCGCCGAGGCCACCGCCAAGCAGGAGGGCAAGCCCGAGGCGGCGCTGACCAAGATCGTCGACGGCCGGGTGAATGGCTTCTACAAGGAGCGAGTGCTGCTCGAGCAGGCCTTCGCCAAGGACAACAAGAAGACCGTCGCCCAGGTGCTCGAGGCGGCCGGGGTGCAGCTCACTCGCTTCGTGCGCTTCAAGGTCGGCCAGGCCTGAGGGGTAGGTTCCGGGCACCGTCACCGTCCGTACGACCGAGGAGGCCGTCATCCCTGCACATCTGGACCGGGAGGCGGCCTTTCCGGCCGATCCGGGACGGTACGCACGGGTGCTGCTCAAGCTGTCCGGCGAGGCCTTCGCCGGCGGCGGCGAGATGGGGGTCGACCCCGGAACGGTGCACGCAATCGCCCGGCAGCTCGCCGACGTCGTCCGCACCGGCGTGCAGGTGGCGGTCGTGGTCGGCGGCGGCAACTACTTCCGCGGTGCCGAGCTCACCGAGCAGGGCATGGACCGGCCGCGCGCCGACTACATGGGCATGCTCGGCACCGTCATCAACTGCCTTGCGCTGCAGGACTTCCTCGAGAAGCAGGGCATCGACACCCGCGTGCAGACCGCCATCACGATGGGACAGGTCGCCGAGCCGTACATCCCGCGACGGGCGATCCGCCACCTGGAGAAGGGGCGCGTCGTCATCTTCGGCGCCGGCCTGGGGCAGCCGTTCTTCTCGACCGACACCTGCGCCGCCCAGCGGGCGCTGGAGATCGGCGCGCAGTGCGTGCTGATGGCCAAGCAGGTCGACGGGGTCTACGACGACGACCCGCGCACGAACCCCGATGCGGTGAAGTTCGACCGGCTCAGTTACGCCGAGGTCCTCGAACGGCGGCTCAAGGTCGCGGACGCCACTGCCATCAGTCTGTGCATGGACAACGGCCTGCCGATCGTGGTGTTCGATCTGCTGGCCGAAGGCAACATCGCCCGTGCGGTCGCGGGTGAGAAGATCGGCACCCTCATCAGCGCGGAGGTTCACCCATGATCGACGACACGCTCCTGGACGCCGAGGAGAAGATGGAGAAGGCGGTCGTGGTCGCGAAGGACGACTTCGGCGGCATCCGCACCGGCCGGGCGACGCCGCAGATGTTCAACAAGATCGTCGTGGACTACTACGGCGCGATGACCCCGGTGAACCAGCTCTCGTCGCTGACCGTGCCCGAGCCCCGGATGGCGGTCATCAGCCCGTACGACAAGAGCTCGTTGGGGCTGATCGAACGCGCCATCCGCGACTCCGACCTCGGGGTCAACCCGACCAACGACGGCAACATCATCCGCATCATGTTCCCGCAGCTGACCGAGGACCGGCGCCGCGAGTTCATCAAGGTGGCGCGCAGCAAGGCCGAGGACGCCAAGATCTCGATCCGCAACATCCGGCGCAAGGCCAAGGAGGAGCTCGACCGCCTGGTCAAGGACGGCGAGAGCGGCGAGGACGAGGTCGCCCGCGCCGAGAAGGAGTTGGAAAGGACCACCGGGCAGTACGTCAGCGCCGTCGATGACCTGCTCAAGCACAAGGAAGCCGAGCTGCTCGAAGTCTGATGGCAGCCCTCTACGCCACTCCGGCGGCTCGTGGCGGCGTTCCGGGCAAGGACGACTCCGGCCGGGCCGGACGCAACGTCCCCGTCGCCATCGCCGTCGGGCTGCTGCTCGGCGCGCTGGTCACCGTGCCGCTGTTCTCGCCCTACCGGTGGGCCTTCGTCGTGGTGGTCGCCCTCGCCGTCTGCATCGGCGTCTACGAGATCGTCCAGTCGCTGCGCACCCTCGGGGCCCAGCCGACGCTCGTCCCGCTGCTCGTCGGCGGCGTGGCCATGGTCGCGCTCGCCTACCGCGACGGGCCGGACGCACTGTTCTTCGGGCTGGCGCTCACCGTGCTCGCCTGCCTGGCGTGGCGGCTCGCCGATCCGGCGGAGGGCTTCTTGCGGGACGTGGCGGCGTCC
Source organism: Mycobacteriales bacterium (assembly GCA_038234255.1). GTDB lineage: Bacteria > Actinomycetota > Actinomycetes > Mycobacteriales > SCTD01 > SCTD01. The sequence continues at coordinate 828 of JBBSUR010000081.1, read as the reverse complement.
ACCTTCACCGCCGCCTACCTGCCGTTCCTGGCCGGTTTCGCCGCCCTGCTGGCGGTCGGAGACGACGGCCCACGCCGGGTGACGACGTTCATCGCGGTGGTGGTCGCCAGCGACGTCGGCGGCTATGTGGCGGGGGTGCTGTTCGGCCGCCACGCCCTGGCGCCGTCGATCTCGCCGAACAAGTCCTGGGAGGGCTTCGCCGGGTCGGTGCTGGCCTGCGCCGGCGCGGGCGCGGCGCTGTTCGTGACACTTCTCCACGCCTCGCCCCTGTTCGGTGCGGGCTACGGGGTGGCCATCGCGCTGACCGCGACGCTCGGCGACTTGGGTGAGTCGATGGTGAAGCGCGACATCGGGATCAAGGACATGGGAAAACTACTGCCCGGCCACGGCGGGATCATGGACCGGTTGGACTCGATGCTGCCCGCAGCTCCGGTCGCCTATCTGCTGCTGACCGCCCTGCTGCCGGTGAGCTAGAAGAATCGCTCGGCCGCTGATCTTCCGCAGATGGCGCCCGCCTCGCCGGTGGGCACCGCCATCCGGCGACGCTCGGCCGGGGAAGCGCGCTGGCCGGCCGGCCCACCCCGCTGATCTTCCGCAGATGGCGCCCGCCACGCCGGTGGGCACCGCCATCCGGCGACGCTCGGCCGGGGAAGCGCCGGCCGGACGCTCGGCCGGGGGCACCGGGAAGGGGTGAGGGCGCCGTATCCTGGAGGCACTGTGACCTCCCTCCCGCTCGTGTTCGACGCGCCCGTACGCGGGCTGCCGCCGCGCCACCTGGCCGACCTCGACGTCGCCGGGCGGCGCGCGGCGGTCCAGGCGCTCGGCGAG
>JBBSUR010000080.1:0-10650 GCA_038234255.1 Mycobacteriales bacterium | reverse complement strand
TCCCGGCGCAGCAGCGCGCCCTTCTCTCCGGCGTTGGTGCAACCGTCGTACTCGGCCACGATGGCGGTCTTGTACTCGCCGGTGAAGCGTCGTCGAGTCGGCCGAGGCGCCGGGTCTGGTGAGGTCACACGCCCATCATGTAGGCGGGCAAGAACAGCTGTCGTCATGGTCATCAGATTGGGTAATCCACTCTCGCCCTGCAGGGATGAAGGTCTACTGAAGGTGTCTCACGAGAGCCTGACAGACAGGGCCCACGGAAACGACCGGAGAGCCGGTTTTTGCCCACCGGTGTCTGTTCAGACGCCGACGACGTACCCGACGAGCGCTCGCAGTCGCGTCTGCTCGGCGGTGCGGACTGTGGCCTGACGCAGTCCGGCCGCACCGGGACGGCCGAAGAACTGGTGCAGGACGTCCGCGGCGGCTGATGCGCTCGGCTCGGTCGGCCAGTTCGCCGCGGTGACGCCGGCAGCCTCGGCGGCCTCGAGCAGGCGCCACAGATCCAGCGCGTCCCGGTCCGTCAGGCGCCCCCGGTACGCGTACGCCTTCAAGCACAGCGCGGACACGACGTCCGGCAGCAGCAGTTGCGCCGTGAGCTCATGTCCGGTCGTCAACCTCACCTGAACCGCAACCTCGGTCGGCGGCCGGCCGAGCGCGAGCGTGAGCCCGGGAATCTCGTCTACGACGAGGTCGCCGTGTGTCTGGTTCGGGACGAGCCGTCCCAGATAGGATGGCGCTAGCACGTCGACGACGAGCTCCCAGCTTCCTGCGACGGTGCCAGCGCCGGTCGGCAACTCGTGCGGGCGGACGAACCGATTGCCTTCGACCTGCCGGTATCCGCGGCCGCGCAGGGCCGGGACCAACCGCGGATCGGCGACGACGTCGTAGGTGGCGGCGAAGTCGGCGTCGGCGGTCTCACGCTGAGGGGTCCGGTCCGCGACCTGGTGCGCGGCGACCAGCAGCGAGACAGCGTTGCCGCCGACGAGTCGGTAGGCGACCTCAAGCTCGGCGGCGATGGCACCAACGTCGGCGGCGGCCAGGTACCCGGCGTCGCCCGCGCGGCTCACCGAGGCGAGTGTGAGCGCGATGGGCCCGGTCACCGGGCTGGGTCGGGGGCGTAGTCCTCAGCCGTCAGACGCCCGAGGAGGGCTGCAAGGGCCTGGTCGGCGTCGGTGCCCGCAGCGCGACGCAGGTCCCAGGCCACCTGCAGCGCGTCGGCCAGCGGTAGCTGAAACTCCGGCAGTACCGGATCAGCGAAAACGCTGCGGTCGCCGGGCACGATCAACTCCAGGGTGGCTTCGTCCGCGCCCGACGGCGTCAGCCCTGCCAGGCTCAGGTCGAGGGGGGCATGACCGTCGCCGGCTGCTGCATACACCACCGCGCGCAGCGGCCGCCGCCACGGAGCGATCAGGTCGGCCGCGACGTCGCCGGACACCGCGACTGGGCCGGTCGTCTGGAGCTGGTCGATCGCCGTCCGGGCCTGCTCGACGGGGGCTGCAAGGCCGAACCAGTACGTCGTGATGCCGCCCGGGCCGGGGTAGGTGTTCAGCCACCAGTTCACGAGACCACGCCGGTCGACTACCCGCCACCGCGGCCCACTTGAGGTCGTGACGCGTTCGACCAGCCCCTGGGTACGCAGGCGCGTGAGGGTCTGCGACACCAGAGGCTGGGTCACCCCGGCGGCGCGCGCCAGCTTGACCTGGGTGAATGGACCGACGGTGAACATGCGGCGCACCAGCGCGTACGTGCGCCACGGCTGCGGCCCGGGGCGACCGCGACTATGCGGTCCGGCGGCGGCGCGACCGATGACCACGTCACGCCCCGGCAGGCGGATCAGCCCCCGGGGACCAGAGCTCGCAGCGGCGTCCAGGGCGATGACCGACCATCCGGCGTCCGCCGCAGCGGTCAGAGCAGCGTCGGTGGCTGACGGCGCCACGACGAGAGCAGGCCGGCCCGAGACTGCGGCGCGCACGTGGCTGGGCGCCAGCGGCGTCTTGCGCCGCTGCACCGTCAGCACCACCGACCCTGAAGTGTCGTCGGCCGCCGCGAGCTCGACCTGCTGCGCGCCGACGGGGCGTACCGTCACGCCAGCCTCGAGCAGCGCCGCCCACGCCTCGGCGGGTATAAGCATTGACAGGTCCTTCCTATTATCTCTTATAGTGGCAGGTCAGGGCGGTGTTGCCTAGCCACCAGCGTGGTTGTCCGGTCTCGGACCGGGCCAGACGACGTTGCGGCCCAGCCGTGAGGGCCGCGCGCTCCCCAGCACCTGCGCCGCGCTGCCCGCACCGAGGTCCCGATCTGGCTGGCCAACGCTTTCACCACTTGCCCAGCCCCAGCCTCTAACGCGAGGTCCCGCTTCCCGCGTGGCGTCGTGCGGCCGCCGACACATCGCCGGAAGTCGACTGGCGAAACGTGGTGCGCCGTTCGCTAGTCCGCGATGCACCAGTAGCGGTCCAGCCCGGCCGGGCGCGGGCGGTCGGGCCCGTCGGGGGTGCGCGCGTGCGAGGCGTCGTGGTCCGTCGATCGCAGGTACTCGCGGAACGTATCCTGATCCTTCCACCAGGTGACCATGCGGTACGGGTCGCCGACGCGCACGGGCCGCCAGACCTGCAGGCCACCGAACCCGGGACGGCCATCGACCAGCCGTAGCCGGTTCCGCATGGCCAGCTCTAGCGCCGCCGCTCCGCCCGCGGGCACGGCGATGCCGCTGACGGTGACGAAGCTCGCACCTTCTACGGGGATGGTCACGCGCCGGCCTGCCCGCGGGACGCGACCTGGCCCGCGGCTTGACGGAGCAGGTCCGCGCCGCGCGGCGCATCGGGCTCCACGGCGTCCGCGAGGAGAAGCGCCGACGTCGTGATGATCTCCGGTGGAACGCGGCCGGCTAGCAGGCTGCACAGCCAGAGCAGCAGCTCGTGCACGATCAAGGGGTCGCCGGTCAGCAGCGCAGCAGCTGAGTAGCGGGCCATCCAGCCGAAGTCCTCGCGCGTTCTCGCCTGCTGCCCCGGGTTCATCGTGGCCAGCCGGGGGAAGGCCGCCACCATCCGGTCGTAGGCGAGCGCGACGACGGCCGGGTCGACTGCGTCGAGCACGAGGACTTCGAGCGGTGGCTCAACCGCGACACCTGTCAAGGCGGGCGGGGGCCCAAGCAGCGCCGCGGGATCGTTTGACCAGCCATCGGCGCCCAGGGCGTGGGCGCGCAGAGGTGAGTCCCCGAAGGCGCGGCCGCCGACCAAGACGGGAACGTCGTGCTCGTGGGCAACGGTGATGCAGCGGGCGGCTCCCAACAGGTTCGTCGGCATCGTGCAGGACAGTGCCAGCAGGTCGACGTCTCCAGCGGAGAGCCGCCGCGCGAGTTGGTCCGGCGGGAGCGACGGCCCGAGCACGCTCACGCGGGTGCCGGTACTAGCGGCGACGACAGAGGCCATGCGGCCAGGCAGCGTGTGCCACTCACCCTCGGGGCAGGCGAGGACGATGTGGCGCTGTTGCGACACCACGCGCGGTCGAGAAGCGTGCCCGAGTGCCAGTACGGCGGCCTCGGTGACCGCGGTGGCCGCGTGCTCGTCCGCGACGGACCAGTCGCCCTGCTGCCAGAGCTCACCGACACGCACCTGCGCTGGGCCGAAAATCTCACTGGTGATCCGTCGAACAGGTGTGCCCTCGTCGAACAACTCGAGAACAAGGCCGGTCGCGCCCGGCGCGTCCACGGAGCGCAGCGAGCGGAAGTACGTCTCCAGTGCTTCCATGTCGGTGATCACTTGACCTTCTGAGAAGTCTCGTCGGCGACCACGGTGCGTCCCCCTCCTGCGCGCTTCGCGCGGTACATCTGTTCGTCAGCCGACTGCAGCGCTGCTCGGCCCCCCTCGGCGGTGACCGTGGCGACACCGATCGACAGGCCGACGACGGCGGCGCACTCCGGGCGCTGCTGCTCCCACTGTGCGCGCAGCACCTCGCAGCGCTGGGCGAGCGCCTGCGCCGATAGGCCCGGGGTGAGGCAGGTCAGCTCGTCACCGCCGTACCGACCGCAGCTGTCAGCCTGGCGAAAACTGCGCAGAAGCACGGCCCCGATGGCGCGAAGCACGGTGTCCCCTGCGCTGTGCCCATCACGGTCGTTCACGGACTTGAAGCGGTCCAGGTCGATGAGGCAGACGCTGTCGCCCGCCTCTGCCTCTGCGAGGCGTCGCATCCAGGCCCGACGCGTCAGCAGCCCGGTCAAGGGATCGCGTGTCGCCTCATCGGCGCTCTGAACCTCGCCCTGCAGGCGCCTGAACACCAGGCGAGCGTCTTCCATCATCTCCGGCAGGTCTCTCGCCAGTCGCATGGCAGCAACGCTCACCGGATCGGCATAAGGGAGCAGCGGCTCGTACAGTCCGAGAGAGACATCCACCGGGAGGGTGTTCGCCGGGTCAGCTAGCCGTGCGGGGACGAGCCCGCCACCGAGGTCATGGATGAAGGTGGCCAGCACGAGAGCGACCTGATCTGCCGACGTGGCGCGTAAGAGGGCCCGGAGGGCAGCCGCCTGCGGGCCCGAGACGGCGTCGTCCTGTTCGGCAACGACGGGGTACGCCCGCTTCGGCAGGCTGGCGCCCCTAGGTCTCGGCGCGCGCCGCGCCGCCTGCACCGAAGGAGGGAGGCAGGGATGGTCCTGTCCTGAATTCCCAGGGCCATCTGCACCGACCGTGTTGTTGGGCTCGTTCATTCGGTACTCGCTATGGGCCGCCTCAGTTCCCGTGGCGGGGGATGGGGAGGCCTGATGGGGGACGGCAATGGGACACCGAAGGCGAGATGACGACTTCTTCTGGGCTGAAGGGGCGCCGGCTCCCGGGTGGCAGGCTCGGGGAAGCCACGGACAGCGCCCACCCTGCCTGTTGGTTCGCCTCGATCCACCGCTCCAGACTGTCAGCCGGAAGGGGCCTCGTCCACTTCCCAGGTTACGCAGGTGCAACAGCTGCGCGGTGGTTTCCACGCCCTCGGCGATGATCGTTCTCCCCGAGACCACTGACAAACGACCGGTCGATCTTGATGATGTCGATAGGATCTGGCGAAGGTAGGAGAAGGAGGAGTAGCCGGTACCGAAGTCGTCCAGCGCAAGCCGGACTCCCGACCTTCGGACCCTTATGAGGCTCACGCGCGGGGGGCTGGTTGAGCAGAGCACTCTCTGTCATCTCAAGGGCGATGCGCTCAGCGGATGCCTCAATCGCCGCGAGCACGGCGAGGCGGTTGACGGGCCTACTGCTGACCTGCCGTCCCGCCGACGCTAGCCAGGGCGCACCGGGGCGACAACCCGCGCGACGGTCGTCGTCGTCCATCGCGGCCCGGACGGTGTCCGCCGCCCTTCGGCGTTGAGCGCGGCTGCGACGGTATGCAGCGACGCCCCCTCCGCGAGCATCTGGCGGATGCGGGCTTCGTCTCGGGCCGGCAGCGCCACGGTGAGGCAGGGCGGGTCTGCCGGAGCAGCGCTCGAGGGCGCTGCGTCGCCGCTCCATGGACGCTTCGCGAGCCAGGTCATCAACTCGTCCGGCGCCAGCGCCCGGGACCAGAAAAATCCTTGGGCCTGGTCGACCCGGAGGGCGATCAGCGCGTTGCGCTGCGCGACGGTCTCCACTCCCTCGGCGACGACGAGCTTGCCGATCGCCCGCCCGAGGCCGACGACAGAGGCGACGATGGCTTCGTCGTCGGCGTCGCGACCCAGGCCCGCCACGAACGAGCGGTCGATCTTGATGGCATCCAGCGGGAAGCGCTTGAGATAGGTCAACGAGGAGTATCCGGTGCCGAAGTCGTCCAGGGCCAGGCGTACGCCCAGGCTCTTCAGGTCTCGGAGGATCTCCGGTGCCCGTTCGTCGTCCATCAGGGTGCTCTCGGTGACCTCGAAGATCAGCCGGTCCGGTCGGGCACCGGTCTCCCGGAGGATGTCGCGGACCAGGTCCACCGCATCCGCAGCCAGGAGCTCCCGAGGCGAGAGGTTGATCCCGACCCCGAACGGCTGGCCGGCCGACTGCCAGGCGGCGGCGCGGGCACAGGCCTCCCGCAGCACCCACTCTCCCAGCTGGACCATCAGATCCGAGCCCTCGGCCTGCGGGAGGAACTCTGCCGGTTCGAGCAGCCCTCGTCCGGGATGTTGCCACCGCACCAGCGCCTCGACCCCGGCCATGGCTTCGTCCGGCAGTCGCATGACCGGTTGGTAGTGCAACCGGAGCTCACCTCGCTCGATGCCACGGCGCAACTCCGCTCTCGCCGCGAAGACACGGCTGTCGCCGCTGTCCTCGACGACCGCATGTGCAACGACGATGCGGTCGCCGTTAGCGGAGGCAGGCAGTGCCCGCTCGGCTGCCGCGAGCAGCGATCCCGCATTCGCCGCGGGACTCAGCGCGGACCCGGCCCGCAGTGACACTTCCACCGCGACGCCCTCTACCAGGACTGGACCTCGAAGGTCGTCGACCAGCGTCGACGTCCGTACGCGCAGCCCCTCGGCGGAGGCCACGTCCTCGACCAGCAGAGCGAACTGGTCACCACCGACCCGGGCGACGCTGTCCGTCCCGTGCTCTGCCTCGACCAGGCGTTCGGCGACCATCTGGAGGATCACGTCCCCGCCGTCCGGACCCAGCGCATCATTGAGGCCAGCCATGCCATCGACGTTGAGCAGGATCAGTCCGGTGTGCGAGTCGGCGCGCTTGCTCCGATGCAGCGCGTGCTGGATGCGGTCCAGCAGCAGCGCGCGACTGGCAAGGCCGGTCAGAGCGTCGTGCAGGGCCGAGTGCCGAAGCTGCTCCTCGGCCCTGCGTCGCTCGGTGATGTTCCGCACGTTGATGACGAAGCCGCCGATGTCTGGGTCACCCAGCAGGTTGGTGAACACGATCTCGCACCAGCACCACGCCCCGCCGGCGTGCCGGACCCGGCAGGTGAAGGTCTCGGTCGCACCCTCGGCCTCCAGGGTGCGTCGCCACGCCCGCCCCGCGGCGGCACGGTCGTCCGGGTGGTCGAAGTCTGACACCTGCCGCCAGAACAATGCGCGGTCGTCGTAGCCGAAGACCCTGGCGATCGCCGGGCTCACGTACAGCAGGCGGCCACCCCTGTCGACGACCAGGACGACGTCGTCGGCGTGACGCAGCAGCGCGTTCAGCCGCGCCTCGTTGGCACCCACCTGACGCTCGGCCGCGGCCAGCTCGGTGATGTCCACGGCAATACCCAAGCCACCAACGACCTCGCCGGCATCGTCGCGCATCGGCTGGCAGTGGCACTTCCAAGACCGCCCCATCGCATCGGCGACGGACCAGGTCTCCTGCCCGGACAGGCTGGCGAGCAGATCGTCGCGGGCCCACGGCAGCTCGGCGGACACCTCGGGCAGAAGGCTGCCCACCAGCTCGCCCTCGGTCAGGCCGAGGCGATCCAACGCCTGGCCGCGCAAGGTCGTGTACCGGCCATCTGCGTCGTAGGAGAAGACGGCGACGGGCATGCTCTGGAGCAGTGCGTCGAAGCGCGCGGCCTCGGTGCGCATGCGCTGCTCCGCCAAGCGCAGGGCGGTCACGTCCTCGACCGAGATGGCCAGCACCGCCGGGCCGTCCCCGTCCGCGTTCCGGACGGCGGTCGCGGTCCGGACGATACGCACCGGCTCGCCGTCGGCGCGGATCAGCGTGACCTCGTGCTGCACGTAGTGCTCTGCGCCCGACGCCAGCCGGGCCCGTGCATCACGCAGGCCCTGGCGATCGCTCTCGACGTACATCGCGAGGGCGTCCCGGCCGATCAGCTCCTCGGCCGGCTCCCCGAGCAGCTTCTCCATGGCGGCGTTGACAGCGAGCACGCGTCCCTGCAGGTCGGCCCGCGACTGCGCGACCGGTGAGTCGGCGAAGCGCGCGTGCAGCTCCTGCTCGGAGGCCGACAGCGCGAGCTCCGCGCGGTGAGCCCGGCGCAGGTCGCGGTACAGCGTGAGCAGCCCCACCGGCTGGCCGTCCTCACCGCGCACAGTGAGGACGTGGACTTCGACCTCGACGAGCGAGCCGTCGCGCGCCGCCCGGACAGTCTCGAACGCGGGCATCTCCTCTCCCCGGGAGCAGGCGCCGGAGATGGCCAGCGCGGTGGCGGGCTCGTCGCGTCGGTTCTCGGGCACCAGCAACGAGAAGTGCCGGCCGAGAATCTCCGCCTCGCTCCAGCCGTAAAGCCGCTGGGCCCCGGCGGACCAGCGCGTGATGGTGCCGTCCAGCGCCGCACCGACGACGGCCGTATGCGGCGAGGAGAGCAGAGCCGCAAGGAGGGGATCGTCTTTCATTCGCGCGCTCTTCCCGGGGGAAGGAGGGAACTCACGCCGAGGAGAACTCGCCGACGCGGGCGAGGCAGATCTTCCGGGCAAGTGGAAGCCGTCCTCGTCGGAACTGTGAACTCACTGTAAGCCACGGCCCTGTCAGCACCAAGCGGCCGAGACTGCCGACTAGTCATCCCGGGCTGACCGCTCTCCATGGCCGCAGCTAGGCACAAGGGGCGGAAAAGCAAATGATGCGCCGCCGCGCTCGAGTCCGGACAAGTCGTGCGCCGAAGCACCTGTCGTCAACGACAAGGCAAACCCGGCGCAAGTCGGGGACGCAAAGCCACGGGTCCCAATCGGGGACGGCCGGGCTACCACCAGACAAGGGAATCTCTCATGCGCAAGAACTTCAAGCTCCTCGGCGCCGTCGCCGTCGCCGGCCTCGTCGCCGCCACCGGCTCGGCGTTTACCGCCAACAACACCGTTCCCGCCTCAGTGGCGGGGTACGGGACGTCGACGATCTCCGGGGCCACCGCCACCGCCCTGAGCTACACCCTCAGCGGCGACGGGGCCACGATCACGGCGTCCGCGCTGACGTTCACGGGCGACCTGACCGGCCGCACGGTCAAGGCCGGTTTCGGCGCTGATGCGCTGACCGGGTGCACGGTCGGAGCCTTCACCGCTGGGACTGCTCCTGCGCCTGGGACGACTGCGGTGACCTGCACCGGCTACACCCAGTCGACGGCGACCTCCGGCACCTACAACGTCGCCGTCAGCTAGTCGCCGCACGGCGCCGCGGGCTGATCGTCAGCCCGCGGCGCCGTGCTCGTCGTACGGGTGAAGGAGCCGGGCATGCGCTGGTACCGATGCGCTGCGACAGCGCTGCTGGCCGGTGTGGTCGTGGTGATTGCCGCCTTGGCTGTCGAGCCCCTTTCGATCGTCACGACGCGCGGCATCTCGATGCAGCCGCGCATCTCTGCCGGCGACCTCGTCATCGTCGGCCCAACGATTTCGTACGCCGTCGGTGACTCCGCCGCCTACCGCAGCGAGCTGCTCAACACGGTCGTCCTGCACCGCATCGTCGCCGTCGAGGGCGACCGCTACGTGTTCCAGGGCGACAACAACTCGTGGCTCGACCCGGAGAAGCCCAGCGTCGACGACCTCGTCGGCAAGGAGCTGCTGCACATCACGCGCGGCGGGATCTGGCTGCGGCGCCTGACCAGCCCGCCGGCGCTCGCCGCATACGCCTTCCTCCTCCTGGCGGGTGGCGGCACCACCGCCGTCACCCGACGTCAACGCAGCAAGGAGCGCCGCACCATGTCCCCTCGTCACCGCACCACGTCCGGCCGTTCGCTCGGCTCACTGCCGCCCGCACTCGGTCCCGTCGCCGCGGCCGCCGTCGTGGTGGCCGTGGCCGGCGCTGCGCTCGGCGCGGTCAGCTGGACCCGTCCAGCGACCACGAACGTCGGGGCGGGCACCAGCGTGGCCTCGACCATCGACTTCTCCTACGCCGCGACCGTCCCGCCGTCCGCCGCGTACGACGGCACGACCGTCACCGCGCCGCAGCCGGTGTTCCGCGCACTGACCGACACCGTCGAGGTGAGCTACCGCTACGCCGGTCGGCCCGGCACAGTCGCCGTGGACGCCGAGCTCTCCTCCGCCGGCGGCTGGCGTTCGACCCTCCCGCTGGCCGGCCGGCAGCCCCTGGCCGGGCAGCAGGCGGGCAGCTTCCGACTGGAGCTGTCCTCGATCGAGGACCGGGCCAAGGCCGCCTCGGCCGTCACCGGAATCCCGACCGGCAGTGTGAGCATCACCGTCGTACCAAGGATCGAGATGGACGGGGGCGCTCAGTTCGCCCCGCGGCTGGCACTGACGCTCGACAGCCTGTCGCTGAAGCCGACGAGCGACACCCTGACCGCCGAGACAACCACCGAGACCTCCGTCAGCCAAGAAGGTCCGGCCCAGCTGTCCGCCCTCGGCCGCAGCGTCGACGTCGCCACCGCGCGGCAGATCTCGCTCGCCGCGCTGCTCCTGGCGGCGGCGGCCGGCGCGGTCCTCATGGCCCTGGCCCGCCTGGTCGGCCCGGTCGCCGAAGCCGACCGCATCCGACACCGGCACCGCAACCTGCTGCTGCCGGTGCTGCCGGTGGCGCTGACCCGCGGACGCCCCGTGGTCGACGTCGCCGACGTGGAGGCGCTGGTGCGGCTGGCCGAGCGCTACGGCTTGCTGGTCCTGCACTGGGAGCGCAGCGGCGTCACGACCTACGTCGTGCAGGACGAAGGAGCGACCTACCGGTACCGCACCGGTGCTCCGCGGGAGGCACTGGAGTCCATCGAGGTGTGACGGATCAGCCGGCGTCGGCGACGCTGCGCGCCTGGAGATGCCCCTCGAGCTTGCGCTTGATCCGCTGCAAGGCG
>JBBSUR010000079.1:0-10655 GCA_038234255.1 Mycobacteriales bacterium | reverse complement strand
CTGACCAGGAGCAGCGCCAGCCGCAGGCCCGAGTAGACGACAAAGGCCCGGCCGGGGCGCGGCGACTCCATCCGCTCACCGTAGGACGGCCGCCCCCGCAGGACGGCTTCGGACACAGCGGCGGACCTACACCGGCTCGCACACACCGGCGGGCGCCGCCGCACCCCCGTCAGGGGTGAGGCGGCGCCCGTTCCAGCCATGGTGCGTTCGGCCCGTCAGCGGGCCTGCGGATCAGCTCAGCCGATGACGTCCCCGGCTGCCATCCGACGCCGGCGGGCGAAGATGGCGCCGCCCATCAGGGCGATACCGAGAGCGGCGATCGCCGAGGACGCACCGGTGCGGGGCAGCTGCGTCCCGACCGGCGCTGCGGTGACCGGCGGTGCGGCGACGGGCACCACGGCCGGCGGAACACTGCCGGCGGCGGTGAACACGGCGGTGTCGGTCAGGTCACCGAGCACCAGGGAGAGCGGCTCGGAGAGCAGGTCGGTCAACTGACCGTTGCTCAGCAGGCCGGTCAGCTGACCGGTCGGCAGGGCGGAGGCCGAGTTGGCGCCGAGCGGCAGGTTGCCGACCAGCGGCAGACCACCGACGGGCGAGCCACCCTTGATCAGGCTGTCGGTCAGCGAGGACACCGCGGGGATGTTCAGCTCGTCCAGTGCCCACGTCAGCGACAGGGCCTCGACACCGGCGCGGGAGGTCTTGGTGCCGTTGCTGGCGGTCAGCGTCTCCTCGACGTTCTTCAAGAACGCGACCTCCGGCAGCGGCAGCGCGATTCCGGCGCCACCCAGCACGCTGGTCACCGTGCCCAAGAGTCCGTTGACCGTGTCGGTCAGGGAGCCGAGGCCGGCGCCGTTGTTGCCCAGCAGCGAGGTGAGGTCGACCGAGTCCTTGCCGAGCACGCTCGACAGCACATCGGTGCCGAGCACGTCCACCCCGGCCAGCGTGCCGGTGACGTCGGCAGCGTCGGTGTCGCCGCTCGTGGCGAGGGTGGAGACGTCGAGCTTGCCCACCTTCAGCAGGGAGACGTTGAGCAGGCCGAGCAGGTCAGCCGGGTCGGCCAGGTTGCCCAGCAGGTCGTCCAGCAGCCCGCCGACCAGCTCGTCCAGGACACCCTGCAGGCTGCCCAGCAGGTCGGCCGGGGCGAGCGACCCATTGCCCAGGAGCCCCTCGAGGCCGGTGATCGTGCCCTGGTCGAGCAGAGAGAGCACCGGGTCCAGCGTGCCACCGGTGAGGTCGGTCCCCGCCCCACCGGTGAGGTCCGCCACGATGCCGCTGACGTCGGGCAGGGCCTGTGCGCTGGACTGCTGCGAGTTGGCAGTGGCGGGCGAGAGCGCACCGATCTGGCCGAGCAGGGAGGTGACGGCGTCGGCCTGCGACGCGCTGGCGTTGGTGAGGTCGAGCAGGGAGCCGATCTGCGCTGCGTCCAGGTTTCCGGGCAGAGCGTCGAGCGGACCCACGGCGAGCAGGCCACCGACGTTGGTGATGTCGAGCAGGGAGACGAGGTCGTTGAGCTGGACCAGACCCGCTGGGTTCAGCAGGTTGAGCCCGCCGAGCAGGTCGGTGAGCGAGCCGATCGGCAGCGAGCTCAGGTCAAGACCGAGGTTGGTGAGCAGGTCCAGCAGCTTCGGCAGTGCCAGGCCGTCCAGGGCAAGGCCCTTGGTGGCCGAGGAGCCAACCTTGGTGACCTGCGAGGTGGTGGCGAACGAGCCGTCGCCGAGCACGTCCGAGCCGAGCAGCTTCAGTCCGCCGAGCCCGGTGGTCGTGGCCGTCGCCACCGGACCGTTCGGGCCGATCAGCGCGGACAGGGACCCACCCGGGCTGGTCAGGGATAGCACGCCGGGAAGGCCCGCGGACTGGGAAGCGAACGACTTCTCCTGTCCGCTGCCGACCTCCACCGCCTGGCCGACCTCCTTGCCGTCGGACAGCAGGGGGACGATGCGGACGAGGGCCTGGTTCCCGTCGACGGTGCCGGTCGGCAGCTGCAGGCGCAGCGCCTCCAGGACCTGGCCGGCGGCGGACAGCTTGGTCAGTGAACCGGCCGACAGGGCAGTTCCGACGCCAGGGGCGGGCGTGGTCGCAGCGCTGGCCGGACCGGCGAGAGCAGCAAGAAGAGCAGTGGCCGCCGCAGCGGACAGAAGGGGGGAGACACGCACGGAGAGCTCCAAGGGGGCGAGAGTGCACGACAGTTCGTGCCGCTGCACAGGAGAATCGGCGGTCTTGTACGTCTTGACCATGGCCCTTTTGAGCTATCTCCGGATGACAAAATGGGCTCCCACCCGGTCTGTTCGCGTTCGATGCCCCGCGCTGTCCCACTGAGCGACGAGCGTCCCCCGCGTCACTGCTGCGAGGTTGCGTCGTTGGTGCGTGCAGCGTCCGATTTGCGGGCGCGGCGAGCCGACGGGGGCTATCGCACATGAACGAGATGCAGGGTGGACGGGGTCGGCTGCTGACCCCCGGCGAGGTGGCGGCGCTGTTCCGGGTGGACCCCAAGACCGTGACCCGCTGGGCAGCCGCGGGCCGGATCAGCAGCATCCGTACGCCCGGAGGCCACCGGCGTTTCCGTGAGTCCGAGGTGCGTGCCCTGCTCGACGGCGGCCCCACCCTCTCGGCACCGGCTGGGCACGTCCCGGTCCAGCCGCAGCCCGGGGGCGTCGCCGTCCTGTTGTGAGACCCACCTGCGCAGCGCCGCCTGTCTCGTAGACTGCTGTGCAGGAGGAGGTCAGCACCGTGGTATTCGTCCTCATCGTGGTCAGCCTTGCCGCGCTCGTGTACGGCGTGCTCGACGTGGCGACGACCCCCCCTTCCGCCATCCGCACCCTGCCGAAGCTCGTGTGGTTCGTGGTGCTCGCGCCGCCCCTGCTGGGGCCGGCGCTGTGGTTGCTCTACGGTCGGCCCGCTCGCGGCGCACGCGGTGGGCTCGCCCGACTGACCCGTTCGGCCCCCGATCGCGCAGCGCCGGATGACGACGAGGAGTTCCTGCGTGACCTGCGACGGCGAGCCGAGGAGCAGCGTCGCCGGGCGCGCGATCCGCGTGACGACGTCGCCTGATCCGCTGCCGGCGCCGTTACCGCCAGCGTCAGGCGTGCGGCCGACCTATGCGCCCGCTCCGGGGCGACGCGCGGCCGCGCCCGCTGGTTCGCTGTAGGACACCGTCACGACTCGGTCGTCCTGCCAGGTGATGCTGGTGAGCGAGGCCAACCCGCACTGGCGGCGATCCGGGCGGTGCCAGAGCGGGCGACCCTCCACGTATCGACGCACCGTCCAGATCGGCAGCTGGTGACTGACGCAGACGGCTTCGTGACCGAGCGCCGCATCTCGCGCACTCTGCGCCGCAGCCAGCATGCGCTGGGCGATCACGGCGTACGCCTCACCCCAGCTCGGCCGGAACGGGTTGCGCAAGTGCGGCCAGTGCTCCGGCCGCCGCAGCGCGCCGTCGCCGACCCCGAAGGTTTTTCCCTCGAAGACGTTCTCACTCTCGAGCAGCCGCTCGTCGGTGCCGACCGGGAGACCGAAGGCCGCTCCGATCGGCGCCGCTGTCTCCTGCGCCCGCTGCAGGGGCGACGCGACGACCACGGTGACGTCGCGACCCTGCAAAGCGTCGGCGGCGTCGTGCGCCATCTGCAACCCGTCCTCGGAGAGCCGGAAGCCCGGCAGCCGGCCGTACAGCACGGCGCCGGGGTTGTGCACCTCGCCGTGCCGCAACAGGTGCACCGTGGTCCTGGTCATGCGCGATCCTCTGCTGTCGGCGGGGCGACCAGCTCGGGGGCGCGCACCGCGGCAGCGGCCCGGGCGGCGTGCGGCAGCGCCTCGGCGATCCGATCGAGAGCAGCCGAGTCGTGGGCGGCGCTCACGAACCAGGCCTCGTACGCACTCGGCGGCAGGTAGACCCCGCGGGCGAGCATCTCGTGGAAAAAGGATCTGTAGCGCAGGACGTTCTGCTGGCTGGCCGTCGCGTAGTCCACGACCATGTGGTCGCAGAAGAAGATGCTGAACAGGTTGCCCGCGTGGTTGACCCGGTGTTCGACACCGGCTGCGGACAAGGCTTCGGAGGCGAGCCGCTCCACCGCCGCCGCGGTCGCATCCAGGTGCCCATAGACCTCGGGGGTGCACAACTCGAGCGTCACGCGCCCGGCGGCCACCGCGAGGGGATTGCCCGACAGCGTTCCGGCCTGGTAAACGGCGCCCAGCGGCGCCAGCCGGGCCATGACGTCGGCCCGCCCACCGAACGCCGCCGCCGGCAGGCCACCGCCCATCACCTTGCCGAAGGTGAACAAGTCTGCCGGGATGCCTTCGAGGCCGTACCAGCCGGCCGGGCTGACCCGGAAGCCGGTCATCACCTCGTCCAGGACCAGCAGCGCGCCGTACCGTTGGCACAACGCCGCGAGCCCGGCGTTGAAACCGGGCAGCGGCGGGACGACGCCCATGTTGGCTGCCGCCGCCTCGGTGATGACGGCGGCGATCGCATCTCCGTGCAACTCGAACGCCGTCCGCACCGCCTCGAGGTCGTTGTAGGGCAGCACGATCGTGTCCGCGGCCGTCGCGCCGGTGACCCCGGGACTGTCCGGCAGGCCGAGGGTGGCCAGCCCGCTGCCCGCGCTGGCGAGCAGCGCATCGACGTGCCCGTGGTAGCAGCCGGCGAACTTCACCACCTTCCTGCGCCCGGTGAAGCCGCGGGCCAGGCGGATCGCGCTCATGGTGGCCTCGGTGCCCGAGCTCACCAGCCGTACCTGCTCGACCGGCGCGACGCGATCCACGATCAGCTCGGCCAACTCGACCTCCCCGGCGGTGGGGGTGCCGAAGCTGGTGCCCTTGCCGGCCGCGACCCGCAGCGCGTCGACGACCGCGGGATGGGCGTGACCCAGGATGATCGGGCCCCACGAGCAGACGAGGTCGACGTAGTCCCGCCCGTCGGCGTCGGTGAGGTAGGGGCCGTTGCCGCTGACCATGAATCTCGGGGTGCCGCCGACCGCCTGGAAGGCGCGGACCGGGCTGTTCACCCCGCCGGGGGTGACCGACTGGGCGCGCGCGAACAACGCCTCGGAGGCGGGCGCGGCGAAATCGAAGACCATGCGTCCCATCCTTGCCTGGCCCCCCCGCGCAACTGCGCCGGGGTAGCGCACACTGGAGTCGTGACCAGCCAGGTGTCCGTGGTGCCGTGGCGCAGGGACCTGGGTGCCGTGCTGCTGCCGATGCTGCTGTGGGTGCTCGTCTTCGGTGGGCGGCTGGTGTGCAAGGGCTGCCAGCGGGTCGTCCCGCTGACGACCTTCTGGGTGCCGCTGCCCCTGGAGGACACCGTCCGGCTGCAGCACCACCGTCCGCGCTGAGGCTCGGGGGCCGGTCACCGGCAAACGGTTCGGGGAGCGCGGGTGCGGCGCAGGCGCAGCAGACCGAGCACCGGCAGGAGCAGCGGGAAGAAGCCGTACCCCGCTCCGTACACCGACCAGACCGTCTCGTCCGGGAAGGCGTCGGGCACGAGCAGGCTGACCGTGCCGACGACCAGCACGCCGGTCAGTTCGAAGCCGCACGCTGCCAGCGCGAGTCGGCGCTTCGAGCGGCCGAGCGCCACTGTAGCCACGACATAGACCACCGCGGCGAGCGCCGAGAGCAGGTACGCGAGCGGCGCCTCGTCGAACCGGGTGAGCAGCTGCAGGCCGGCCCGTGAGGCCGCGGCGACGGCGAAGATGCCGTACACGGCGACCAGCAGCCGGCCGGGCCCCACCCCGACCGGCTCACTCACTGAAGGACCCACACTCACCCCAGCACCCACAGGCTGAGCAGTCGCTGCTGGAGCACCGCGACCACGAGGCAGACGACGGCGAGGATCAACGTGCCGTATCGGCTCTTCTCCTCCAGCGACCAGATCGCCCCGCCGGGCACGAGCAGCACGGACACGAGTAGGTAGCCGACGAAGACGCCCAACTCCACCGGCCGGTCGCCCTGGACCAGCCGGGTCACCGCCACGGCGGCCTGCGCGAGCAGGAGCAACTGTAGCAGCAGAACCCCTTGCAGCACCGGCCTTCCGGGCCGGCGGTCCAGCGCGGCGAGCACCATGCCGGCCACCCCGAGCAGCACCGCGACGACGGCGACGCCGACCGCAAGCCTGTCGATCACGGCCTGTCGATCACGGCGCGTCGCTCACGGCACGAGGATCACGGCGAGTCCAACCAACCGGCGGCCTCGCTCGCCCAGTAGGTCAACACCATCCCGGCGCCGGCCCGGCGGATCCCGGTGAGCTGCTCCAGGATGATCCGTCGCCGGTCGATCCAGCCGCGCGCCGCGGCCGCCTCGACCATCGCGTACTCCCCCGAGACCTGGTAGGCCGCGACCGGCACGTCCACCGCGTCGGCCACCGCGCGGACCACGTCGAGGTAGGCGCCGGCGGGCTTGACCATCACCGCGTCCGCGCCCTCACCGATGTCCAGCAGCGCCTCGCGTACGCCCTCCGCCGCGGACCGAGCGCCGTCCTGCTGGTAGCCCGACCGGTCGCCGAACTGCGGCGCGCATTCGGCGGCGTCGCGGAAGGGGCCGTAGTAGGCGGAGGCGTATTTCGCGCTATAGGCCAGGATCGCCAGATCGGGATAGCCGTCCGCGTCCAGGGCGGACCGGATCGCGGCGACCTGCCCGTCCATCATCCCGCTGGGCGCCACGACGTGCGTGCCGGCGCGGGCCTGCGCGAGGGCGACCGCCGCATAACGGGTCAGGGTCGCGTCGTTGTCCACCTCACCGGACGCGGTGAGCAGACCGCAGTGGCCGGAGTCGGTGTATTCGTCCAGGCACAGGTCGGTCATGACCACCAGGTCGGCGCCGACCTCGGCAACCACGTCGGCCACGGCGAGCTGTACGATGCCCGCCGGGTCATCGGCGCCGCTGCCCCGGGCATCCTTGACCGCCGGTATGCCGAACAGGACCATGCCGCCGATCCCCGCCGAAACCGCTTCGTACGCAGCCTTTTTCAGCGAGTCCCGGGTGTGCTGGACGACGCCCGGCATGGAGGCGATCGGGCTCGGCTCGGCCAGCCCCTGCTTGACGAACACCGGGAGCACCAGGTCGCTCGGGCTCACCCGCACGTCAGCGACGAGGCGGCGCAGCGCGGGGGTGCGGCGCAGCCGGCGCAGCCGCGTCGCCGGGTGTGCGCCGCCCGGTCGCGTCACCGGGTGGCGGTCGCTGCGGCCCGCGCCACCTTGCGCCGGTGGGCGGCGCTCGGCAACGTTTCGGTCGTCGCGCGGCGCTCGATCGCGAACGCGGCCAGAGCCTCGACCAGGCTGGACACGTCCGGCGCGGGTGAGAGCACGTCGACGCGCAGTCCCAGCTCGCGGGCGGTGGCGTCGGTGGCCGGTCCGATGCAGGCCAAGACGGTGGAGTCGTGTGGCTTGCCGGCGATGCCGACGAGGTTGCGCACCGTCGAGGACGAGGTGAACAGCACCGCGTCGAACCCACCGCCCTTGAGCGCCTCGCGGGTCTGCGCCGGCGGCGGAGCCGCGCGAACCGTCCGGTAGGCGGTGACGTCGTCGACCTGCCAGCCGAGCTTCTTCAACCCGGCGACGAGCGTGTCGGTTGCAATGTCGGCCCGGGGCAGCAGGACGCGGTCGACCGGGTCAGCGCAGGAGTCCCACTCCGCCAACAGGCCCTCGCCCGACTGCGCACCGGCGGGCACCAGGTCGGGGCGCAGGCCGAAGTCCCGTAGGGCCTGCGCCGTGGTGTCGCCGACCGCGGCGACCCGAACACCGGCGAAGGCCCGTGCGTCCAGGCCGAATTCCTCGAGCTTCTCGCGGACGGCCTTCACCGCGTTGGTCGAGGTGAACGCGACCCAGCTGTACCGGCCGTCCACCAGCCCCTTGACCGCCCGCTCCATCGGTGCGGACGTCCGGGGTGGCTCGACCGCGATCGTGGGCACCTCGACTGGCACGGCGCCGTACGAGCGGAGCTGGGCCGACACCACGCCGGCCTGGTCCCGGGTCCGCGGCACGAGCACCCGCCACCCGTACAGCGGACGGCTCTCGAACCAGGCCAGCTTCTCGGCCCGCTTCACCGGGTTGCCCACCACCAGCACCGCGTCGCCCGACAGGTCGGCGGCCGTGGCGGCCGCCTCGACCCCCTCGAGCGTCGACAGCACGGTGCGCTGGTCGGGGGTGGTGCCGCGGACGGTGACCGAGACCGCCTCGCCCGCCTTGCGCCCGTGCTCCATCAGGGCCGCGGCGCACTTGGCGACGTCGCCGGCGCCGCCCACCAGCACCAGCACGCCGGCCGAGCCGGCGATCGCGCGCCAGTCGGTGCGGTCATCGATTCGAGCGACGGTGCGCGGCAGCCCGACGGCCACGCCGGCGTAGTCCGGCACCGCGACGGCGCCCGGCAGACCGGGGACGACCTCCAACCGCTGCCTGGCGCGCAGAACCGCCTCGGCCTCCTTGACCCCCTCGGGGTGCAGGAACGGGTCGCCCGGCAGGAGCCGGACGACGGCGCGCCCGTCCTTGCTGGCCGCAACCAGGGCCGGGCCCTGCGACTCACCCGGCTCGGTCCGGACCACCTCGGCGTCCGGGCGTACGCCGGTGAGCACGGCCGTCCCACACCGCACGTCGACCACCACCAGGTCGGCGGCGGCAAGCAGCTCGGCGGCGCGGACGACCAGCAGCCCCGGGTCGCCGGTACCGGCGCCGACCAGGGCCACCTGCCCCGCGGGTCGGCGACGGGTGCTCGACGTGACTCTCGGGCTCATCTGCGAACCACTCCCATCAGGTTCGCGGCCCCCAGGTCGAGCAGCTCGGCAGCAAGCCGGCGTCCCACCTGTCCGGCCTCGGACGTCGGACCGGTCGCCGACAGGCGAACCGCGTCTGTTCCATCGACTGCGGCCACCAGAGCGCGCAGGTAGAGCTCCGGGCCGTCGTCACCCTCGGCGACCTGTGCGAGGGCGCCGACGGGCGCCGTGCACCCGCCTTCCAGCGCCGACAGCAGCGCCCGCTCGGCATCGACGGCGGTACGGCTGTCCGGGTCGTCGAGCCCGGCGATCAACGCCACCAGGTCGGTGTCGTCGGTGCGGCACTCCACGGCAAGCGCCCCCTGCGCGGGCGCGGGCAGCATCGTGAGCGGGTCGATCACTTCGGTGGCGTCGCCGAGCCGGTCCAGCCGCGCCAGCCCGGCGCGGGCCAGGACCACGGCGTCGAGCTCTCCGGAGCGGACCTTGCCGATGCGGGTGTCGACGTTGCCGCGCACGCCCACGACGTCGAGCCCGAGCCCGAGGCCGAGCAGTTGGGCGGTGCGCCGCGGGGAGCCGGTGCCGACCCGAGCGCCCTCGGGGAGCTCGCCGAGCGTGAGCGAGTCGCGGGCCACCAGCACGTCGCGGGGGTCCTCCCGCACCGGCACCGCGGCCACGACCAGCCCGCCGGCCGGTGCGGTGGGCAGGTCCTTGTAGGAGTGCACAGCCAGGTCGACCTCGCCGGTCAGCAGCGCGTCACGCAACGCGGTGACGAACACGCCGGTCCCACCGATCGAGCTGATGGCGGCGCCCGACAGGTCCCCGGCGGTCTGCACCATCACCAACTCCACGTCACGGCCGGTCGCCGACCGTACGGTGGCCGCGATGGCGTGGGACTGTGCCAGCGCGAGCGCGCTGCTACGGCTACCCAGGCGCAGCGGTCGGCTCATCGACGCAGCCCGTCGACCATCGGGTCGTCGAGCAGGCCGTCGTCGAGCAGGCCGTCGTCGAGTTCGCCGTCGTCCAGCACCGCCGACACCGGACTCGCGGTGACCGCCGCCGGCGCCGCCCGGTCAAGGCCGAACAGCTCGCGCAGTGCATCGGCGTACGACAGGCCCTCGGGGGCCTCGGCCAGTTCCTTGACCCGCACGGTCGGGGCGTGCAGCAGCGTGGACACCACGCGCCGGACCGCGATCTGCACCTCGACCCGGGTCTGCTCGTCCAGGCCGGGTAGGCGGGCAGCGAGGCGAGCCAGCTCGGCATCGACGACCTGGTCGGCCCGGCTGCGCAGCGCCACGACCGTCGGGGCGACCCGGGCGGCGCGCTGCCACGCCAGGAACTGGCCCACCTCGGCGGTCACCAACGCCCGGACCGCCTCCACGTCGGCGCCCGACTCGGTGGCTGCGAGCTGGTCCTGCAACGCCGAGAGATCCACCAGCGTCACCCCGGGCAGATCGCGCACGGTGACGTCGATGTCCCGGGGCAGCGCCAGGTCGAGCAGGGCGAGCGGACGGCCGCCGCGCGCCGCGACGGCGCGGGCGGCGAGGTCGCGGGTGACGACCAGACCGGTCGAGCCGGTCGAGGACACCACCACGTCGGCGTCGCACAGGGCCGACTCGAGCCGGTCCAAGCCGATGCTCGTCCCGGCCAGCGAGCCGGCGAGTCGCTCGGCGTTGGCCGGCGTGCGGTTGGCCACCACGATCTTGCCAACCCCGGCACGACGCAGGGTGGCGCCGGCCAGAGCGCCCATCGACCCCGCGCCGATGACCAGCACCCGGCGGCCCTGGAGCGGCCCCACGGCGGCCATCGCCCGATGCAGCCCGACCGTGACCAGGGATCGCCCGGCTCCGTCGATGCCGGTCTCGCTGTGTGCGCGCTTGCCGACCCGCAGCGCGGTCTGGAACAGCTCGTGCAGGCTCGGACCGGCCCCGTCACCCTGGGCAGTCGCGTACGCCCGCCGAAGCTG
>JBBSUR010000078.1:0-10656 GCA_038234255.1 Mycobacteriales bacterium | reverse complement strand
GAGCAGTCCACTGGCCCGTAAGCGCTCGCTCGGGCTGGAGCGGGTCAAGGCGCTCGTCGACGAGGCCGTCATGGAAGGGTTCACCGAGATCTACCTCACCGGTGGCGAGCCGTTCCTGGAGCCCGACATCGTCGAGATGGCCCTGTACGCGACCGAGCGGCTTGACGTGGTGCTGCTCACCAACGGCATGCTCTACCAAGGCTGGCGGCTCGAGCAGCTGAAGCGGCTCGCCGGCCGTGAGCGGCTCGTGTTGCAGACCTCCATCGACGCGGCATCGGCCGCCGGCCACGACGTCAACCGGGGAAAGGGGTCCTGGCGCAAGGCGATGGACGGTCTGCAGCTCGCCGTTGACCTCGGCCTGCCGGTGCGCGTCGGCTTGACCCAGACCGCACAGAACACCGCGGAGGTCGAGCCGCTGCGCGCGCTGCTGGCCGGCATGGGCATCGTCGGCAAGGACTTCGCCGTACGACCGCTGGTGCAGCGCGGGTTCTCCACGACCGGGGCCGAGATCGGCGAGGACAACACGGTCCCCGAGCTCGCCTACACCGCCGACGGGGTGCACTGGCACCCGGCCGGCGCTGACGTCGAGACCAGCCCTGACATGCTGCTCGCGGCCCACCCCTGCGCCGACGCGCCCGTGTCGCTCGCCGAGGCAAAGCGCCTGGCCGTCGAGCGGTTCCTCACCCTGCGCCGGGCCGACGGCTCGCTCCCGCTCGTGTACAACTGCGCCGTCTGAGCGCAACCCCCTCCGCGCACCACTCTCTTGATTGGATATCGATGCCGTCCCCTCGTACGTACTCCCGTCGCGTCGCCCTTGCGGCTGTTTTCGCCCTTGCCCTGACCGGATGCGGCGGCGGCAGCGCGACACAGGCCGACGACCGCGCGGCCCCGGCGGCCCCGGCGGCCGAGAAGCGCGAGACGTTGCGCTTCGCGGTGGGTCCGTTCCTGCCGAGCCCCGCCGACACCCGCAGCGCCTACGAACCGTTCTTCAAGGCCATCGCGGACAAGGTCGGCGCCGACTACGAGCTCGAGGTCAGCAGCGACTACGCCGGCCTGGCCGTCTCGCTGGCCAGCGGCAAGACCGACCTGGCGTGGATGGGTCCGTTCGGCTACGTGCTGGCCGCCGACAAGGGCGGCGCGATGGCGATCGCCACGGCGGAGTACGACGGGAAGCCCATCTACCACTCGATCGTCGTCGCCCCCGCGGGCACCAAGGTGATGGACTACCCGAGGGACGCGAAGGGGCTGCGGATGTCCTTCACCGAGACGGCGTCGACCTCGGGCTGGCTCATCCCCACCTATCTGCTGAAGCAGGACGGCATCGATCCCACGACCTACTTCGACTACAGCGAGGGCGCCGCGCACCCGGCGCAGGAGACCGCGGTGGCCAACAACAAGGTCGACCTCGCCACCGACTTCGACCGCAACCGCAACGCGATGATCGACGCTGGCACAATCACGGCGGAGCAGAGCAAGATCGTGTGGACCTCTCCGGACCTGCCCAACGACGCGATCGCGGTCCGCAAGGACCTCGACCCGGAGCTGATCGAGGAGCTGACGGCGGCGGTCCTGGGCATCGAGCACGACGGCAAGGCCAACGGCCTGCTGCCCAAGCGCTACACCGGTTTCGTCGCCGCGACCCCCGACACCTACGAACTGATCATCACCGCGGCCCGTGACCTGGGGAAGATCGGCAAGTGACCGACCTGCAGGAGCGCAGCGTGGCCGGGCTCGTCCCGGCCCCACCGCGCCCTGCCCGACCGCTGCGGGCCCGGGTCACCCGGTGGGTGCTGACGCTCGCCGCCGTGGCGGGCTTCGTCGGCTGCCTGGAGCTGGCCGACGTCGACCCGGTCGAACTGGCCGAGGGGCTGCCGACATTGGCAGGTTGGCTCGTCCAGGCGTTCCCGCCCTCGACCGAGGGGTTGGACCTGCTGCTGCTACGGGCGGCAGAGACGGTCGCCATCGCCGTCGTCGGCACCGCCTTCGCCGTCGCGCTCGCCCTGCCGCTGTGTGTGCTCGCCGCCCGCAACACCACCCCCAGCGGATGGGTTCGCGTGCCCGTACGCCTGTTCCTGAACGGTCTGCGGGGGGTGGACTCGTTCGTGTTCGCCCTGCTGTTCGTGGCGGCGGTCGGGTTGGGTCCGTTCGCAGGGGTGCTCGGGATCGCCCTGCACACCTGGGGTTCGATGGGCAAGCTGTTCAGCGAGAGCATCGAGTCGCTGCCGGCCGGGCCACTCGAAGCGGCCGAGCTCACCGGCGCCGGGGGCCTGAAGACCAGCAGCTACACCCTGCTGCCCGACGTGCTACCGAGCATCAGCGGGATCGGGCTCTACCTGCTCGAGTTCAACATCCGCGCCTCCACGGTGCTCGGTGTCGTCGGAGCGGGGGGGATCGGCCAGGAGCTGAAGAACGCCGTGGACCTGCTGGCCTTCCCCCGGCTGGCCACGATCTTGATCGTCATCCTGATCATGGTGACCCTCGTCGACCAGCTGTCCGGTCGGCTGCGCAAGGCCCTGGCGTGACCGCCCCGTCGCCGGGGTCGGCACTGGCGGTGCGCGGCCTGACCCACGCGTACGGCGGCGTGCCGGTCCTGCGCGCCATCGACATCGAGGTGTCCACCGGCGAAGTGGTCGCCGTCGTCGGGCCGAGCGGCGCCGGCAAGACCACGTTGTTCCGCTGCCTCACCCGGCTGGTCCGCGCCGACTCCGGGGCACTCGAGGTCTTCAGCGCCGACCTGCTGCAGCTCGAGGGCCGCGCCCTGCGGGACGCGCGTCGCGACCTCGGCCTGGTGTTTCAGTCCTACAACCTGGTACGCCGGCTGAGCGCGCTGCAGAACGTCCTCGTCGGACGGCTGGCCGACGTACCCACCTGGCGGGTCGTGCTCCGCCGGTTCCCAGCAGCCGAGCAGGCACTGGCCGCATCGTGCCTGGACCAGGTCGGGCTGCTGGCCTACGCCCACACCCGCGCCGACCGGTTGTCGGGCGGGCAGCAGCAGCGGGTCGCGATCGCCCGGGTGCTCGCCTCCCGCGCCCGGGTCGTCCTGGCCGACGAGCCGGTCGCCAGCCTGGACCCGGCGAGCGCCACCGCCGTCTTGTCCGCGTTGCGCTCGCTCGCGACCAACCACGGCAAGGCCGTCCTGTGCAGCCTGCACCAGGTCGATCTGGTGGCCGGCTTCGCCGACCGGGTGGTCGGCCTGCGCGACGGGCGCGTGGTCCTCGACGTCCCCGCCGCGCGCTTCGACGCCGACGCTGCCCGCACCCTCTACACCCCCGACCGCGAGAGGACGTCCCGATGACCCTGCGCACCGCCCCCGAGGTCGAGCGGGCCGTCGCCGAGCGCTACAGCGCCGGCGCCCAGGCCGTCGAGGCGGCGCTGTGCTGCCCGGTCGACTACGACCCGCGCTTCCTCGAGGTCATCCCGGCAGAGGTGCTGGACCGCGACTACGGCTGTGGCGATCCCTCTCAGCACCTCGCCGCCGGCGACACCGTGCTCGACCTCGGCAGTGGTGGAGGCAAGATCGCCTTCATCGCTTCCCAGGTGGTCGGTCCACGCGGTCGGGTCATCGGCGTCGACATTAATGACGAGATGCTCGCGCTCGCCGCCAGTGCTGCGCCGAAGGTCGCTGCGGCGATCGGCTTCGCCAACGTGGAGTTCCGCAAGGGACGCATCCAGGACCTGCGCTCGGACGTCACCGCGACCGAGCAGTGGCTCGCGGCGCACCCGGTCACCGACTTGGCGTCCCTGCAGACGTTCGAGACCGAGACTGCCCGGCAGCGCCGCGCCGCACCGCTCGTGCCGGACGCCAGTGTCGACGCGGTCGTGTCCAACTGCGTGCTGAACCTGGTGGCGACGCAGGCCAAGGGTGAGCTGTTCACGGAGATCTTCCGCGTCCTGCGTCGCGGGGGTCGCGCGATCATCAGCGACATCGTCAGCGACGTCGAGGTTCCGGCGCACCTGCAGGCCGACCCGGAGCTGTGGAGCGGCTGCATCTCCGGCGCGTTCCAGGAGGAGGCTTTTCTGGCTGCCTTCGAGGATGCCGGCTTCTACGGGGTGACGCTCGACAAGCGCGACAGCGCACCGTGGCAGGTCGTGGAGGGCATCGAGTTCCACGCGGTGACCGTCGTGGCCTACAAGGGCAAGCAGGGGCCGTGCTTCGACCACGATCAGGCCGTCGTGTTCAAGGGTCCATGGAAGGCGGTGCTCGACGACGACGAGCACGTCTACCAGCGCGGGGTGCCGACGGCGGTCTGCGCCAAGACCTTCGCGATCCTTCAGGGCGCGCCGTACGCCGGGCAGTTCGAACTGCTTTCCCCGGCCGAGCCGGTCGACCCCGAGACGGCCCCATGCTGTTGAGCATCCGGTGACGAGCCTGCTGACCGGCAAGCGCCTACTGGCCACCGGGGTGCTCACCGAGCAGTCGCTGGCCAGTGCCGTGGTCCGCACGGCGCTCGAGCAGGGCGCCGAGGTGCTGCTCACCTCACCGGCCTGCCGCGGACTGCCGGTCACGTCCCGCGTCGCCCCGCGGCTCGGCGTGCACAACAAGGTCGTGGAGCTGGACGTCACGTTGCCGCACGACCTGGCCCGGCTCGCCCAGACGGTGCGCGACACCGGCTGGGACCGCGTCGACGGCGTGCTGCACGCGATCGCCTACCTGCCCGAGGCGGAGCGATCCGGCGGCTTCGCCTCCGCGCCATGGGAGGTGGTCGCGCCGACCCTGCAGACCGGCGCCTGGTCGCTCGCGGCACTCGTCCACGCGCTGCGGCCCCTGTTGGTGCGCGGCTCCTCGATCGTCGGGCTGGACTTCGACGCCGGGCGCACCTGGCCATCGCAGGACTGGCTCGGCGTCGCGCAGGCCGGCCTGGAGGCCACCGCCCGCTACCTCGCCCGCGAGCTCGGACCGGACGGCATCCGGATCAATCTGGTGGCGTGTGGACCGCAGCGCACCCTGCTGGCCAAGGCGCTCGACGGCCGGGAGGCGCTCGTGCAGGACTGGCAGGCGCGCGCTCCGCTGGGCTGGGACGCCAGTGATCGCACGGCGGTAGCCAGGGCCGCGGTCGCCCTGCTCTCGGACTGGTTCCCCGCAACGACGGGCGACGTTGTGCACGTTGACGGCGGCGCCCACGCGGTCGGTGCGGCGATGCCGTCATGAGCCACCTGGAACTCGACACGTCCCCCGTCCTGCAGCGGGCGGCCGAGTTGACGCGCAGCCTCGCCCTGGACGCGGCCCGCCTGGAACGCGAGGGGGTGGACCGCTCGGTGATGGACGCCATGGGAGCCGCTGGGCTGCTCGCCGTCGCTGGGATCCCCGAGCTGGGCGGGGCCTGGCCGACCGAGCAGCGCCGGGTGTCGGAGCTGTTGGCCGGGGCGAGCCCGGATGCCTGGTTCGTGTGGTTCCAGCACGGCCCGGTGGTGAAGATGCTCAAGGCCAGTGCGAACACCGACCTCGTCGCTGCCCACCTGCCGGAACTGTGTGCGGGACGCGAGCTCGCTGGCGTGGCGTGGAGCCACCTGCGCACGCCGAAGCCGTCGGTGTTCGCCACCCGGGTCGAGGGCGGATGGTCGCTGTCCGGATTCCAGCCCTGGTGCACCGGCTGGGGTCTGGTCGATGTCGTGCTCGTCGGCGCTCTGGTGCAGGAGACCGACCAGGTGGTCTTCGGCCTGGTGCCGGCCGGTGACCGGCCGGCGATGTGCAGTGCGGGCGAGCTGACCCTGGCGGCCATGGGCGGGACGTCCACGCATGCCCTGCGCTTTGCTGAACTGCTTCTGCCCGACGCCGATGTCGTGCTGCTCAACGACCGGGGGCCGTGGGCCGAGGCCGACCGCAACGTCAACTGCAACGTGCAGCCCTCGACCTACGGAGTCGCCCTCACCGCGCTGGAACTGCTGGAGCAGCGCGCCCCCGCCATCACGGCCGTGCTGCGTCCCCGGGTCCTCGCGCTGCGCAGCGAGGCCTATCGGCTGATCGACGAGGTCGACCCGGCGCAGGCGCTGACCGAGCGGCTCGCCCTGCGTGCCTCGTCGCTGTTGCTGTCGCTGGAGGTGTGCACCGGCCTGCTCGCCGCCCGCGGTGGTCAGGGGATGGACCTGGCCGATCCTGCGCAGCGGCTGTTGCGGGCCGCGGCCTTCCAGCTGGTGCACAGCCAGGCCGGACATGTCCGGACAGCCACGCTGGACGCGCTGATCGGATGAGCTCGCAGCAGTCCGGACCGGACGCCCTGGTCGAGGAGACGGTCCAGGGCAGGCGGGTGCGCTGCTACTCCAGCCGTCCGCACTCGGTGGTGCAGGTGCTCGAGCAGGCCCTCGCGGCCAGCACCGACGACGTCCTGCTGGTCGACCCGGCCGCCGGCCGGACCGTGACCTACGACGGATTCGCCCGGCTCGTCGAGGGCGCCGCGGCGACCCTGCTGGAGCGCGGGCTCCAGCCCGGCGACCGGGTCGCCGTGCTCGCCCGCAACGGCCTGGAGGCGGCGGTCGCGATCTGGGCCTGCGCCCGGGCCGGCCTGGTCCATGTGGGCATCCCCGTGGACAGCCCACCCGCGCGGGTGCAGTCCCTGCTGTCCCTGACCGGCGCCGCGCTGCTGCTCGTCCAGCCGGCCCTGGCGGGCGCGGTCCCGACGACGCCGCTGCCGGTCGGTGATGCGGCCACCGTGTTGCTGGGCCGCGAGATCGCTTGGCAGCACGGCAGGGCGCTGCCGGACCAGGACATGACGTACTCCCTGATCCCGACGAGTGGGACGACCGGGCACCCCAAGGCGGTGCGGGTGACCGGACGCATGACCGGTCACGCGGCTGCCTTCTATGCCCGCACGCTCGGACTGACCTCGGCGGACCGGACCGCGATCCACCTGCCGTTCGCCTGGGTGTCGGGCCACGTCACGCAGCTGACGCCGGCGATGCTGTCCGGCGGGTCCGCGGTGACCATGGCCGGCTTCTCCGCGACCCAGCTCGTCGAGGTCGCCGCCGAGCACCGGGTCACCTGGCTCGATGTCGTCCCGAGCATCTGGGAGCTGCTGCTGCGCAGTCACTCGTTCGCATTGCCCGCGCTGTCCGCCGTCCGGGCGGCGGTCTTCGGCGGCGCGCCCGCTCCGCCCGGCACGCTCGACCGGGTGCGCGAGCGGCTGCCGCAGCTGCGGCTGTTCGACGTCTACGCGCTGTCCGAGACCTGCGCGCCGATCACCTGCCTGCCCGACACCGAGGCGCTGCGGCGCCCGGGCAGCGTCGGCCGCCCCGCGCCGTACTGCGACGTGCGGTTGGTCGACCCGGCCGGAACCGTCCTGCCACGCAACAGTTTCGGGGAGGTGCAGGTGCGCTCGCCGGCAAGCACACCCGGCTACTGGGGGGCCGAGCCGCTCGCACGCACCGCCGACGGCTGGCTGCGCACCGGCGACCTCGGCCGGATGGACGCCGAGGGCTACCTCTACGTCGGCGGGCGCGCGGTCGACCTCATCATCCGGGGCGGAGTGAACATCTACCCGGCCGAGGTGGAGCGGGCACTGCTCGCCACCGGACTGCTCGCCGACGCGGTCGCGGTCGGCCTGCCGTCCACAGTCACCGGGCAGAACGTCGCGGCGGTCGTGGTGGCGCTTCCGGGCATGGTCGCAGAGCCCCACCGGCTGCAGAGCGCGGTACGCGAGGCGCTCGGCGCGCATGCCGTCCCCCGACCGCTGCGGGTGGTGCCACAACTGCCCCGCAACGCGAACGGAAAGGTCGACCGCGCCGCCGTGCTCGACAGCCTGATGGCCGAGGACGCCTGACCTCGCCGGAGACGGCCTGCTGCTGGGGCTCGCCCGCGCCGCCGGGGAGACCGCTCCGCTGCTGTTCACCGCCACCGTGTTCGCCGGCGCAGCAGCGCTTCCGACCGGCGTCGTCCAGCAGCCGGTGCAGTCCTTGCCGACGCACATCGTCACCCTGGCGCAGGATGCGGCCGATCCGGCTGCGCTCGCCTCCGCATGGGCAGCGCGGTCGTCCTGGTGGCACATCCACCCTGTTGCGGGCGATGGTCGACCTGTTCGGCCTGCGCCACGTCGTACGCGCCCCGCGAGCCGCACTGCGGGAACGGGCCGTCGCCGCACTCGAGGAGGCCTGCCTGTGGGCGGAGGTACGCGACCGGCTGGACGCGCCCGCCGAGCAGCTCTCGCTCGGCCAGCGCCAGCGGCTGTGCCTGGCCAGGGCGCTCGCCCGGATCCGCTGCTGCTCCTGCTGACGAGCCCACCAGCGCGCTGGACGCCGGTTCCCGCGATGTCGTCGAGGGCTCCGTACAGGGGCTGCGCGGCCGTCGCACTGTGCTGCTGGTCAGTCACGACGCCGACCAGGTGGCCCGCCTGTGTGACCAGGTCGTCGACACCGGCTGAGTGCGGGATGTCGCTGTCGGCGGGGCGAACGTGGCTGGCGGGCGGGGTCTGGGAAAGGATGCCCAGGTGAACCGCAACGGCTGGATGACGCTGCTCGAGCTCGACGAGGACGAAGTGCCCCGGCTGCTGGTTCTGGAGGGCACCTGGTGGCGCAAGCGGGCACTGGCCAGCCGGCTCCCCTTGCTCGAGGGAGTCCGTGAACTCGGCATGCCCGACCTGTGGCACGGCTGGTACGGCGACGTGCCGGTGGCCTACTGCCCGGCCTACGGTGCATCCCGCGCGGTGGAGCCGGTGCACGTCCTCGGCACCTGCGGTACGCCGGTCGTGGTGCAGATCGGCTCGTGCGGCGGGCTTCAGCCCAATGTCCGGACCGGCGACATCGTGCTGTCCGAACGAGCCACGATCGGCGAGGGCGCCTCGCAGTACTACGGCGGCAAGGGTGTCGCGGCCGCGAACCTGGGCCGGGTCACCCGCGCCGCCTCGCTGTTCGCCGGGCGCGAGATGCGGGCGCACCGCGGCTCGACCATCACCACCTCCGCGTTGCTCGCCCAGCCCAAAGAACTCGTCCGCAAATGGGCCGCCGCGGGGCATCTGGCGGTGGACCTGGAGACCTCCGCGGTCTTCTCGGCAGCGACGGCGTTCGGCATGCGCGCAGCCTCCCTGCTCTATGTCTGGGACGAGCTCCCCGGCCGGTCCTGGACCGACACCTTCACCCCCGCTGAGCAAGAGGCGCAGGCCCGCGCCAGCTCGGCGGTCTTCGAGATTGCGCTCGGCCTGGTGTGAGGACCCGGATGCCGCAGCTGGACGGCATTCAGGCGACGGCAGAGCTGTTGCGCGCCGGCAGCGCGGCGCGGGTGCTCATCCGCTCCCCACTGACCCGCTGTCACGTCGCCCGACGGCGACCAGGCGGCCTTGCTGGTGGGCGAGGGCGATGTCGCCGTCTAGGTCGGTGCGGAAGGACCGCGCGCCGGTGTCGAGCAGCCGCCCGAGGATGTCGGCGGAGGGATGGCCGTAGGTGTTGTCGGCGCCGACGGAGGTCAGCGTGACCGACGCGCCGACCGCGTCGAGGAAGTCGGGTTCCTGGGCGTCGCTGCCGTGGTGCGGCACCTTGAACACGTCGGCCCGGACATCGGTCCCGCTGGCGAGCAGGTCACGCTGCGCCTCCGGCTCGATGTCACCGGTCAGCAGCACCGTCGTCGCCCCGACCTGCACGCTCAGCACGAGCGAGCTGTTGTTGGGGTCCGAGTTGGTACCCCGGTAGGCGCGGCCGGGCGCCAGCACCGTCCAGTGCAGCGGCCCGGCCGCCCGCCGCTCCCCTGACGCCGCTTGCTGGACCGGCACGCCGGCGGCCCGAGCCTGCCGCAGGATGTCGCGCTGCTGCGCCGGGTCGCCGAACGGGCCGACCTGTACGACCCCCACCGCACGTCCGCGCAGCACACCCGGCAACCCGTCGATGTGGTCGGCGTGCAGATGGGTCAGCAGCAGCAGCGGCACCTGGCGTACGCCCAGGTCGTTCAGGCACCGGTCGATCAGCGCGGGCTCGGGCCCGGCGTCGACCACCACGGCGCTGGCCGGCCCCGCACGGAGCACGATGGCGTCGCCCTGCCCGACGTCGCAGGCGACCAGGAACCAGCCGGGCGGTGGCCAGGCCGGCCGGGTCAACGCGAGACCCGCGACGACGACCGCCGCCCCGGCGGTCCCGGCCAGCACGGCCAGCCGGAGCCGGCGCCGCTGCAGGGCCACGAACACCACGACGGTCAGCCCGGCGAGCAGCAGCGCCCCGCGCATCCCGGCCGGCCAGGCCACCGTGGCGCCGGGCAGCGACGATCCGGTACGCGCCACCAGGACCAGCCAGGCCGTCGGTGGCCAGCCGACCCACGCGACGGCCTGGGCAGCCGGCAGCCACACGGGGGCGAGCAGCGCGGCCAGGACGCCCGTGATCGTCGCCGGCGCAACCGCCGGCACCGCCAGCAGGTTCGCCGGCACCGACAGCAGTCCCAGGGAGGCGGAGATCGCGACGATCACCGGCCCGCAGGCGACCTGCGCGGCCGCCGGCACGGCCAGCGCGTCAGCGAGCCAGCCGGGCAGGCGCCTGGCCAGCCGCTCGCGCCACGGTGGGGCCAGCACCAGCAGGCCGGCGGTCGCCAGCACCGACAGCGCGAAACCGGGGGCGGCGGCGAGGTCGGGATCGATCAGCACGAGCAGGAGTACGGCGGTGGCGAGCGCCGGCATGGCGGCCTTGCGACTGCCCGAGGCCAACGCGACCAGGCCGACCAGCCCCATCACCGCCGCGCGCAGCACGCTG
>JBBSUR010000077.1:0-10756 GCA_038234255.1 Mycobacteriales bacterium | reverse complement strand
GACCCCGCTCATCTACGACCCCGCTCATCTACGACAGAGTGCCAGGAGGACGCTGGAACCGTGCCGAACACCGTGCCGCTGCTCCTGCTCGCGCTGATGCTGCCGGTGCTGCTGCTCGGGCTGATGCTCTGCATGGAGCGGGTGGAACGGCCGCTGCGGGTGGACTCGGTGAGCGAGCAGCTGGCGGCCTTTCTCGACACCGCCCGCCCCGACGAGGTGGAGCTCTACGTGAGCGAGGGCTTCGCCCCGGCGCTGGAGCGCTACTGGCGGCGGCGGCGGATCACCCGCCGACTGCCCGGACGCCCGCGCTGACCGCCGTGGGACACTGGCCGTCGTGGGACACTGGCCGCGCAGGCCCGGACCCGACGGAGAACAGGGATCAGCTGTGGCCCAGACGGCGACCGACACCGAAGCGCTCGTCGGCGCCGGGCTGTTCCAGGGCGTCGCGCCGGAGGCTCGCGAGGCGCTGTCAGCAGCGCTGTCCATCGGCGACTACGGCCGGGGGCAGGCGATCTTCGTCGAAGGCGAACAAGGCGACACCCTCTACATCGTGCTGAACGGCAAGGTCAAGGTCGGTCGGCGGGCGACGGACGGTCGCGAGAACCTGCTGTCGGTGATGGGACCCTCGGACATGTTCGGCGAGTTGTCCCTGTTCGACCCCGGGCCGCGCACCGCCACCGCCACGGCCCTGACCGACGCCCGGCTGGCCTCGCTCGCGTCGGGTTCGCTGCGGCCCTGGATCACCGACCGGCCGGAGATCGCCGAGCAACTGCTGCGGGTCCTCGCCCGGCGGCTGCGCCGGACCAACGATGCGCTGGCCGATCTGATCTTCACCGACGTGCCGGGCCGCGTGGCCAAGGCGCTGCTCGGTCTCGCCGACCGCTTCGGCACCCCCGACTCCGGGGGGGTACGGGTGAACCACGACCTCACCCAGGAGGAGCTGGCCCAGCTGGTCGGCGCCTCGCGGGAGACGGTCAACAAGGCACTCGCGGACTTCGCCGGGCGCGGCTGGCTTCGGGTGGAGTCCCGCGCCGTCACGATCCTGGACGCCGACCGGCTGGCTCGTCGCGCCCGCTGAGCCGCTCGTGCCCGCTGAACCGCTCGAGGTGGTCCAGTTGCGCGCGCACCGACAGCAGGGCGGCCGGCCACAGTCCCCGATCTACGTCGGCGTAGACCAGCTCGAGGACCTGCTGCGGCGTCGAGGCCCCGGCGCGCAGCGCAGCGCGCACCTGATCGAGCCGGCTGTCGCGGTGGCGCAGGGAGCGCTCGGCCGCCGCGCCGGCGTCGGGCAGCTCAGGTCCGTGGCCGGGCAGGACGGTGAGCGGGCCGAGC
This sequence comes from Mycobacteriales bacterium, assembly GCA_038234255.1. Lineage (GTDB taxonomy): Bacteria > Actinomycetota > Actinomycetes > Mycobacteriales > SCTD01 > SCTD01. The sequence continues at coordinate 9,424 of JBBSUR010000077.1, read as the reverse complement.
TCGCCGAGCCGCCGGAGCGAGTCGAGATAGTCCGCCAGCACCCCGTCCGGATGGGCCACGACGGTGCTTCCACGGCCGAGGACCGTGTCACCGGTCAGCACCGCCGTGGGTGCCTCCACCGGACCGACCACGAAGGACAGCGAGTCCGACGAGTGCCCGGGGGTGGCCAGCACGCGGAGCTCGATCCCGGCGGCCCTCACCACGTCGTCGGCGGCCAGTCCCTCGTCGCCGAACCGGTGGGCCGGGTCCAAGGCTCGGACCGCCGCACCGGTCAGCTCGGCCAGACGGCCGGCTCCGGCGCTGTGGTCGGCGTGCCCGTGGGTGAGCAGCACGACGGCGACCGGTCCGCAGGCCGCGACCGCAGCCAGGTGGCCCTCGTCCAGCGGACCCGGGTCCACCACGATGCACTGCTCGGAGTCCGGGGAACGCAGTACCCAGGTGTTCGTGCCCTCCAGCGTCATCGGGCCCGGGTTGGGAGCGAGCAGGACCGTCGCGGTCGCGGTGACCCGCCGGGTCCCGCCCGGCAGCACCGGCGGGCCCATCTCAGCCGACCTCGACCACCAGCTCGACCTCGACGGGGACGTCCAGCGGCAGGCTGGTGACCCCGACCGCCGAGCGGGCGTGCCGTCCGGCTTCGCCGAAGAGCTCGGCGAGCAGCTCGGACGCCCCGTTGACCACGGCCGGTTGCCCGCAGAACTGCGGCGTCGAGGCGACGAAGCCGACGACCTTGACCACCCGGACGATGGCCTCGAGGCCGACCAGCGCGTCGATCGCCGCCAGAGCGTTGAGGGCGCAGATCCGGGCCATCGACGTCGCCTGCTCCGGCGTGACCTCAGCGCCGACCTTGCCGGCGCCCGCCAGTGCGCCGTCCACTAACGGGAGCTGACCGGAGGTGAACACCAGACTGCCGCTGCGCACCGCGGGCAGGTAGGCGCCGAGCGGGGGCGCCACGACCGGAAGGGTCAACCCGAGCTCGACCAGCCGCGCGCGGGCGCCCACCTCAGTCCTTGGGGCGCTTGAACCAGGCGACGAGTTGATCGCCGCCACCCGGGCCGGGCAGGACCTGGACCAGCTCCCAGCCGTCCTGCCCCCAGTTGTCCAGGATCTGCTTCGTCGCATGGACGAGCAGGGGAACGGTCGCGTACTCCCATTTCGGCATGGGGACAGCGTAGTTGCCGGACGCTCAGGGTGAAGGAGTAGCCGTCTCCACGGCGCGCTTGCGCAGCAGGCGGCGACGCTCGAGCTCGTTCATCCCGCCCCAGATGCCGTGCGGCTCCTGCGCCGCCAGGGCGTACTCCAGGCACTCCGCCCGCACCTTGCACGAGCCGCACAGGGCCCGCGCCGCGCCCTCCCGGGCGTCCTTCTCCCCCTTGCGCTCGAAGTGCGGCGGGGCGAAGAAGTAGACGGCGTTCTTGCTGCGGCACTGCGCATCGACACGCCAGCCGGGTGCGGCGAGCCGGTCGACCACCAGTCGGGGAATGTGCATCGCGATCTCCGTCGGTCCGGACGCGGAAGGGGCCGCGTTGCAAGCACATTACGAGGCGGGGCCCGGAATTCCTGCCCAGGAACGCGAACTTCTCCGGAATGTGACCTGGTCCGGCGGGTCGCCGGGAGGACACCTAAACTCACGCCGTGGCGGACTTCCCCAACGTGCGGCTGCATGTCGTGACCGGTAAGGGCGGCACCGGCAAGACCACGGTCGCCGCCTCGCTCGCCCTGGCCCTGGCCGGCGGCGGTCGCCAGGTGCTGCTGGCCGAGGTCGAGGGCCGGCAGAGCATTGCCCAGTTGTTCGACTGCCCGCCGTTGGCCTACCAGGAGCGCAAGGTCGCGGTCGCCCCCGGCGGCGGCGACGTCTTCGCGCTGTCGATCGATCCCGAGGATGCGCTGCTGGACTATCTGCACCTGTTCTACAAACTGTCCCGCACCGGCGTGGCCGCGCGGGCGCTGCGCCGTATGGGCGCGATCGAGTTCGCCACGACCGTCGCGCCGGGGCTGCGGGACGTGCTGCTCACCGGCAAGGTGAAGGAAGCGGTGGTCCGCAGGAGCGGGGCGGGCAGACCCGCCTACGACGCGGTCGTGCTCGACGCCCCGCCCACCGGACGCATCGCCCGCTTCCTGAACATCAGCCACGAGGTGGGCGGGCTGGCGAAGGTCGGCCCGATCAAGACGCAGTCCGAGGGGGTCATGGCGGTGCTGCGCTCGCCCCTGACGGCGGTCCACCTGTGCACCCTGCTGGAGGAGATGCCGGTGCAGGAGACCCTCGACGGTGCCGCGGAACTCGCCTCGACCGGCCTGCCGGTCGGTGGTGTCGTCGTCAACGGCGTGCGTGCACCCGTACTCGCCCCGGTCGACCTGATCGCCGCTGCGGCAGGGACCCTCGACCGGGTTGCGCTGGCCACCGGGTTGGAGAAGGCCGGACTGGACGCCCCTGAGCCGCTGATCGACACCCTGCTCGCGGAGGCCGCCGACCACGCCACCCGGGTGGCGCTGGAGGAGCGCGGACGCGACGCGCTCAGCGCCCTGCACCGCCCCTCGTACGAGTTGCCGCTGCTGCCCGACGCGGTCGACCTGTCCAGCCTGTACGAGCTGGCCGGGATCCTGACGGCGCAGGGGATGGCGTGACCCGGACCGCGAACGGCCGGCGGAGTCGTCCGCCGTCGTTCGACGTCGACGCTGTCCTGGACAGTGCGGCGGTTCTCGTCTGCACCGGTGCCGGCGGCGTCGGGAAGACGACGACGGCCGCGGCGCTGGCTTTGCGGGCGGCGGAGCGGGGGCGGCGTACGGTCGTGCTCACGATCGACCCGGCCCGGCGGCTGGCGCAGTCGATGGGACTGACCGAGCTCGACAACATCCCGCGCCGGGTGGCCGGCACCGACCCGGCCGCTGGCGGCAGCCTCGACGCGATGATGCTGGACATGAAGCGGACGTTCGACGAGATCGTCCTGACGCACGCCGAACCGGGCAAGGCCGAGGCCATCTTTGCCAACCCCTTCTACCAGGCGCTCTCCTCCTCCTTCGCCGGTACGCAGGAGTACATGGCCATGGAGAAGCTCGGCCAGTTGCAGGCAAGCGGCGACTACGACCTCGTCGTCGTCGACACCCCGCCGACCCGGTCGGCACTGGACTTCCTCGACGCCCCGGAGCGCATGACCAACTTCCTCGACGGGCGGATGATCCGCATCCTGCTCGCCCCGGCGAAGGCCGGCGGCAAGGCCTATCTGAAGGTCGTCAGCGCCGGCTTCGCCGTCTTCACCGGTGTGCTTACGAAGATCATCGGGGTGGGCGTGCTCCAGGACGTCTCACAGTTCGTCGGCGCCCTGGAGACGATGTTCGGGGGGTTCCGGGAACGCGCGCAGGCCACCTACGACCTGCTGGAGGCCCCCGGCACGTCGTTCGTGGTCGTCGCAGCGCCCGAGCGCGACGCCCTGCGGGAGGCGTCCTACTTCGTGGAGCGGCTCGCCAAGGAGTCCATGCCGCTGGCCGGCCTGGTCGTGAACCGGGTGCACCGCTCCGCGGGCGAGCGGCTGAGCCTCCAGCGCTCGCAGGTGGCTGCCCAGACCCTGGACGACATGGGCGGGCACGAGATGGCGGCGGCGGTGCTGCGCCTGCACGCCGAGCGAGTCGCGACCGCGCTGCGCGAGCGGCGGTTGCAGGAGCGCTTCTGCGGGGCGCATCCCGCAGTGCCCGTGGTCGAGGTCGCCGCCCTGCCCAGTGACGTGCACGATCTCGACGGCTTGCGTGCGGTCGGCGCGGACCTGGCCGCCGGGCTGGCTCAGCCGGCCGCGACGTAGTTCGCCCGCGCCTGCTGGAGCAGCCGCTTCCAGCTGGTGACGTCGGGACGGCGCCGGAGCAGCGCCCGACGCTCTCGCTCGGTCATGCCGCCCCACACCCCGAACTCCACCCGGTGGTCCAGCGCGTCGGACAGGCACTCGGTCCGCACCGGACAGCTCATGCAGACCGCCTTGGCGCGTTTCTGCGCCGCGCCCGTCACGAACAGCTCGTCCGGGTCTGCGTTTCGGCAGGCGGCGTCGGCCACCCATTCCTGCGGGTGGGAACCGGCGAGACTCATGCGAAGGTCCTGACGTGTGGGGGCAACCGGCAGGAAACCCCGGCCGATCCACGGTAAGAAACGAGCCCTGCGCGCGACAGACCTCATCGGTCCATCTTCGGCTAGTCCTTTCAGACCAGACAGGCGTCCTCGCCGATCTGGGTCAGACTGCGTCGGTCCGCTGTCTCGGAGCCACCGGTCGTCCCGGCAGAACGCCGACGCTGAACCGCCCGGATTGGCGGATGGGCTGGGCAACGGCTGTCTCGCCGGTGAGGCTCAGGCGCGCCCGCCCGCCTTCCCTCCCCCAACCGATCTTGACAGCATCCTGGTGATCGGCCGGGTGAGGTCGCCAGCCGATCAACATTGACCGGCGAAGATCGGTTGGGGGAGCAGAGCCGAGGTAGTGCCGGCCGGCGCGCTCAGCCGCCGGACAGCACATCGTCGGCGTCGACGATCGTGTAGGCGTACCCCTGCTCGGCGAGGAACCGCTGGCAGCCGACCTTGCCGGGTCACCATGCCGTCCACATTGACGCCCGGCTCAGACGGACCCGGCACGGGCCGGCGCGACGGCGCCGCCACCGCCCTGACCGACGCAGGGGCTGCCGCGCCGTACCCTGATGAGCGTGCCCCGCTCCGCTGCTGCCGCGAACCGGCTCGGCTACGCCCTGGTGGCGAGCGTGCTGACCGGCCTGCTGCTCGCCGTGGCGGCCCTCCCCGTTGTCGGGGGGCTGGGCCTGACCGCCAAGGCCGCCGCCGAAGACTTCCTCGTCCTGCCCGACGAGCTGACGACCTCGCCGCTGGCACAGCGCACCCGCATCCTGGCCTCGGACGGCACGACCGAGCTGGCGGTGCTCTACCGGGAGAACCGTGTCAACGCCGCACTGCAAGACATCCCGGAGCTGGCCCGCAAGGCGGTCATCGCCACGGAGGACTCCCGCTTCTACGCCCACAACGGCATCGACTTCAAGGGCACCCTGCGGGCGGCGGTGGAGAACGCCCAGGCCGGCGGCGTCAGCCAGGGCGGGTCCACGCTCACCCAGCAGTACGTCAAGAACGCCCTGCTGCAGGCGGCTCGCGGCAGCAAGGAGGCCCAGGAGAAGGCGCGCGAGCTCACCTTCGACCGCAAGCTCAAAGAAGCCCGCTATGCGTTGGCGATCGAGAAGGAGCTCAGCAAGGACCAGATTCTCGAGCGCTACCTGAACATCGCCTACTACGGCAACGGCGTCTACGGCATGGGTACGGCGGCCAGCTTCTACTTCGACAAGCCGGTCCAGGAGCTGACCCTCGCCGAGGGGGCACTGCTGGCCGGCCTGGTGCAGAGCCCGAGTCGGTTCGACCCGGTCAAGGCGATGACCGACCCCGCGGCGATGGAGCTTCTGCTGGCCCGGCGGGAGACGGTGCTGACCCGCATGCGCGACGTCGGGTTCATCACGGACGCGCAGCGGACCGAAGCGGGGGCCGAGCGGAGCCTGCCCGACCAACCGCTGTTTCACATCCAGCCGGTCGTCAGCGGTTGCGAGAACCCCGAAGTCGCCGCCCCGTTCTTCTGCGACTACGTCCGCCGTGCGCTCGAGGACACCGACCTGGGCAAGGCGCTCGGCAACACCCGCGAGGAGCGGCAGGACAAGCTGCTCGCCGGCGGGCTCACCATCATCACGACTCTCGACCCGGCCATCCAGGCGTCGGCGCAGAAGGCGGTCGAGGAGGCCGTGCCGGTGGACGACCCGTTCGGCGCCGGCGCCGTCGTCGACATCGTCGAACCGGGGACGGGGAAGGTCAAGGCGATGGCGGTCAACCGCCGCTACAGCGAAGAGCCGTTGCCCGGGCACTCGAAGGTCAATTTGGCCCTCGGCGGGTCCTCGGGCTTCCAGGCCGGCTCGACCTTCAAGGCCTTCGTGTTGGCCGAGGCGATCAAGCAAGGCATCCCGCTCGGCCTCACGCTGTACGCGCCGCAGAAGTACACCTCAAAGTTGTGCAAGGACTACGACCCGAAGACGGGCAAGGTCGGCCCGTACTCACCGCAGAACGCCGGAGACTCCGAATCCGGCCGGTTCGACCTGCGGACCGCCACCCACGACTCGGTGAACACCTACTTCATCCAGCTGCTGGAGCGCACCGGTGTCCCCGCGGTGGCGGCGATGGCCGAATCGCTTGGCATCCGCAAGTTCGACAAGGGCTCGCCCACCGGCACCCTCCAGCGCGGGGAGCGCTACGACGGCTGCTCGATCGTGCTGGGCACCGACGAGGTCAGCCCCTTGGCCATGGCCGCCGCCTACGCGACCTTCGCCGCGCGCGGGCTGTACTGCCCGCCGACGCCGGTGACCGAGGTGCTGGACTCGAAGGGGGCAAAGATCGACATCGGCGAGCAGCGCTGCACCCAAGTGCTCGAGCAGCAGGTTGCCGACACGGTGAACTCGGTCCTCATCGGCGTGATCGACGGCAACACGCGTGGGCGGACCGGCCGGGGCGCCTCCATCGGCCGCCCCGCCGCCGGCAAGACCGGCACCACGAACGGCTCGAAGGCAGCCTGGTTCATCGGCTACACCCCGCAGCTCGCCACCGCCGTGTGGCTCGGCGACCCCGGAGCTCCCGGCCAGCCGGTCAAGGACATGCGCCAAGTAACGATCAACGGCCGCTACTACCCGCAGGTCTACGGCGGGACGATCCCCGCGACGATCTGGCAGCGCACGATGAGCGCGGCACTGAAGGACGCTCCGGTCCTGGACTTCGAGAAGCCCGACCGCGACTCCACCGACGGCAAGCGGGTACGCGTGCCGGACGTCCGCGGGCTCTCGATCGACGCGGCCACGGCCAAGCTCACCGACGCCGGCTTCTCGGTCCGCTCGGGCGGACGAGTGTCGGCTGCCCCCGTCGCCTCCGGCGACGTGGCCTACACCTCACCGCGCGCCGGGACGACGCTGACGGTAGGCACGTCGGTCACCCTCTACACCTCCAACGGCCGCCGAGCGACGACCGAGAGCACCCGACCTCGGCGGTCCGTCGCGCCCAAGGTCCCTGCACCGGCACGGGCACCGGCACGGGCACCGGCACCGGCACCGACACCGGCGGACCCTGCTCCGGCCGAACCAGCGCCGGCCGAGCCTGCTGCGCCGGCCGTGGTACAGAACAACGGCAACGGTGGGGGTGGCGGCAACAGCGGCGGTCCAGGACGCGGCTAGCGCTCGCCGAGCCGCCGGCGGCGCTAGCGCTAGCTCTGGAGCGCGGCCCGCACTGCCGCGGCCACCCGTCCACCGTCGGCGCGGCCGGCGACCTTCGGCCCGACCGCCTTCATGATCCGTCCCATGTCCTGGGGTCCGAGGGCAGGCTGGCTCGACGACGGCGACCCGCCCACGACCTCGTCCAGCGCCTGCGCGACCAGCCTCTGCAGATCCTCGTCGGACAGCGGCGTGGGCAGGTAGGCCTGCAGCACCGCCTCCTCCGCCACCTCCCGGTCGGCCCGCTCCTGCGCTCCGCCGGTCCGGAAGGCCTCCGCCGCCTCGCGCCGCTTCTTGGCCTCCCGCGCCAGCACGGTCAGCTCCTGCTCTCCGGTCAGCACCCGGGCCACCTTGCCGGCGACCTCCTCGTTGCCGATCGCGGTCAGCGCCATCCGCAGCGTGGCGGTGCGCAGTTCGTCGCGCGCCTTCATGGAGGTGGTGAGGTCCTGCTTCAGTCGGTCCTTGAACTCACCCATGCTCGTCACGGTAGCCGGGCCGGCCGGTACCCTTGACCCGGTGCGCTTTCGGCAACTCCTCCCGCTCGGCGCACTCGCCGCCGCCTGGCCGTTCGTCGAGCCGCACCTGCCGGTGCTGCGCACGCTCCGCGTTCCGGTGCTGGAGCCCGGCGCCTCGTCGATCCGCGTGCTGCACCTGTCCGACCTGCACCTGCTGGCGCGGCACGAGCGACGGGCTGCGTGGGTCCTGCGACTGCGTCGCCTGGAGCCCGACCTGGTCGTGTCGACCGGAGACCACTGGTCCTGCGCCGACGCCGGACCGCTGCTGGTCTCGACCCTCGGCGGCCTCACTGCACACGGCACGCCGGCGGTGTTCGTTGCCGGCAACAACGACTACTTCACGCCGGCCCTACCATCGCTGACGCGTTACGTCCGGGGTGACGACGGGCCGGTACGACGGCGGCCGGACCTGCCGTGGAGTTCCGTTGCGGCCGAGCTGGCGCAGGTCGGGTGGACCGACCTGACCCAACGGCGGATCACCCTGCAGATCACCGGCCGACCGGTGACGCTGACCGGCACCGACGACGCCCATCTCCGGCGCGACCGCTACGCGCAGGTCGAGGGACCGGTCGACGGACTCGGGCTGGGCATCACGCACACCCCTGCGGGCCGGCTGCTGCGCGGATTCGCCGCTGACGGCCACGCCCTCGTGCTGGCCGGTCACACCCACGGCGGGCAACTGCGCGTGCCGGGGTTGGGCGCCTTGGTGACCAACTGCGACCTGGAGCGGCGGCGGGCCCGTGGCCTGTCGCGTCCGGCGTCCGGCGGCTCCCCGGACTCCCCCGGCTGGTTGCACGTAAGCGCCGGTCTCGGCACCTCCCCGTACGCGCCGGTGAGACTGTGCTGCCGACCGGAGGCGACGCTGCTCGAGCTCGTCCCGGACACCGGGGTCCGGTAGTCTTCGGGGGCAAGGATCCGGGGTGTGGCGCAGCTTGGTAGCGCGCTGCGTTCGGGACGCAGAGGTCGCAGGTTCAAATCCTGTCACCCCGACAGCTCTCCACCTCGGTGGGGACGGCAGTCCCGGGAAGGGCATCGGCATCGCGCCGGTGCCCTTCGTCGTGGCGGGCGGTGATCGGCGGCTGGACAGCCGGCGCCCGGCCGACCGCCTAAGGTGCGACGTGGCCGACTCCCCGTACCCCATCTGGGAGCAGCGGGTGCGCGCCACCCGGATCTCGCTGCCGGAGTGGGCGCCCGACGCCCCCGATCGCAGCCTGTATGTCAGTAACCCGAGCGGCACATTCGAGCTCTACACCTGGGACCGGGCCACCGGCATGACCCGGCAGGTGACCGACCGGGTGCACGGCACCAGCGACGGGGCGCTGTCGCCGGATGGCGAACACGTGTGGTGGTTCGCCGACACCGACGGTGACGAGTTCGGCGTCTGGAAGCGGCAGCCGTACGCCGGAGGGCCGGACATCGACGCCGCGCCCGGGGTCCCCGCCGTCTATCCGGCCGGGCTCGAGATCGGCCGCAGCCTCAGCCTGGTCGGCGCCTCGACCGACGACGGCACGACTATCTACGTGGTGCAGCCGGACCGTACGTCCGTGCTGTACACCAGCGAGCACGACGCGGACCTGGCCGGGCTGTCCCGCTCGGAGCGCCTGGTGGCGATCGAGCACTCCGAACACGGCGACTCCCGACACCGG
>JBBSUR010000076.1:0-10804 GCA_038234255.1 Mycobacteriales bacterium | reverse complement strand
TTGAGCGTCTGGGTGAGCGTGTCGACCTCCGCGCGGGTACGGCAGAAGACCAGCGCCGACTCGGGCGCCTCGACGTCCAGCACCCGACCCAGGGCGGCCGACTTGTGCGCCCGCGCCACGACGTAGGCGCTCTGTCGCACCAGCGGCGCGGCGCCGGAGGCAAGCGGCTCGCGGGCAATCGTGATCCGCACCGGTGAGCGCAGATGTCGCCGGGCCACCCGCTCGATCGGCGGCGGCATCGTGGCCGAGAACAGCACCGTCTGACGGTCGTGGGGTGCGGCGGTCAGGATCGCCTCGATGTCCTCGGCGAAGCCCATGTCGAGCATCTCGTCGGCTTCGTCCAGCACGATCGTCCGCAGCACGCCGAGGCGCAGTGTCCCGCGGCTGAGGTGGTCCAGCACCCGACCCGGCGTGCCGACCACCACGTCCACGCCACGTTGTAGCTCACGCAGCTGACGGCCGATCGGCGTACCTCCGTAGACCGGGAGAACCCTTGTGCCCAGGGCCTTTCCGTAGCGGTGGAACGCCTCCGACACCTGCATGGCCAGTTCGCGGGTCGGGGCGAGCACCAACGCTCCCGGCTCCTTGCCCCGCGAGGTCGGGAGCTGCTGCAGGATCGGCAGGGCGAAGGCCGCCGTCTTTCCGGTGCCGGTCGCCGCCTGGCCGAGCAGGTCGCGGCCGGCGAGCAGCGGCGCGATGGCCTCGCGCTGGATGGGGGTGGGCTCCTCGTACCCCAGCGCAGTCAGTTCCTGCAGCAGTTCGGGCCGCAGGCCGAGGTCCGCGAACGTGCCGGTCGAGGTCATCGTGACGGGTTACGACGCCTGGCTGACCGAGGACATGTTGAAGTCGGGCACTCGCAGCGCCGGCATCCGGGTCCAGGTGAAGTTGTCGCTCCACTCGCGCGGCAGGCAGGCCTCGCTCCGGCCGACCTCGGCCAGCCGGCCGAGCAGGGCGACCGGGCTCTCGTTCCACCGGAAGTTGTTGACCGCGCCGACGACCTCGCCGTCCTGGACCAGGTAGACGCCGTCCCGGGTCAGCCCGGTGAGCAGCAGCGTCTCCGGGTCGACCTCACGGATGTACCACAGGCAGGTCAGCAGCAGCCCGCGCCCGGTCGACGCGACCAGGTCGTCGGTCGAGGCGACGCCGCCACCGTCGAGGCTGAGGTTGTGGACGTACGGCGTGACGGCACTGCCGGTCGTCCGGGCCGAGGCGCGGGTCTGGACCAGCGCGGCGAGCGCGCCGTCGCGCAACCAGTCGGTCGCGGCCAGGGGCAGGCCGTTGTCGAAGACGCTGGTCATCGACGAGGACGCGGTGGCCACCGAGAACGGCGTCGTGGCCAGCGCCGGGTCGTGCGGGTCGCTGGACAGGCGCAGGCCAACCGGGCCGAGCTGCTCGCCGATCCGGGTGCCGCCGGTCGGGCTGCTGAACACCGTGCGGCCCTCGGCGGCGTCCCGGCCCGCCGCGGTCCAGTAGGCGTAGATCATCAGGTCCGCGACGGCGCTGGGGGGCAGCAGTGTCTCGTACCGACCGGGGGACAACTCGATCCGGCGCGAGCCCCACGCCAGCCGTCGGCGCACCTCGGTGTCCAGGTCGGGTACGCCGATGTCGGACCAGTCGCGGGTGTGCCGGCCCACCCAGGTGGAACCGCCCGGGCCCTTGCCGGTCAGCTCGACGTACCCGGTGGGTTGCGCGTGCCGCAGCCGCAGTCCGGTCGAGGAGCCCAACCAGAGCGTGGTCGCCGCGTGCGAGGCGTAACCGAACAGGTCGAGCCCATCGGCCCGGGCGGCGGCGAAGCTGTTGCCGAGATCGGTGGCGAGTGGGGCGAACACGTCCGGTGCGGTCTGTTCCGCGGGGTAGCAGAAGTCCGGGTCGGCCGGCCCGTCCACGAGCGGACCGGCGTCCTCGGCCGGGGCGGCGTCACGGGCGGCCTGCTCGCTGGCGCGTACCAGCTCAGGGAGGTTGTCGACCACGGTGGCGCTGCGGACGCCGACCGACTCGCCGACAACGCTGACGACCGACACCGACCGGCCGCGCATCGCGCCGTTGGTGGTCAGGGTGTTGTTGGCCCAGCGCAGGTTGGCGCTGCTGCTCTCGTCTACCACGACAACACAGCCGTCGGCGCAGGACAGGCCGAGGGCCTGCTCGACGAGGTCGGCGCCCGTCGGTGCGCTGCTCATCGGCCGGCCTCGCGGGTGGTGTTGAGGACCGTGATGTCGCGGAACAGCGCAGCAGGGCAGCCGTGCGACACCGCGGCGACCTGGCCGGGCTGGGCCTTGCCGCAGTTGAGGGCACCGCCGAGCTGGTAGGTCTGCGGGCCGCCGACGGCCTCCAGCGACGCCCAGAAGTCGGTCGTGGTCGCCTGGTAGGCGACGTCACGGAGCTGGCCGGCGAGGCGGCCGTTGCGGATCCGGTAGAAGCGCTGGCCGGTGAACTGGAAGTTGTAGCGCTGCATGTCGATCGACCAGCTCTTGTCCCCGACGACGTAGATGCCGCGCTCTACCCGGCCGATCAGCTCCTCGGTCGACGGTCCGCTCGGGTCGGGTTGCAACGACACGTTGGCCATCCGCTGCACGGGGACGTGGGCGGGGGAGTCGGCGAAGGCGCAGCCGTTGGAGCGGTCGGTCCCGAGGACGGCGGCGTTCTGCCGGGCCATCCGCCGGTCGAGTTGGTAGCCGACGAGCACCCCGTCCCGCACGATGTCCCAGCTCTGGGTCTGCACGCCCTCGTCGTCGTAACCGATCGTCGACAGCCCGTGCGGCGTCGTGCGGTCGCCGGTGACGTGCATCGCCGCCGAGCCGTAGCGCAGCGAGCCGAGCTGGTCAATGGTGGCGAAAGAGGTTCCGGCGTAGGCGGCTTCGTAACCGAGCGCCCGGTCCAACTCGGTGGCATGACCGACCGATTCGTGGATGGTCAGCCACAGGTTCGTCGGGTCGAGCACCAGGTCGTAGCGACCCGGCTCGACCGAGGACGCCGTGGCCTTCTCGGCCAGCTGCTCCGGCATCCGAGCCAGTTCGCCGTCCCAGTCCCAGACGTCACCGGTGAGGTACTCCCAACCGCGGCCGGCGGGAGGCGCCGTCGTGCGCATCGTCTCGAAACCGCCACCGGACGCGACGCGGGTCGCGGTCAGCCGTGGCTGCAGCCGGACCCGCTGCTGGGTCGTGGAGGTGCCTGCGCTGTCGGCATAGAACTTGTTCTCCAGCACCTGCTCCAGCGTCGCGTCGACATGGTCGACGTCGGCCGAGGCGAGCAGCCGGCTGCTCCACTCGGCCAGCAGCGCCACCTTGTCGGTGTCGGCAATGGTGAACGGGTCGGTGTCATAGGCAGAGACGTAGGTGGCGTCGGCGTGGACCGGTTCATCGGCCAACTCGACGGGCTCGGCGTTCAGCGGGCGGGAGGCGCGGGCGACCTCGACCGCCTGGTGGGCCAGGCGTATGGCCTCGTCGGCGGTGACGTCGGGACTGCTGGCGAAGCCCCACGTGCCGTCGTGCACGACCCGGACGGCCAGGCCGACGCTGACGGCGTCGTTGAGCCGCTCGAGCCGGGCGTTGCGCAGCGACAGGTCCTGTCCACGCAGCCGTTCCACCCGCACGTCGGCGTGGGTGGCGCCGGCGTCGCGGGCGGCCTGCAGCGCCGCCGCTGCGGCCTTGCGCATGGGCAGCGCCAGGAAGGCCGGATCCATCGGGGAACTCACCCGGCCACCTTAGGGCGACCGCCGTCCCCGGGTCAGCGGCCGGCGGGTCCCTCGGGCCGGCGAAGCAGGTCGTGCTCGGCCAGCGCCGAGGGCAGGACCAGGCCGAGCAACTCCTCCCTGGGCATCTGCGCCGACTCGCCGAGCACCTCGGCCAGCGCCTCGAGGCAGGTGAGGCCACCACTCACCACCCCTCGACGACCGGCCTTGCGGGCGAGCCGCCCGATGTCCAGGTTCGGCTCGGCCTGCAAATAGGGACCGAGGTCGGCCGCGGCGGGATCGTGCTCCGGAGCCTCCAGCAGGACCGTCGACAGCAGCCAGCGACAGGTGTGCGGACCGCTGGGGAAGGCGTCGAGCAGCTGGCGGACCTGTCGACGCCGCAGGTCCAGGTCCTCGTGCTGGTCCAGGTGCACCAGCAGCTGCGCCGTGGCGCAGACCAGTCCGTCGATGAAGTCCAGCCCTTCGACGTCCTCGGCGAGCAGCTCGGTCAGCAGGTCCACGACCATGTCGCGCTCCATACCGTCCAGGTACGCCGATGCCACCGCCTGAGCCGCTACCGGTGCCGGCACCCGGACCCAGTGACCGGGTCCTACCCCCGGCTTCAGCCGGACGAAGCGGCCGAGCACCAGGCAAGCCCCCACCGCGCCCTCGATGGTCGCCGCGACCGGCTCGGGCTCGGTCATCAACGCCGTGGCGGCCCGCAGCGCCGGCGCGATCCGGTCGGTCTTGCGGCCGGCGACCTGCACACTCAAGTCGACCAGGGCCGCCATGGTCTCGCGTAGCCAGCCGACGCCCGGCGCACCCTCGGCCAGGACCCGTGCCGTCAAGTCGGCTGCCGCGGAGGCGTCACCTGCGGGGGCTCCGGAGGAGGCGGCAGCCAGGTCGACCCACAGCCGCGCCAAGCGGACCAGCCCCAGGTCATCGACCATGCCCAACCGGCGCAGGACCTCCTCGTCGGGATGGTCGGGCCCCAGCTGCGTGCGAGTCAGCCGGGCGATCAGGCTCACGGCCGCGCGTACGGTCTCGTCCCGGTCGCCGGTCACCAGCAGCACCTGCATCGTCACCTCGGCCCGTGCCGGAGCCGGTGCCGCGGCGATCGCGGCGGGCAGTGCGGTGAGCAGCCGGAGCACCTCGCTCTCGAAGGGGCCCGCCCGCTCGGTGACCGCGGCGAGGGTGGCGTCCTCGGCGCCGTGGACGGCGACGGCAAGCGCGGCGCTCAGCCGCCCGGCGAGCTCGAGCGTGTAGGGGTCGGGGGCCAGGGCGAGGGCCCGGATCAAGCTGGTCGTCGCCGGTTCGGCGGTGAGGTCGCCCCGGTAGTGGGCCAGCACCGCCGAGGCCAGCGTCTGGGCCGGGGAGTGGTCGACCGCCCGGTCGTGGGCGTCGTCGTGCAGCAGCAGCGCCAGGTCCTCGGCAAGCCACGGGGTGAGCCGGCCGCGCAACGCGTCGACGAGATCGGCCACCGGCAGCTGCAACTCGGCGGCGAGCCGGTCGCAGACGGCCGGCTCGGCCCAGAACCCGGGCTCGGGCTCGGCATCGACCACGGCCAGCAGCACCATCCGCCCGGTGTCGCCCGGCTGGCCGGGCAGAGAGGCGACGAACGGGGCGATCGGCAGCTGCCAGGACAGCGACTGCCCGTCGGTGAGTACGCGCACCGTCACGGTCGTGGAGCCCGGACCGTCGGCGTGGACGTCGACCCGGGCCGCCGTCTCCCGCAGCTCGACCCCCGGCGGCAGGAAGGTGTGGAGCAGGACGGCCGGTTCGAGTGTGTCGCCGGCATGGGCGTGCAGGACGGCGCCGGCGGCGCAGGCGTAGACGGGCGGGCTGTGCTGCTGCGGTGCGGTCACACGCCAGTGTTGCGGACGAGCCACCCGTGGCGCTACGGGGCGGTAGGCGGGGGGGCTCAGCCGCGCGCGCCCGGCGCCCTCCCGACGGGCTGCGGCGGCCGCGGCAACAGCGGCTCGCGACGGATCCACGGGCGTACGACCGGCGAGTCCGAACTCACCCGTACCCGCTCGCCGGCCAGCACCACGTCCACGCCGTCCGTCGACTCGTCACGCAGGCTGAGCCGCACCGACTCGCCGGTCACCTCGACCAGCAGCCGATGCCCGCGCCACCCGGTCCGGAAGGCCAGCCGGCTGATGCCGACCGGCAGCTGCGGGTCGAGCAGCAGCTGTTCACCCTGCACCCGTAGCCCGCCGAACCCCTCCACCAGCGCGATCCAGGCGCCCGCGAGCGAGGCCATGTGCAGCCCGCTGGCGGCATTGTCGTGCAGGTCGTGCAGGTCGATCAGCGCCGCCTCGTGCAGGTAGTCGTGTGCCAGCTCCAGGTGGCCCACCTCCGCACACATCACCGCCTGGGTACAGGCCGACAGCGAGGAGTCCCGCACTGTGCGCCGTTCGTAGTAGTCGACGTTGCGCGCCTTCTGCTCCGGTGTGAACCACTCGCCGCACCAGTGCATGGCCAGCACGAGGTCGGCCTGCTTGAGCACCTGCTTGCGATAGAGCCGGACGTACGGCTCGTGCAGCAGCAGCGGGTAGTCCTGACGCGACCGCACGAAGTCCCACTCGCCGTAGCGGGTGAAGGAGGCCGACTGCGGGTGCACCCCGAGTGCTTCGTCGTACGGGATGTGCACCGTGTCCGCTGCCGCGTGCCACGCCACCTGTTCCTGGGCAGACACGCCGAGCTCGTCGGCGAGCTCGGGATGGCGGCCACACGCGTGCGCTGCCGCCCGCAGGTTGCGCGCCGCCATCAGGTTGGTGAACACGTTGTCGTCGATGACGGCGGTGTACTCGTCCGGGCCGGTCACCCCGTCGATGTGCCAGCCGCCCTCGGCGTCGTGGTGCCCGAGCGACAGCCACAGCCGGGCGGTCTCGACGAGCAGCTCCAGGCCGCACTCCCGCTCCAGCGACTCGTCGCCGGTGACGGTGCGGTAGCGCTCGACCGCCATCGCGATGTCGGCGTTGACGTGGAAGGCGGCGGTCCCCGCAGGCCAGTAGGCCGAGCACTCCTCGCCGCGGATCGTGCGCCAGGGGAAGGTCGCCCCGGCCAGCCCGAGTGTCCGGGCCCGCTCGCGGGCCGAGTCGAGGGTGGAGTGCCGCCAGCGCAGGGCGTCGGCGGCCGCCTGCGGTGCGGTGGCGATGAGCACCGGCAGGACGAACCCCTCGGTGTCCCAGAAGGCGTGACCGTCGTAGCCCGGGCCGGTCAGTCCCTTGGCGGGAAGCGCGCGACGCTCCGCGCGGGCCCCGGTCTGGAGCACGTGGAACAGGCCGAAGCGTACGGCCTGCTGCGCCTGTGCATCACCGTCGACCTCGACGTCGGCGTTGTCCCAGAACTCGTCGAGGTAGTCGCGCTGCGAGCCCACCAGCTCCTCCCAGCCGCTGAACCGGGCACCGGTCAGCGCCGCGGCGACCTGGTCCCGCACGGCCGGGGTCGACCGGACGCTGGACCAGCCGTACGCCAGGTGCTTGACCACCCGCAGCGTCTCGCCGGGCGCCAGGCTGCACACCACCGTCGTGCGAGCCCAGTCCTCGCGCGCGTCGGTCTCTTCCGCGAACCGGCCGGGCGCCGTGACGACGTGGTCCATGCCGGCGGCCATCAACAGCCCGCTGGCCCGGGTGCGGTGCACCAGCAGCGCGCCGTGCTGCTCGATGTCGTGCCCGACCGCCTCGAGCGGACGCTCCAGGACAGCCGAGACCCGCGGATCCTTCGACAGTGCGGGCTGGCCCTCGTTGGCGACCAGCTCGGACTGCACGATGATCCGGACCGAGTCGACCGCCTCCACCTCGTAGCAGATGGCGGCCACCGAGCGGTGCACGAACGACACGAGCCGGGTCGACCTCACACGCACCCGCTTGCCGGCCGGGGACACCCAGTCCGCCTCGCGGCGCAGTACACCGGCCCGCAGGTCCAGGGTGCGCTCGTGGGCGAGCAACTGTCCGTACCGCACGTCGAACGGCTCGTCGTCCACCAGCAGCCGCAGCAGCTTGCCGTTGGTCACGTCCACGACGGTCTGACCGGACTCGGGATAGCCGTAGCCGGCTTCGGCATAGGGCAGCGGGCGCAGCTCGAAGAAGGAGTTGAGGTAGGTGCCGGGGATTGCGTGCGGCTCGCCCTCGTCGAGGTTGCCCCGAAGGCCGATGTGGCCGTTGGACAGGGCGAAGATGGACTCGGCCTGGGCCAACACCGCCAGGTCCAGCCGGCTCTCGCGGACACACCACGGCTCGACCGGGAAGATGCCCTCCTCGATCACAGCAGCTCTGCCAGGTCCTGCACCACCACGTCGGCTCCTCTCGCCCGCAGCGCTTCGGCCTGACCGACCCGGTCGACCCCGACCACCCACCCGAACGCGCCGGCTCGTCCCGCGGCAACCCCGGCAAGGGCGTCCTCGTAGACCACGGCCTGTTCGGGCGATACCCCGAGGTCGGCTGCCGCCGCAAGGAAGGTGTCCGGTGCCGGCTTGCCCGGCAGCGAGCGCTCCCGGGCGGTCACGCCGTCGACCCGCAGCTCGATCAGCGCGTCCAGCCCGGTGACCGCGAGAACCGTCTCGGTGTTCGCGCTGCTGGACACCACCGCGCAGCGCAGCCCCGCGTCTCGGGCGGCCGTCAAGTAGCGCCGGCTGCCCTCGTACACCCGGACGCCGTCGGTCTGGATCTGCAACTGTAGGAGCGCATTCTTGCGGTTGCCGACGCCGTGGACCGTCGCGGCGCCAGGCGGGTCGTCGAGTCCGCCCTCGGGCAGCACGATCTCTCGGCTGGCGAGGAAGTCGCGGACACCGTCCTCACGCTTCTTGCCGTCGACGTAGGTGGTGTAGTCCGGGCCCGAGTCGAACGGGACGAACGGTGTGCCGTCGAGCTCGGCTCGTTCGCCGAGAAAGTCGTCGAAGGTCCGTTTCCAGGCGGCGTTGTGCACCGACGCGGTGTCGGTGAGCACGCCGTCGAGGTCGAACAGGCAGGCGAGTACGCCGTCGGGCAAGCCGAGCACGAGACCTCCAGGGTGGGTGACGGCGATCGTCTCACTACCCGGCCACAAGTCTGCGCCGGTTCACCTATCGTGAGCGGTGCGATGTCGAGGCCGGTCAGCGAGCAGCGCCTGCAACGGCGCCGGGCGTCGGTGCCGCCGCTGCGCTACCCGGAAGACCTGCCGGTCACCCAGCGCAGGGAGGACATCGCCGCAGCGATCCGCGACCACCAGGTGGTCATCGTCGCGGGCGAGACCGGCTCGGGCAAGACCACCCAGATCCCCAAGATCTGCCTGGAGCTGGGTCGCGGCGTCGCCGGGATGATCGGCCACACCCAGCCACGGCGGCTCGCGGCCCGTAGCGTGGCGGAGCGGATCGCAGAGGAGCTGCAGACCCCGCTCGGCACCACCGTGGGCTACACCGTGCGCTTCCACGACCAGGTCGGGCCGGACACCCTCGTCAAGCTCATGACCGACGGGATCCTGCTGGCCGAGATCCAGCGTGACCGCAACCTGTCGGCGTACGACACGATCATCCTGGACGAGGCGCACGAGCGGTCGCTGAACATCGACTTCCTGCTCGGCTACCTCAAGCAGCTGCTGCTGCGTCGGCCGGAGCTCAAGCTCGTCATCACGTCGGCGACGATCGACCCCGAGCGGTTCGCGGCCCACTTCGACGGGGCGCCGATCGTGGAGGTCTCGGGCCGTGGCTTTCCGGTCGAGGTGCGCTACCGACCCTACCTGGAGGCCGACAGCGACCAGGTGCAGGCGATCGTCGAGGCGGTCGAGGAGCTGTCCGGCGAGGGGCCGGGCGACGTCCTCGTGTTCCTGTCCGGCGAGCGGGAGATCCGCGACACCGCGGACGCGCTGCGGGCCGCGGTGCCCGATCGCACCGAGGTGCTGCCGCTGTTCGCTCGGCTGTCCGCCGCCGAGCAGCATCGCGTGTTCGCGCCGCACCCCGGCCGACGGATCGTGCTGGCCACCAACGTCGCCGAGACCTCGTTGACCGTGCCGGGCATTCGGTACGTGGTGGATCCCGGCACCGCGCGGATCTCGCGCTACAGCCAGCGCACCAAGGTGCAGCGGCTGCCGATCGAGCGGATCAGCCAGGCCAGCGCCACCCAGCGCGCCGGCCGGTGCGGACGCGTCGCGCCGGGAGTGTGCCTCCGGCTGTACGAGGAGGAGGACCTGCACAGCCGTCCGGAGTTCACCGACCCGGAGATCCTGCGCACCAACCTGGCCAGCGTGATCCTGCAGATGACGGCGCTGGGTCTCGGCGACGTCGCGGCGTTCCCGTTCGTTGACCCGCCGGACCGGCGCAACATCCAGGACGGCGTCGACCTGCTGCATGAGCTCGGCGCGCTGGATGTGCGCCAGCAGGACCCACGTCGCCGATTGACGCCGATCGGTCGGACGTTGGCGCAGCTGCCGCTGGACCCGCGATTGGCCCGCATGGTGGTCGAGGCCGACCGCAACGGCTGCGTACGCGACGTCCTGGTCATCGCCGCCGCCCTGTCCATCCAGGACCCCCGCGAGCGGCCGGCGGACAAGCAGCAGGCTGCCGCGGAGATGCACCAGCGCTTCGCCGACGAGACGTCGGACTTCCTTTCCTACCTCACCCTGTGGCGTTACCTGCAGGACCAGCAGAAAGTGCTGGGCAGCAGTGCTTTTCGACGGATGTGCAAGAAGGAATTCCTCAACTACCTGCGGGTGCGCGAGTGGCAGGACCTGCACGGCCAGCTGCGCCGCAGTCTGCACCGGCTGGACCTGTCGCTGGACAGCTCGGCCGCCAGCGCCGACAGCATCTCCCGGTCCCTGCTGGCCGGGCTGCTCAGCCACATCGGGCTGCGCGACGTCCAGAAGCGGGAGTACGCCGGTGCCCGCAACGCCCGCTGGGCGATCGTGCCGGGCTCGGCGCTGGCCAAGAAGGCGCCGCGCTGGGTGATGGCCGCCGAGCTGGTCGAGACCAATCGCATGTGGGGCAGGATCGCCGGCCGGATCGACCCCGGCTGGGCCGAGGAGCTGGGTGCCCACCTGGTGAAGCGGAGCTACTCCGAGCCGCACTGGGACCGGGCGCGAGCTGCCGTCATGGCGTACGAGCGGGTGACGCTCTACGGCATCCCGCTCGTCGAGCGGCGCGTCATCAACTTCGGCCGGGTC
>JBBSUR010000075.1:0-11335 GCA_038234255.1 Mycobacteriales bacterium | reverse complement strand
CTTGACAGCCTACGACCAGTAGGACATCCTCCGGGCATGTCGCCAGCGTCTCTCCCGCAGGTCGACCGCAGACATCTGCGCCGTGCCGAGACGATCGAGCACGTGATCGACGTAGCCGTGCAGGTCATGGCCGAGCAGGGCGTCGCCGGACTCTCGCTCGGCGAGGTTGCCCGCCGCATGGGGATCCGCCCGCCCTCGCTCTACGTCTACTTCGACTCGAAGAACGCTGTCTACGACGCGGTTTTCGCGCGCGGATGGCGCATGGTCCTGCGCGAGGCACAAGCCCTTGTCGAGCCGGACGAGACGACTGATCTCCCTGCCTACCTGCTCCAGTTCGCCGAGTCCTACATCCGCTGGTCCCTGGCCCACCCGGTCTACTCGCAGCTCATGGGCTGGCGCCCGGTGCCCGGCTACGAACCGTCCGCCGAGGCGTACGAACCGGCGGTCGTCGTCCTGGAACGCGGACGCGGCGTGCTTTCGCAGCTCCAGACACTCGGGCTCTTCCGTCCGGACGTGGACGCCGACGAACTGATGCGGGTGTGGACGATCCTGGCCACGGGCGTCATCACCCAGCAACTGGCCAACGCACCGCAGGAGAGCTTCGAAGAAGGCACATTCACCGCGCTGCTCCCGCAGCTGGTGGAGATGTACCGCGCGCACTACGCGCCGGGACGACGCACCGCACCCCAGAGGAGGGGACGCCATGCAGACCAACGTTAGTCAGACCGCGGACCAGACGGCAGCCCGCCAGTCGGCGCTGGACCGGGGCGTCGCCATGAAGCTGGCCGCCGCCGAGTACGACCGGGTGGTCGCGCAGTTGCGCTCGCTCTCGGTGCAGGACTGGTCGCGTCCCACCGACTGCCCGGCCTGGGACGTCCGGGCCCTCGCCTCGCACCTGCTGGGGATGGCCGAGATGTCGGCCTCGCTGCGTGAGCAGGTACGGCAGATGCGCAAGGCCGGCCGCGCCGGCGGCGTGTTCATCGACGCCCTCACCGCGCTGCAGGTGACCGAGCGGCAGACCATGACGCCGCAGCAGATCGTCGAGCGGTTCGCCGAGGTGGGACCGCGCGCGGCGCGCGGGCGTCGGCGCGCCCCCGGGTTTGTGCGGCGACGCTCCATGCCGGACGCCCAGCCCGTGGGGGGCAAGCTCGACAGCCCGACCGAGCGGTGGACCTTCGGCTTCCTCCTCGACGTCATCCTGACCCGCGATCCCTGGATGCACCGCACCGACATCGCTGCCGCGACCGGCAGGCCGCTGACGCTGACGGCCGAGCACGACGGCGTGCTCGTGGACGACATCGTGCGGGAGTGGGCGGCCCGGCACGGTCAGCCCTGCAGCCTGGCGCTCACCGGACCGGCCGGCGGTTCCTGGTCTTGGGGTGCGCGCGGACCTGTCATAGACATGGATGCCGTGCAGTTCTGCCGGGCACTGGCCGGCCGCGGCGCTGCCGAAGGGTTACTGGCCGTCGAGGTGCCGTTCTGACCGGACCGCAGTCAGTGCAACAGGCGCGCCGGCACGATCCGGACCGCGAAGGGAACGACCGCTGTGTACGCCTGGTCACCCGAGACCATGGCCGACTCCACGTACGCGCCCTCGCGCAACTCGAGCACCGTCAGCGACGGCACGAGCGGGTCGACCAGCCATGCTCGTCCATGTCGACAAGATGCGGGGCGCGCCGGCCTCGTGGAGGCGCCGCGCGCACAACTGTGCACGACGCGGGACGGCCTGTGCACAGCCCGCTCAGCCGTCCAGCCCAACAGGGTCAGCCCGACGCAGCGTCGCCGCCGAGCTCGCCGGGGACGATCCGGACCTCGAAGGGCAACGTCGCCTCGTACACCTGCGGGCCGGTGACCTGCGCCACCTCGCGATATGCCCGGGCTTGCAGTTCGAGGACCGTGAGGGTCAGCGCGTCCGGGTCGACCAGCCAGTACGACGGCACGCCCGCCTCCTGGAGCACCCGGCGCTTGAGGGTGAGATCGACCGCGCGGGTGCTCGGCGACTGCACCTCCACCACCAGCAACGGAACGCCGGCGAGCCGCTTGCCGGTGGCGTCCTGGCGCCGGACCACCGTGATGTCGGGCGCAATCTGCCGGAACGGTGACAGCCGGACGTCGATCGGCAGGAACACCTCGAGCTGGTCCGGGGCGGCATCCTGCAACAGCCGGAGCAATACCGCAGAGACCCGCTGGTGCTGCAGCGACGGCTCGGCGCTCACCAGGAGCGCTCCGTCGATGAGCTCATACCGTCGGGTGTCGCCCTCGGGGAAGTCGTCGAGGTCATCGACGGTCCAGGGTCCGGCGGGGATGGCAGCGCGCGCGGTCGTCATGGCCCTCATGGTGCGCCTCCTGTCGTCGCATGTCACGAGGCTGTCGGCCAGACGTGGCGAAGGGCAAGAGCCAGCGGTCAACCTGTGGACAGTAGGCGGTCCGTTGTCGACCGGCCTCCCCGTCAGGGGCAGCCGAGGCCAGCACACACCTCGGGCGTACGGATCACCGCCCATCCGTCGCCGCGCCGGCGCATCGACAGCTCGACCTGCTGCTCACCGTCCGGGCGGCGAATCGACAGGGTCGCGGTCGCCTCGTTGCCCGATCGACGGACGGCCAGCAGGTCTATGCCAATCTGCGCGGCGGCGTCGCGGTTGACCGCCGTCTGCTGTCGCAGCACACGGCACAGCTCCCGGTCGGTCCGCCCCTCCGGCGCCAGCACAGGGTCGGCGACCGACAGCGCCAGGTAGGCGGTGCAGTCGCCGAAGACCGTCGCGCCCGTCCAGGCCAGCGCCGTGCCGCGCGGCGTCCGCAACCGGCGCAGGTCGACGGCGGCCACCGTCCCGACCGCGAGGACGAGGGCGAGCATCGTCGCGAGCAGGATGGGTGGACCCCGGCGACGACGCCGGTCGTAGTAGGCCTCGAGCTTGTCCTCGGCCCGCGCGTACGCCTGCTCGAGCCGAAGATCCTCCCGATCACTCACTTAGCCGTAGACGAGCCGGGTGACCCACTCCGCGACGAGTGCCGGCTTGGTCTCCCCCTCGATCTCGACGGTCAACGTCTTGGTGACCTGCAGCGTGGAAGCGTCTTTCGCGTCTACCGCCGTGAGGACGCTGCTGGCCCGGATGCGCGAGCCGACCTTGACCGGGTTGATGAAGCGCACCTTGTCGAAGCCGTAGTTGACGCCCATGACGATGCCTTCCAGGCGGCTGGCGTCGGCAGGGATGCTGGCCGAGAGCTTCGTCAGCAACGACAGGGTGAGGAACCCGTGGGCGATCGGCACGCCCCACGGCGAGAGTTCCTTGCATGCCTCGGCATCGACGTGGATGAACTGCCGGTCGTCGGTGACTTCGGCGAAGGCGTTGATCCGGTCCTGCGTCATGTCCAGCCAGTCGCCGGTGCCCTCCGGCTGACCGATCGCCTGCCGGAACAGCTCGTACGCGCGCTCGCCGTTCGTGGCCATGTCCGGCTCCTCCTGCTGAAGGGGCGGCCACCCGCTGAGGGTGACCGCCCCGCCATCCGAACGTATCCATCCGAGCAGATCGTGCAGGTGTTGCTGAACCTAGAAGTCCATGTCTCCCATGCCGCCGCCCATGCCGCCGCCACCGCCGCCGCCGGCCGGAGCCTTCTCCGGCTTGTCGGCGATGACGCACTCGGTGGTCAGGAACAGCGCCGCGATCGAGGCGGCGTTCTGCAGAGCCGACCGGGTGACCTTGGCGGGATCGATGATCCCCTCCTTGATCATGTCGACGTACTCGCCGGTCGCGGCGTTGAGGCCCTCGCCGACGGGCAGGTTGCGGACCTTCTCCACCACCACGCCGCCCTCGAGGCCGGCGTTGATCGCGATCTGCTTGATCGGTGCCTCGAGTGCCAGGCGCACGATGTTCGCGCCGGTCGCCTCGTCACCGACCAGGTCGAGCTTCTCGAACGCGGTGACCGACGCCTGCAGCAGGGCGACGCCGCCACCGGCGACGATGCCCTCCTCGACAGCGGCCTTCGCGTTGCGTACAGCGTCCTCGATGCGGTGCTTGCGCTCCTTGAGCTCAACCTCGGTGGCCGCGCCGACCTTGATCACCGCAACGCCGCCGGCCAGCTTGGCCAGGCGCTCCTGCAGCTTCTCGCGGTCGTAGTCGGAGTCGCTCTTCTCGATCTCGGCGCGGATCTGGTTGACCCGACCGGCGATCTGGTCGGCGTCCCCGGAGCCCTCGACAATGGTCGTCTCGTCCTTGGTGATGACGACCTTGCGGGCCCGACCGAGCAGGTCCAGACCGGCGGTGTCGAGCTTGAGGCCAACCTCCTCGGAGATGACCTGGCCACCGGTCAGGATCGCGATGTCCTGGAGCATGGCCTTGCGACGGTCACCGAAGCCGGGCGCCTTGACGGCGGCCGACTTGAAGGTGCCGCGGATCTTGTTGACCACCAGGGTCGCCAGGGCCTCGCCCTCGACGTCCTCGGCCAGGATCGCCAGCGGACGGCCGGACTGCATGACCTTCTCCAGCAGCGGGAGCAGGTCCTTGACCGAGCCGATCTTGGAGTTGACGATCAGCAGGTAGGGATCGTCGAGGACGGTCTCCATCCGCTCCGGGTCGGTCACGAAGTAGGGGCTGATGTAGCCCTTGTCGAAGCGCATGCCCTCGGTGAGCTCGAGCTCGAGGCCGAAGGTGTTGCTCTCCTCGACGGTGATGACGCCTTCCTTGCCGACCTTGTCCATGGCCTCGGCGATGATGTTGCCGACCGTCGGGTCGGCCGCCGAGATGGAGGCGGTGGAGGCGATCTGCTCCTTGGTCTCGACGTCCTTGGCGGCGTTGCCGATGGCCTCCACGACGGCCTCGACAGCGGCCTCGATGCCCTTCTTCAGGCCCATCGGGTTCGCGCCGGCAGCGACGTTGCGCAGTCCCTCGCGCACGAGCGCCTGGGCCAGGACGGTGGCGGTGGTGGTGCCGTCACCTGCGACGTCGTCGGTCTTCTTGGCGACCTCCTTGACGAGCTCGGCGCCGATCTTCTCGTAGGGGTCCTCGAGTTCGATCTCCTTGGCGATCGAGACACCGTCGTTGGTGATCGTGGGGGCGCCCCACTTCTTCTCCAGGACGACGTTGCGGCCCTTCGGGCCGAGCGTGACCTTGACAGCGTCGGCGAGCTGGTTCATTCCACGTTCGAGGCCGCGGCGGGCCTCCTCGTCGAAGGCGATGATCTTTGACATACAGGGGTCCTCCCGGTTGGGATGTGCTGATCCTCGGGTGCCCGCGACGGACGACCGGACTGCCGGTCTCACCTGTCAGATCTGGCACTCAACACGTCAGAGTGCTACCCACTGGTTTAGCACTCTGCCTACGAGAGTGCAAGACAAACCGGGTCGGGATCAGTCCGGCTGGCCGGCGTCCAGCTCCTCGTCCGGCTCGTAGGACGAGGTCACGTCGACGACTTCGGTGTCCGGCGTGTAATCCGGGTCGAGCCGGACGAGGTCCCAGGCGTTGATCCAGGCCCGTACGTACTGCCGCATCCGAGTGTTGCCCAGCCGCTCGAGGCCGGGCACGTCCGGCGGCGACCAGTCGTACGCGGCGCCGTGCAGGTCTTTCAGGGTGGCGTAGGCGCGGTCGAGCTCGGCGGCCTCGGGCGGCGCGAGCAAGAGCATCTCCCGCTCGATCGCGCGGATGCCCTTCTCTGCCAGGCCGGCCAGCTCGGACCACTCCGCGGTCTGTTTGTCGCGCAGTCGGGCCGGCACTTTGGTCCGGTCGTCCTTGCCGACCAGGACGGCTGCCTCGTAGTCGTCGGTCATCGCCAGCACGGCCGCGACCGGCAGGGACGGGTCGTCGGGGTCGCCGCCGACCCAGCGGGCCAGCTCGGCATAGGACCGGCCGCGTTGCAACAGCGAGTAGCGGCCGATCAGCTCGACCTCGTCGAACAGGATCACCCAGCCGGCATGCCCGGCGGCGCGCAGCAGCCGGGCGGTGAAGCGCAGTCGCTGCCGGGCCAGCTCGCGCGCCGAGACGGGGAGGAACCTGTAGAGTCCGGCGGCGCCGACCGCCTTGAGTGCCCGGCGCAGGTCGGGCACCCGGAGGGGGTCGCCGGACCAGAAGCGCACCACCGAGTCGACGATCTCGTCGCCGTCGGGCATCTCGCCGCCGCGCAGCTTCTCGTGTAGCAGCAGGGTGGCGGCGAAACGCTCGTCGACCGGGCTGGAGGGGGCGTGCAGCCAGCGGGTCAGCTCGGCGTAGCGGGGCGAGTCGGGGTCCAGCGATGCGGCGGCGTCGGCGAGCAGTCCCGGCACCCGGCCCGGCCCGGTCAACGACTCGACGGCCGCCCGGTAGACCTTCGCCGGGTCGTGCAGCGGGGTCTCCTTGCTGATGACCACCGCGCTGACGGCGAAGCCGCGTTGGAGGGCCAGGTGGGTGAGCAGGTGACTCTTGCCTGCCCCGAAGCCGGCTCCGAGCAGCAGCCCGCGTCCCTTGCCGTTCTCGGCAGCGTCGAGCAGCGAGGCGTGGCGGTCCTCGGCCTCGGCCTGCCCCGAGCCGAGCGCGGCGACGGCGTCCCAGCTCGGTACTCCGGACCGCAGCGCCTCCACCGCCCGACGGCGGGCGACCTGCTCCGGCGTCATCGTTGCGTTCGTCGGCCTCACGCCACCGCCTCCAGTCGCACCTCGAGCCGCACCAGCGCGGCAAAAGGGTTGGCCCGGCGCCGGTCGCGCACCTCGTCGGCGACCCGCAACTGCAGTGCGGTGTAGGCCGGCAGCCCACGGGCCTCATCGGTCACCAACTCGGGCGGCACGACGGCGACGGCCAGGACGCCGCGCAGCTCATCGGTCGCGTCGATCAGCTGACGCAGCATCTCGAAGGCGTCCAGCACCGCGGCCTTGGCGTAGTAGACACCGGCGCGCTGCTCCACCGGCGGCCGATGAGCCACCGCGAGCCGAGCACAGTCCAGGTGCAGCACCAGCCCGCCGTGCCCGGCGGACAGCAGCAGGCGCGCAAGCGAGGCCAGCACCGAGCGGGCATTGTGCCGACCGATCCGGGCGTAGATCAGCGCCGGCCGCAACGCCGCGAGCGCCACCTTGTCCCCGCGCAGCCACCCCAGCACCGCCTCGTGCTCGGCCCGGTCGACGTCGACCCCGCCGAGCTGGACCTGGGCGAGCCGCAGCATCGCCCGGCGCAGCTCACGGGCCAGCGCGTCATCCCCCAGCAGCATGTGCTCGAGCTGGCGTCGCACGCTGCGGTAAAGCTCGCGGGCGTCCACGTCGTGCTCGCGGGCGACCTCGGCAACGGTGAGTGCGCCCGGGGCGGGGAAGGCCACCGCCTCGTACGCCGTCCGGACGACGGACGCGGCCAGCGCATCCCAGTCGACCTGCCGGGAGACAGCGAACAGCAGCTGCTCCACCTGGTGCACCCGCACGTCGGTGGCCGAGACCGAGACGAACACGCAGCCCGCCGCGTCCGCCGCCGCGCCCAGGGCGCGTTCGAGCCGGCCGGCCGTCTCCGGGCTGCCGGCGACCGCCAGCTTGACCGCCGCGCCGCCGGCGGGCAGGTAGTCGGCCAGGTAGTGCTCGGCCAGGAACGCCGCATAGTCCGGCACCGTGAGGCTGCCCCCGCCGAGCACCGCCACCTGCTCCACCACCGTCCCGCCTCCCTCGCCTTCCACCCGCTGAGGTCCGAACCTAACGCGCCGCCGGGACAGTTCCGGCACGGGTAAGCACGCTTCCGCCGCTGAGGTGCTGGCTGCCGGATCCGGCGTGTCGGCGCGGGCTCGGCATCGGTGACCCGGTCGTGCTGCCCCAGAGAGCAACATTCACCCGAAGTTGCGCTGTCTGGAACCCACCCGCGCGCCGCATGCCCACCGGACCGCGACACGCGCGGTGGCGTCGGGGCTGTCCCCCAGCCGCATGAGCGCCGACGCGGCGACCAGCCAACCGGTCACCACCAGCGCGAGCCGCCGTCGTAAAAGCCCGCTGCGGGGGAACCCCAGCTTCGCCGCCCGGCCGTCGATCGCGGCGCGGACGCTACGGCGCGGTGAACGACACGCCCCAGTACCGCTGCTGCTGACCCGTTTTCGCCACGGTGGTCAGCACCCCCGCGCCGCGGGTGCCGCTGCTGGCGTGCCAGCGCAGCGTCCGCCCGCCGCGGGTGGTCGTGACGGCGCTCTGGTCCAGCAGATAAAGGTCGCGGGCGAACTCGGGCCGGCTGTACTCCCGGGCCTGGCCCGGCAGCAGCGTCAGCACCGACCAGACGGCGTCCAGCCGCAGCACCGGGTCGGGCTTGTTCTCGCCGGCGGCCAGCAGGCAGTACGCGGCAGCAAGACTCTCCAGGAACGGCTCGGCCTTGAACCGGGGTGGCCGGGTCTGCGCGGTCGAGAGCGCCGCCAAGACGACCGAGGGCCGCAGCCGGCGCTCGCGCCGCCGGTCGATCTCGACGGCGGCGTCCCCCGGGACCACCCGCAGCAGCGACGGGTAACACAGCAACAGGTCGTCTTCTTGGAACATCGTCACGCCTTGCGCGGCGGCTTCGTCGAGCAGTTCTGCGGCGTACGCGCCGGAACTCAGGTAGACCGACTCATCGATGGTGTAGGAGTCATGCGCGGCACTTGCGGCGTTGGACAGCTCTTCACTGGCGGCGAGGCCCGCCGCGAGGGCCTTGCGCAGGTCACGCACCTGGCCGGCGATCGCACCAGCGCGGGCCTTCTTCAGCTCGCGGGAGACGGCCGCGGCCGAGCGCAACGCGGCGTCGACCCGCTCCTGCGTGGCGGCCAGCGCCGCCTCGAGTCCGTCTGGCTGCACGACCGCTCCTCTCCCGCCGGACGAGGCGCGCCCGGAACCTGAACGGCGAGGCTAAGCGCTAACCGGATTGCCGCCTCGGACAGGCGACGAAGCCCGTCGTCGGCGAGCACGACCCAGCCTCCACGGGAGGATTTGAACCTCCGACCCCCTGGTTCGTAGCCAGGTGCGCTGTCCAGCTGCGCCACGTGGAGTGGACGGTGCGCCCGCGCTCGACCCGAGCGCGGGCGACCGTCAGGCCGCGACTGCGACCTTGCGGGGACGTCCGGCACGCCGCTTCTGGGCGACGAGTGCTCCCCGCTCGAGCAGGACGCCGCCCCAGACGCCGTCGGTCGTTCCGACGGCCAGGGCCTGGGCGAGGCACTGCTCGGTGAACGGGCAGCCGGCGCAGACCGCCTGGGCGGCGGCCAGCTGCTCCGGCGTCTCCGGGAAGAACACCGCCGGATCGACGGTCGGGCTGGTGCAGGACTTGACGAACATGGCGCTCACCTCCTCGATGACGGTCGGTGCTTGATCGGTCGGGTGGAACGGGCGGTACGCGAAAGAGCCGCCTCGCTGCGCCGGATGGGCGCTGCGGGCGGCTCTGGAAAGAGGCCTCTACCGAGGACTATCCAGGCACTCGCGGGCGCCCGCCGTGGCGGAACAGTTCGGTGGTGCTGGGCTTGGCTTGCCGGAGGACGGCACACGACATCGCGGACGGACGCACGGTGCGCCAGATCGCGGGAATCGCGGTGCCGGTCATCGGTTCTCCTCGGTTTCGGCGGGCAGGAGCCCGTCGGGTTCAGGGACAGGGTGAGGGATTCTGGCGTAGAGCGCAACAGGGTTTTTCCGGCTCTCCGCCGCTGCGGTCCTGGGCAGTCGGGTGCGGCGGGTCGGCGCGGGGTCGGCATCGGTGACCGGGTCCCGCGCCTCGCTTGCCCGCCGGACCGAAGCGCCCGAGCAGATCCGACACCTTGCCGGTGTGTACGGTATGCGCATGGCGCGGGTGAACATCACGGTCCCGGACGAACTGCTGGCGCAAGCCCGGGCTGGCCGGCTCAACGTTTCCCGGCTAGCCGCCGCTGCGCTGGCCGAGGAGCTCGACCGGATGGCCCGGATCACCGCCCTGGACGTCTACCTGGCCGAACTCGACGCCGAACTCGGACCGGTGCCTGAGCAGGAGCTGGCCGAGGCTCACGCCTGGATCGAGGACCGTCTGGGACAGCGGGCTCAGGGCACCTCGGCTGCCGATCCCGGCCGACGATCGGCGTCAGCGTGACGCTGGTCCTGGACTCAGGTGGGCTGACCGCCCTCGCGGGTCAACGGGCCCGGCTCGTCGAGCTGCGGCGCCACGGGCTGTGGCCACCCCAGGTGCCCGCCGTCGTCCTGACCGAGTCGCTCACCGGTGACCACCGCAGGGACCTCGCGATCAACCGGCTGCTCCGCACCTGCCAGGTCCGACCCGTCGACGAGCAGCAGTCACGAGAGGCCGCACGCCTGCGCACGGCCACCGGGAGAGCTGGCACGATCTCCGCCGTCGATGCGGTTGTCGTCGCCATGGCGAGCACCCGGCCACAGCCTGTGGTGCTGACCAGCCACCCGGGAGATCTCACCGCCTTGTCGCATGCCGCGTCGGTCGCGGTGAGCGTCGTTGCCGTGTGATGCGGGCCGTGCTCGTCCTCGAGGTCGTCAGCCCGGACGACGAGACGTTCGAGAAGTTCGAGTTCTACGCCAGCCGGGGTGTGCAGGAGATCCTCACCGCCGACCCACCCGAACGGCGGGTAGGGATCTGGCTGCGCGCGGGCGGCGCGTACGCCGAAGCGGACTGCAGCACCGTACTCGCGACGGCGGCCCGCGAGCTGACCGCGGCGGTGCGCTGGCCGACCTAGACCTACGCGGGTTCGCCCTCGGCCAAGGGAAACCTGGTCAGCAGTGACAACGTGGCGTGAGCGACCCCCAGCAGCACGAAGAAGGTCACTGCGGCCTTGTCCTCGGCGAAGCCGAGCACGAACGGCGCGAGCACGAGCAGCACCGCGAGCACGTAGTCCAGCGTCGCGTGGACCGATGTCGGCAGGCTCTGCGTGATCCCCAGCCGGCCCCGGCTGATGACCGCGACCAGCAGGACGACCACGCCCAGTGCGATCGAGGTCCACTTCGCGGTCTCGCTGTCGAAACCGAACAGGAACGGTGCAATCAGGAAGAGCACGGCGGCGGCGTACTCGACGGCGCTGTGCACGATCCACGGGACAAGGCGTATGAGGCTCATGGTGCGATCATGCCTGCCCGTCAGCGGTGTACACATCGCCGGGCCGAACGTCAGGCAGCGTCTGCGGAGCCGTCTCGACCACCGTGTCGTACGGGCCGGCGGCGCCGTAGGTCGGGCAGGCCTGCGGCTCGGTCTCCCGGCACGGTGGCATGACCACCGAGGAGACCACGCGGCCGTCGCGGACGAAGACCGCCTGCAGCGCAATCGGCACCATGAACATGTAGAAGCGCCCCTGGCTCGGTGCGTCGAAGCGGAAGACCATGCCGGTGCCGGGCGGTACGGACTCGCGGCGCATCAAACCGACGGCGCGCTCCTGCGGGGTGTCGGCGACTTCGAGCACCAGG
>JBBSUR010000074.1:0-11351 GCA_038234255.1 Mycobacteriales bacterium | reverse complement strand
CCGTTCGGAGGAGCGCAGCTGGTAGGCAACGCTGGTGACCATCACTCCCGGCTGGAACAGCAGCCGGCCCTTCAGCCGCAAGGCGCTCTGGTTGTGCAACAGCGTCTCCCACCAGTGCCCCACCACGTACTCCGGGATGAAGACCGTCACCACGTCACGCGGGCTCTGCAGGCGGATGTGCCGCACGTAGTCCAGCACCGGCCGGGTGATCTCCCGGTAGGGCGAGTCGATGATCGTCAGGGGGACCGGCAGGTCCCGCCGGTCCCAGGCCTCCTGCAGCGACTTTGACTCCTCCGTGTCGACTGACACGGTCAGCGCGGTGAGGTCATGCGGGCGGGTCGCCCGCGCATACGCCAGCGCGCGCAGCGTCGGGGCGTGCACCCTGGACACCAGCACGATCGCGTGGTTGCGGCTGGGCAGCGGGACCGGCTCGTCGTCGGGCTCGAGCTCCTGCGCGACCCGCTCGTAGTGGCGGTGGATGGCACGCATCAGCGCGTACAGGATCGGCATGGCGATCAGCACGATGTAGGCGCCGCGGGTGAACTTCGTGACGGTGACGATGATCAGGACCAGCCCGGTCAGGCTGCAGCCGACACCGTTGATGACCCGGCTCTTGTACGCGGCGCGGCGCTTGTCGGCGGTCAGCGTCCCGGAGCGCAACAGCGTATTCCAGTGCCGCACCATCCCGGCTTGGCCGAAGGTGAAGGAGGTGAACACGCCGAGGATGTAGAGCTGGATCAACTTGGTGTCGCTGGCCTTGAAGGTCACAATGAGCAAGCCCGCGAACGCGGCGAGCAGCAGCACGCCGTTGCTGTAGACGAGCCGGTCACCGCGGGTGTGCAGCTGGCGCGGGAGGTTGCGGTCCTGCGCCAGGATCGAACCGAGCAGCGGGAAGCCGTTGAAGGCGGTGTTGGCCGCCAGGATGAGGATCGCCGCGGTCATCGCCTGGACGTAGAAGAACGGGAACGTCCCGTCGCCGAAGACCGCCGAGGCCACCTGGGCGATGACGCTGCGCTGCACGTCGTCCGCGCCAAAGCCGGCGAACTGCTTGGCCGGCTCCTCGGAATAGCGCACGTCGGTGAGGATGGCCAGCGTCGTGATGCCCACGAACATGGTCATGGCCAGTCCGCCCATCAACGCCAGCGTGGTGGCGGCGTTCCTGCTCTTGGGCCGGCGAAAGGCCGGCACCCCGTTGGCGATCGCCTCCACCCCGGTCAGCGCCGTGCATCCGGAGGCGAACGCCCGCAGCACGAAGAAGGCGAAGGCCAGCCCGGTGAGGCCGACGCTGCCGCCGTCGGCCATCACCCGGTATCCCGCGCTCTCGGCCTGCGGCGCGACTCCGCTCACGGCCTGGAACACGCCATAGGCGATCATCGTGAGAATGCCGAAGACGAAGCCGTACGTCGGCACAGCGAACGCGTTCCCGCTCTCCTTCAAGCCCCGCAGGTTCATGGCGGTGAGAAACGCCACGAAACCGAGCGCGAGCGCGATGCGATGGTCCGCGAGCCCCGGGACTGCCGAGATGATGTTGTCCACGCCGGCCGAGACCGAGACCGCCACGGTCAGGACGTAGTCGACGAGCAGGGCGCTGGCGACGACGACACCGCTGCGTTTGCCCAGGTTCTCCGTGGCGACCTGATAGTCGCCGCCGCCGCTGGGATAGGCGTGCACGAGCTGGCGATAGGAGAGCACCACCACGGTCAGCAGGACCACGACGCCGGCGGCGAGGTAGGGCGTGAGGTAGAGGTAGGTCAGGCCGCCCAGCGTCAGGACGACCAGGACCTGCTGGGTCGCGTACGCCACGCTGGACAGCGGGTCGCTCGCGAAGATCGGGAGCGCCAAATACTTGGGCAGCTCCTGCTCGCTCTGCCGGTCGCTGCGCAGGGCGCGACCGAGGAAGACCCGTTTGACGACGTCACCGGCACCGGACACGTCCGGAGACAGTACGGCCGCCGGATCGGCAGCCACGTGTAGCGTCGGGACCGTGCACGTCGTGATCATGGGCTGCGGCCGCGTCGGCTCCGCCCTGGCCCGAGGGCTGGAGGCGCTGCACCACTCCGTCGTGGTCATCGACCGCGACGCGGCGGCGTTTCGCCGCCTCTCCCCCAGCTTCTCCGGCACGACGGTGACCGGTATCGGCTTCGACCGCGACACCCTCATCGAGGCCGGCATCGAGCGGGCACACGCTTTCGCCGCGGTGAGCAGCGGCGACAACTCCAACATCATCTCGGCCCGCGTCGTCCGCGAGACGTTCGGTCTGGAGAACGTGGTCGCCCGCATCTACGACTCGCGCCGCGCGGCGGTCTACCAGAAGCTCGGCATCCCGACCGTGGCCACGGTGCGCTGGACCGCCGACCAGGTGATCCGGCGGCTCCTGCCCGAGGGCGTGGCCACCGAGTGGCGCGACCCGAGCGGCAAGGTGGTGCTGGCCGAGGTGTCCTACTCCCCGGCCTGGGTCGGCAGCCGGGTCACCGCCCTGGAAGCGGCCGGCGGGGTGAGGGTCGCGCTGATCACCCGGCTCGGGGAGGGCCTGCTGCCGCACGCCGACACGGTGGTGCAGGAGGGCGACCTCGTATACCTGTGCCTGGAAGGGTCGCGACTGGACGAGGTCGGCCGGATCATGTCGGCCGGCCCGCCGCGCGACCAGCTCTGATGCGGGTCGCCATCGCCGGGGCCGGCAACGTCGGTCGCTCCATCGCCGGGGAGCTGCTGCACAACGGCCACGAGGTGCTGCTCATCGAGCGCGAGCCCCGTTCGGTCAAGCCGGACAGCGTGCCGGGAGCCGACTGGCTGCTCGCCGACGCCTGCGAGCTGGAGACGCTGGTGCAGGCAGCCATCCAGACCTGTCAGGTCATGGTGGCGGCAACCGGTGACGACAAAGTCAACTTGGTGGTGTCCCTGCTGGCCAAGACCGAGTTCGGGGTCGACCGGGTCGTCGCGCGGGTCAACCACCCCAAGAACGAGTGGCTGTTCAACGAGTCCTGGGGAGTGGACGTCTCGGTCTCCTCCCCGCGACTGCTGGCCGCCGTGGTCGAGGAGGCGGTGTCCGTCGGCGACCTGGTCCGGCTGCTCACCTTCCGGCAGGGTGAGGCCAACCTGGTCGAGCTGACCTTGTCCGCCGACGCCCCGATCGTCGGCAAGCTCGTCGGCTCCGTGTCCTGGCCCGCCGATTCGGCGCTGGTGGCCATCTTGCGCGACGGGCGGGTGATCGTGCCGACGCCCGACGCCGCGATGGAGGGCGGGGATGAGCTGTTGCTGGTGGCGACCACCGAGGTCGAGGCCGAACTGGATGCGCTGCTCGGCGGTCACCTCACCTGATCGGCGCTCAGGAGGCGATCCGCGCCCGGGCCCGTTTCAGGTAGGCCACGGTCAGGGCAACGGCGGCGATCGTCAGGGGCCAGCCCATCAGCAGCTTGCTGGCACCGAGCAGCCCGGGCCGGTCCATCACGTAGAGCACGGTCTGCACGACCGCCCGCGCGGCGAAGACCAGCGCCCAGCCGGCGGAGGCATAGGCGAAAGTACGCCGCAGCCGGGCATTCTCGCGCCAGCGCTTGTCGAGCCCGTCGACCGCCGCGTAGATGGCCCCGACGATCGGCCTACCGATCACCGCCGAGCCGAGGAAGACCGCGCCGTACGCGATGTTGATGTAGATGCCGGGGAGGAAGAAGCCGCGCGCCTCGCCGGAGCGAGCCGCGAAGAACACCGCGATGCCCAGGCCGAAGAAGCCCGAGATCGCCTGCTGCAAGGTCTCCTTGCGCACCAAGCGCAGGACCACGATCGCGACGCCGCAGACGACCGCTCCCACCAGGGCGGCACGCAAGGCGGCATCACGCGAGCTGAAGGCCTGCACGACCGAGTTGACGAACACGAAGACGACCGCGGGCAGCCCGCTGTCGATCAGGCCCCGCTTGCCGCCGAGCGCCTCGACGAGCGCGGGCTTGGTCGCCGGTTCGTCCGAGACGGTGCTGGGCGCGCCGGTCTGCGGCGCGGCCGTGGTGGGTAGGTCAGGCAACGGAGGGCCGCAGCTCGTAGGCGGCGTTGTAGATGGTGGGGCGGCCGTCGAGCTCGGTCAGCCGGCCACGGGCCACCAGAGAGCGGCCGCACTCGACCCCCCCGATGCGGCGGCGTCCGAGCCAGACCAACGTGATGCTGCCGGAGCCGTCGTAGAGCTCGGCCTCCAGTGTCGGCAAGCCCGCCCGCGGACGCAGCGTCACCGCCCGCAGGGTGCCGGCGACGCACACCGGCTCGCCCTTCTGGCACGAGCTCACGGAGGTGGCGCCGAGCTGGCCGCAGGTGTCCTGCAGATCCCGGTCGGCCACGACGTCGTCGTCGTCGGTCCAGCGGGCGACCGCCCTGCGGAAGATTCCTGGCACAGCAGCAAGTCTACGTCCCCGTTCGGTGCTGTTAACGCCGCTCGGTGATCTCCGGACCCCGCTCCGGCAGCTCGAGCGAGGGCGGCTCAGCGGAGTCGGAGTCGGAGTCGGGGCGCTCGGGGTCGATCGGGTCCAGCGCCTGCTCGGTCACCTGTTGTGGCAGGTGCAGCGGCAGGGGGGTGCGCACCGCCATGGCCTCGGCGCCGCGCTGTACCACCACGGCGCGGAAGGCCGCCTCGAGCTCCTGCGCCTCGGCGCTGTCGGTGGCCGCCGGGCCGGTCACCAACGCCCGCAGGAACCAGCGCGGCCCGTCCACGCCGAGGAAGCGGGCGGGAACGAAGCGCTTGGGCTGCCCGGCTGTCTCGGTCGGGACCGTGGCCTGGAGCTCGATCCCGCAGGGCCCGGCGGCCTCCTCGGCGCGACCGCCGCCCTCGCGCAGCATGACGCCGATCTCCTCCCGGACCTCCGCCCAGATACCGGAGGTGCGGGGCGCCGCGAAGGCGCTCACCTGCATGACGTTGCTCCCGCGCACGAGCGTCGCCGCGACCACCTGGCCCTGCGGATCGACGTCGACCCGGACCTCGGTATCCGGCGGCACCGGCAGACGCAGTCCACCTAGGTCGATGCGGGGCAGGTCGTCCTGCGGAGCGTCCTCGATGTCCCAGGGACCCTGCGGTCGGACGAACGGAGCCGGTTCCGGCTCGTCCGACTCGGGGTCCGGCGGCCCGTCGAGGTCGAGGTCGGTGTCGTCCTCGGTCGGTGCCTCGCCCTTCTTACGACGTCCGAACACGATGCGCCTCTCCTGGATCGATGGCTGGGCTGCCGAAGCCTCCGCTGGAACCCTGCCCATCCGTGCCGCGCGCGGAGTCCGGCAGCTCCCCGCTCGTCTCGCGCCACTGCACCTGCTCGACCCGCTGGACGACCAGCTGCGCAACCCGGTCCATCCGGCGCAGTCGCAACACCTCCCGCGGATCGTGGTTGATGACGATCACCGCGATCTCGCCCCGGTAGCCGGCATCGATCGTTCCCGGGCTGTTGACCAGTCCGACGCCGAAGCGGGCCGCGAGGCCACTGCGCGGGTGCACGAAGGCGGCCCAGCCCTCGGGCAGCGCGATGGCCAGCCCGGTGCCGACGACCACCCTCTCGCCCGGGGGGATCTCGACGTCCTGGGTGATCACCAGGTCGCAGCCGGCATCCCCAGAATGCGCGTAGCCGGGCAGCGGAACCTCCGGGTCGAGCCGGCGGACCGCGACCTCCAGCACCGCTGACCGCCTCCACCTGTCCGTCGGGACGACCCGGTTCGGGTCGGGCAGGACCTTACCCGCGCCCGCCCGTACGGTCGTCGTGCACGTCCTACCCGTGAAAGCGTTCCGGTGAGGCAGTCGGTTCCATGAGCAGCAGGTCGGTCCTCGTCACCGCGATCCGGCTGCCGTTGCGCCGGTGAGCGGTCCGGTGTATGACGAGCGACTCATCGCCCCACCCCGGACCTGGCTGGCCGTCCTTGTCGTCTCGCTGATCGTCGCGGCCACCGTGCACGGCGGCGCCGAGGGTGCCCGGGCGATCGTGCCGTACGCGGTCGTGCCGACACTGGCGCTGGTCGTCCTGCTCCTGCGCTCGCGCGGCCGGGTGCGGGTCGCCGACGGCGTCCTCGCCGTGCCGGGCGCACGGATCCCGCTCGGCCGGATCGGCGCCGTGACCGCGCTGGACCGCGAAGCCACCCGGCGACTGCGTGGACCGTCGGCCGATCCGCGCGCCTACGTCGCGACCCGCGCCTGGCTCGCGCAGGCCGTGCGGGTGCAGATCGCGGACCCTGACGACGACACGCCGTACTGGCTGGTGGGGACCCGGGATCCGCAGGCGCTCGCCGAGGCACTGCGCCCAGCCACCCGGCCGGAGCCGGACTGAACCGACGTGTCCGGTGCCACGGCGCGGGGCAGGGCTCTGACAGTTGTCCGGAACGACGAAGGGAGCACGATGTCGGCTGTGGGCGCGTTCACCTGGAAGGTCCTCGGGGCCACCGCCGGCATTCTTGCGGCCAAGACCGGCCGCTCGGTCGCCGAGAAGTTGTGGGTCAGGACCAAGGGCGGCGACCCGCCTCGCAACCCGGCGTCCCGGGAGACGAGCTGGGGGGAGGCCATCGGCTGGGCCGTCGCCACCGGCGTCGCCGCCGGGGTCGCCCGGCTGCTCGCAACCCGCGGGGCGGCGCAGGCCTGGCAGAAGACGACCGGTCATCTGCCACCGGGGCTGGAGGAGGTCGGCAACTAGCGTCCGGCCGTGGTCACTGGCCGTCGCGGGTCCGGCGCCGATCTGGACATGCTGCTGAGCACCCGGCTGCGTCGTGGCCTGGAGGGCAGCGTGCTCGAGCGGCGCACCGCCAGCATCGTCTTCGACGCCGGCGACTCCGGCGTGTGGACCGTCGACATCGCCGACGGGCGCGGCCAGGTCCGCCGCGGCGCGACACCCGCGCCGACGCTGGTCGTGCGCAGCAGCGCCGAGGTCCTGGCCGAGGTTGTCTCGGGCCGCGACTCCGGCACCTCCGCCTTCCTCGACGGCCGGCTCACCGTCCGCGGCGACCTCGCGCTCAGCCTGCAGTTGGACGGGCTGTTCCCGATCGACGCCGACCGGCCACCGCACCTGCCCCGCAGTCGGCAGGTGCTGGCGATGGGGGTGCGCACCAGCTACCTCGAGGCGGGACCGCCCGACGCCCCACCCGTGCTCCTGCTGCACGGCCTGGGAGCCACCAACGCCAGCATGCTCCCGGTGCTGGCCGACCTCGCCGTCGACCACCGGGTGTTGGCCCCGGATGCGCCCGGTTTCGGGGCCAGCGACGCACCGCCCGGCCCCTACAATCCCGCCTGGTTCGCGGCCTGGCTGCACGCCTTCCAGCGGGTCACCGTCGGCGACGCCGCGGTGGTCATCGGCAACAGCCTGGGTGGGCGCATTGCCCTGGAACACGGGCTGAGCTCGCCCGACGAGGTCCGTGCCCTGGTGCTGCTCACCCCGTCACCCGCCTTTCGCCGGCTCCGCCAGTACGTGCCGCTGGTCCGCCTGGTGTCGCCGCAGCTGGCCCGGCTGCCGGTGCCGGTCAACCACCGCATGGTGGTCGAAGCGATCCGGTCGATGTTCAGCGTGCCGGACCGGCTGTCGGCTGCGTGGTACGACGCGGCCGCCGACGAGGCGGTGCGGGTGCTGCGCGACCGGGCCCACCGGGTGGCCTTCTTCTCCTGCGCGCGGCAGATCTACCTCGAGGACGCCTACGGCCGCAACGGCTTCTGGCAGCGGCTGCCCGGCCTGCTCCCACCCGCGCTGTTCGTCTGGGGAGATCGGGACCGGCTCGTCCCCTCCTCGTTTGCCCGCCATGTCGCGGACTGCCTGCCCGATGCCGGTCAGGTGGTGATGGAGGACTGTGGCCACGTGCCCCAGTTCGAGCACCCGATCGAGACGCTCGCGATGATCCGGGGCTTCCTCGAGGACCTGTAGTTCAAGCGCACTCGCGACAGGTCAGCCGACCGCCCTTGTCGGAGGCCAACTGACTGCGGTGGTGGACGAGAAAGCAAGAACTGCAGGTGAACTCATCACTCTGCTTGGGGAGCACGCGGACCGTCAACTCCTCCCCGGACAGGTCGGCACCGGGCAGCTCGATCGCCTCGTTGAGATCGGTCTCGTCCACGTCGACGCTGCTGGCCTGGGCCTCGGCGCGACGCGCCTTGAGCTCCTCGAGGCTGTCCTCGGGCTCGTCGGCATCGGAACGCCGTGGCTGGTCGTAGTCGGTGGCCATGCTCGCGAGCTCCTTCGTTCATTCTTCCGGCGCGTGCACAACGCACAACCGGGTCGAGTTGTGCCCGCTCGCGCCGGTTCCGGACAGGCGGGGGCGTCCGGAGCGCCAGAGGCTAGCGGGCTCCACCGGCGGCCCTGCGGCGCCCCACTCAGGCGGTGGCGTACGCGCCGAACAGCAGGTCGGTCAACTCGCGCACCAGCTCGGCCCGCGGCACCGCCGCGGTCTCCAGCCACCAGTCCCCGGCCGACTGCACCATGCCGACGATGCCGTGCCCCCACACCGCCGCCCGGCTGCCCGGGACACCGAGCTCGGCGGCGATTCCGTCGGCGAGCTGGGCTGCCAACCGGCGGGTGAAGGAGCGGACATGGAGCTGCGCCTGGACGGAGCCATCAGCCGAGTCGTCGGGGCGGACCAGGAAGCGGTAGACCTGCGGCTGGCGCTCGATGGCGGCCAGGTAGGCCTCGACAGCGCGCTCGACCCGATCCCGCCGGTCGCGACCAGCGTGCAGGGCGTCCTGCAGCGCGGTGAGCAGTTCGCCGGTGTAGCGCTCCGCCAGAGCGGCGTACAGACCGCCCTTGTCACCGAAGT
The DNA here is from genome assembly GCA_038234255.1 of Mycobacteriales bacterium. Lineage (GTDB taxonomy): Bacteria > Actinomycetota > Actinomycetes > Mycobacteriales > SCTD01 > SCTD01. Next base: position 2,612 of record JBBSUR010000074.1, on the reverse strand, counting down.
GGCGGTAGAGGATCGGCTTGCTGATCCCGGCCTCCCCCGCGATGCTGGCCATGGAAGCGGCGGGGCCGTCGCGACGCACGATCCGGTCGGCGGCATCCAGCAGGGACTCACGACGGGCGACCCGGGCCGCAACGGTCACGGGATCGCATGCCCGGAGATGGCCCGGCTGATGATCAACCGCTGGATCTCGCTCGTGCCCTCGAAGATCGTGTAGATCTTCGCGTCGCGGTGCCACCGCTCGACCGGGTAGTCGCGGGTGTAGCCGTTGCCGCCGAGGATCTGGATGGCTTTCTCGGTGACCTCGACCGCGGTCTCGCCAGCGAACAGCTTGCTCATCGAGCCCTCTCCGGCGGTGAAGGAGTGGTTGTTCTTGCCCATCCATGCGGCCCGCCAGACGAGCAGGCGGCTGGCGTCCAACTTGGTCTTCATGTCGGCGAGCATGAAGGCGATCCCCTGGTTCTGGACGATCGGCCGGCCGAACTGCTCCCGGGTCTTGGCGTAGTCCAGCGCGTACTCGTACGCGGCGCGGGTGATGCCGACGGCCTGCGCGCCCACGGCGGGGCGCGAGGACTCAAAGGTGGCCATCGCCGCCTGACCGCCCTTCTGCCGGGCGCTGCTGGTCACCGGCTCGCCCCGGGCCAGTGCGGCCGCCCGCTCACGGGCCCTCGCGAGGCGTTCGTCGAGTCGGGACTTCTCACCGAGCAGGGCCGAGCCAGGCAGGCGCAGGTCGTCCAGGATGACCTCGCTGGTGTGGCTGGCGCGGATCCCGTGCTTGCGGAACTTCTGCCCTTGAGACAAGCCCTTTCCCTTGAACTGCGGGCCGACGACGAACGAGGCCTGTCCGCGCGCGCGCAGCGCCGGGTCGACCGCGGCGACGACCACGTGCACATCGGCGATGCCGCCGTTGGTGATCCACGTCTTGACCCCGTTGAGGACCCATTCGTCGCTCGCCTCGTCGTACACGGCGCTCGTCCTCATGTTGCTCACGTCGGATCCGGCGTTCGGCTCGGAGACGGCGAGCGCAGCGAGCTTGACCTGGTCCTCGGTGCCGAAGCACTGCGGAATCCACTCGCCGACCTGCTCGGGGGTGCCGTTGGACAGGATGCCGGCGGCGCCGAGGGTGGTCCCGACGATCGACAGGCCGATGCCCGCATCTCCCCAGAACAGCTCCTCCATGATCAACGGCACGCTGATCCCGCTGCCGTCATCCCAGGCGGAGGCGAAGAAGTCGAGCGAGTAGATGCCCGCCTTGGCGGCTTCCTGGATGACCGGCCACGGCGTCTCCTCCCGCTCGTCCCACTCGGCGGCGGCGGGACGGATGACGTCGACCGCGAACTCGTGCAGCCACTTCTGCAGCGTGACCTGGTCCTCGGTCAGCTCGAGGGAGAAGCCGGGCATGAGCGCTCCTGCACGGTTGCCGGTCGTCGAAGGTGTTACCGCCGGTAACAGTCGCGGTCCGGCTCGGCCCATGTCAAGCGCCCCTCCTGCGCCACGCCACGGATAGCGTACGTAGCCATGGCAGGAGTCGAGTGGTCGCAGCTGCGTATCCACGGCCAACCGGTCGGCTATGCCGAGGCCGGAGCCGGTCCGGCCGGCGGATCGGCGAAACGTCCCGTCGTCGTCCTCGTGCACGGGATCGCCTCGCGCGCCTCCCAGTGGGAAGCCGTCATGGAGCGGCTGGGCGAGACCTGCCACGTGATCGCGCCCGATCTGCTGGGTCACGGCAGCTCGGCGAAGCCGCGAGGCGACTACTCGCTCGGTGCACACGCCTGCGGAATCAGGGACCTCACTGCCGCGCTCGGTCACGACCGGGTGAGCCTGGTCGGGCACTCTCTGGGCGGCGGGATCGCGATGCAGTTCGCCTACCAGTTCCCGGAGCGGGTCGAGCGGCTCGCCCTGATCGCCTCCGGCGGGCTGGGTCGTGAGGTGAGCATCTTCCTGCGGGCGGCGACGCTGCCGGGAGCCGAGCTGATGCTGCCGTTGCTGACCGGCAGCTGGGTGCGGCAGGTGGGCCGAGGCGCCCGCGGGTTGCTGGGTCGCTTGCGCATCCCCGTTCCGGCGGGGCTGGTCGAGTGCTTCGCCGGCTTCGGTTCGCTGGCCGATCGCGAGTCCCGGGAGGCCTTCGTCCACACCGCCCGCAGCGTGCTCGATCCGGCCGGCCAGCGGGTCGACGCGCGCGACCGGCTCTACCTGGCCGCCGACCTTCCGTTGTTCGTGGTCTGGGGGCGCAAGGACGGCATCATCCCGGTCGCGCACGGGGAGTCCCTCGCCGCGACAGTGCCGGGCACTCGCCTGGAAGTGTTCGAGCAGTCCGGACACTTCCTGCACCTCACCGAACCGGTGCGCCTGGGCGAGGTTCTGGCGGACTGGGTACGCACGACCCCGGCCGTGCAGGTCGACCCGGCCACCCTGACCAGCCGGCTCCGGCAGCCCGCGCAGCCCAGCCAGCCCGCGCAGCCCAGCCAGCCCAGCCAGCCCAGCCCAGCCGCCCCCCGCCCCTCCGGGTGATCTACCGCATCTGGTCGCCGACGCGCCGTAACTCAGCGCCAGATGCCGCCGCTGGTGAAGTATGTGCGCCTGACTGCCCCGGCGCGGCGCTGCATTGCCGGGTG
>JBBSUR010000073.1:0-11366 GCA_038234255.1 Mycobacteriales bacterium | reverse complement strand
GATCCGGGCCGGCGTCGCCGGGTTGGATGTGGTCCAGGTGTCGGGCAACACGGTGAGCACCAAGGACAACCCCTTCGTCCGCGTCGTCGTCCCGGCCGACAAGGGCATCAAGGACTTCGGTGATCTGGCGGGCAAGACGGTCGGGTCGCCCACCCTGAGCGGCCCCATCCATCTCGGCACGCTGTTCACCGCCAAGCAGCAGGGTGCCGACCCGGACACGATTAAGGGAGTCGAGGCGCCCCCACCGCTGCTTCCCGATCAGCTCAAGGCCGGACGCGTGGATGCCGTCGAGGCGCTCGAACCTTTCGCCAGCCAGCTCGTCAAGAGCGGCAACGTCTCCATTGGAGACCCGTTCTCGGCCATCGGCCAGCCGCTGGCGACGAACTTCTTCATTGCCGAGGGATCCTGGGCCCGCTCCAACGAGGACGTCGTGGCGCGGTTCACCAACGCCATGGAGCAAGCTGCGGACTTCATCGAGCAAAACCCGATGGAGGCCCGGGCGATTCTGGGGGAGTTCACCGGGCTCCCGGCGCCGGTCGTCGCGAGCGTTCCCCTGCCCACCTACGACTTCGAGATCCGGACCGAAGGTCTCGACAAGTGGGTCGGGGTTCTGACCGACCTCGGCCAGCTCGACCAGAAGGTGGACACCAGCAAGCTGGTCCTGTCGGTGAAGTGACGGTCGAGGAGACCACCCCCCCCGGTCCGGCGATCGACGGCGCGCCGCGCGCAGTGGCCTGCCGGTGCCGCGACACCAGTGTCGACCTGAGCTTCCGAGGCGGATCGCGACGCATCCTCGACGACGTCAACCTGGAGCTGCTCGACGGCGAGTTCGTCTCGATCCTGGGTCGATCCGGTTCCGGTAAGACCACCTTGCTGCGGGTCCTCGGCGGTCTGTTGGAGCCCGGCCCTGGCTCGCTCGTCCAGTTTCACGGCGAGTCGGTCGTGGGGCCGCCTGAGGGGGTGGTGTTCGTATTCCAGAACTACGCGGCGTCGCTGCTGCCGTGGCGCACGATCTCCAAGAACGTCGCCCTGGGGTTGGAGGGCAGAGTCCCACGCCGGGAGATGCCGTCGCGGATTCAGGAGGCGCTGGGGATGGTCGGCCTCCAGGACCGGGCTCAGGACTACCCGTGGCAGATGTCGGGGGGGATGCAGCAACGGGTTCAGCTCGCCCGCTCGCTGGCGATGCGCCCGCGTGGTCTGCTCATGGACGAGCCCTTCGGTTCGCTGGACGCCATGACCAAGGCGTCGCTGCAGGACCAACTGCAGCAGGTGCACCAGAGGACCGGGACCACGATCGCGTTCGTCACCCACGACATCGACGAAGCGGTCTTCCTGAGCGACCGCATCCTCATTCTCGGAGGCAGTCCGGCCACCGTGGAGCACGACATCCGGGTGGACCTGCCCCGGCCCCGCGACCAGCTCGCCACCAAGGAGTTGCCCGAGTTCCTGCGACTCCGGCGCTGCGTCTATAACGCCATCGCCGCTCCGGGTGGATAGCCGCATGGGAGTGTTCCGGCGCGTCAACGGGCTGGGTCTGCTCACCATGATCGTGCTCCTGGGACTGTGGGAGGTCCTGGTCCGGTCCGGGGCGCTGGACTTCCAGAACCTTCCTGCGCCCTCCGCCGTAGCAGCCCGGGCTCAGGACTTGGTGGCCTCCGGCGAACTCCTCGTGAACCTTCTGCACACCGTGCGGGTGACGCTGCTGGGATGGCTGATCGCTTCGGTGGTGGGTGTCGGACTGGGTCTGGTCCTCGGGCTCTGGCGTCCCGCCTGGCGCTGGTCGATGGCCAGCCTCGAGATGCTCAGGGCAGTGCCCCCGATCTCCTTGGTGCCGCTGGCGCTGTTCGTGTTCGGCTTCTCGGTACGTACCGAGCTGACGCTCATCATCTACGCGAGTAGTTGGCCGGTGCTGATCAACACGATCGAGGGCGTCCGCACGGTAGAGCAGGAGCTGCATGACGTGGCCCGGATGCTGAGGCTGTCGCAGGTCAAGACGCTTCGTAAGATCGTGCTGCCGGCAGCTTTGCCGTCGGTCGTCGTCGGGTTGCAACTGTCGCTGTCGCTTGCGCTCGTGCTGGCGGTCGTGGCGGAGCTGGTCGGGAACCCCAGCGGGCTCGGAAACGGGCTCATCCTCGCCCAGCTCGCGCTGCGGCCGGAGCAGGTGTTCGTCTACGTCTTCACGATCGGGCTGCTCGGGATCGTTCTGAACGCCGCCTTCCGTCAGGTCGCGGCGCGTGCGTTCGGCCCGGCGATCCGCGGCCAGGGCGGGGCGCCGTGACGGTCGCGCCCCCCGGCCCGAGCGCTGCCGAGGGGGACCGGTTCACGAAAACCGGCGGGGAGGGAGGCCCCGGACATCGGGGCGCCCGGGACGGCCTGTTCCCGCCACTTCGCGGGCTGCTGCCACTCATCGTGGTCCTGCTCGGTTGGCAACTCGCCGCAGCCCGTTTGCCCCCGTATTTCCCGCCTCCCACGGAGTGGGCCCAGGGGCTGGTCGAACTGGCCCGTGATGGTCTTCTGCTGCCCGCAGCCACGGCGACCGTGGTCACCTTCTGCGTCGGCCTCACTGCGGCGACCGTCCTCGGGACGTTGTTCGGGCTTGCTGTCGGCGCGTCGTCCACGGTCGACCGAGGCCTGCGCCCGACGCTGGAGTCGGCCAGGGCGATGCCTCCGGCCGCGGTGGTGCCCATTGCCACGCTGCTGTTCGGATTCACCGCCACGATGAAGGTCGTGGTCGTCACCTCCGCGGCCATCTGGTCGATCTTGCTGAATACCCGCTCTGGGGTACGCCAGCTGCATCCGGTGCTCCTGGACATGTCTCGGTCGCTGCGGCTGAACCGCAGGGACCAGGTACGCAAGGTCATCCTTCCCGCGCTGTGGCCCTCCATCTTCTTAGGCGTGCGGGTGGCGGCGCCGGTGGCTCTGGTGATCACCCTGCTGGTCGAGATCCTGACGCAGGTCGACGGAGTCGGAGCCCTCATCGCGATCTCGCAGCGCAACTACAAGTTCGCCCAGGGGTTCGGCCTGATCCTCGTGGCCGGCTTGTTCAGCCTGCTCGTCAACGCCCTCGTGTCGACGCTTCAGGCCTACGTCGTCATGCGCCATCGGCCGCCTCGCTGAAGCGCGGAGTCTCGGGGCGCGCGCACACACGCAGGGCGGTGCGGGTCGGGTAGAGCTCTGGACCGCACCAAGGGTACGACGTAACCGGACATCGGCATTGACGGCAGAAGTCCGCGGTCCGGTCCCACGCAGCCTCATCGGCCAGCGATGGCCGATACCGGCGCCGGCCGCCGTTGCGGCACAGCACCGCCGAGGCGCCGAGGCGCCGAGGCCGAACGACCCAGACACCTCGCGATCGCCCTTCGCGGTCGGCCTCGGACGTCTGCTCGCGGCACGGCCGCTGCGGAGCCTGGTGGATGTCGCCGCGGGGCGGCGGCGGTCCGGTTGGCCGAGCGCGGCCGGCGCCTGGCCGAGTCGGAGAAGCCCCGCACAAGCCCGTGACGGATCTGGCGCTGGACTGGCGTCGCCGGTGAACCGCGCCTCCTACCGGACCTGAGCGGGCGCCCGGTCCCTGATGCTGCCCGCCGAATTGTCCGCACCTTCTCGATCGTTGGGAGCTCCGGTGCGCACTCACATCCCTGAGAGTTCGCGCCCTCCCGGACCTCTTCGCCGAGCCGGGCCGACACTGCTTGGAGCTGCTCGAGAAACGTCGTGCAGTCGTCCAGCTGCTGTCGGACGGCGTCGATCTTGGTGTCCGCGACTCCCCGCAGCTGTTGTCGGGTGGCCGTGCACTTGCCGCCGGCCCACACGTCCACCAGCGAGTGGATCTCTTCCAGGCTCAGCCCGGCGCTTGGGTTGGAGCATAAGGACGTCGATCGTGCTTGTTGCGGCTCAGGCTGGCGAGGACAGTGGTCCGCCCCTACAACGACGAGGCGGCAGACATGGCTGGACAGACTGACGACGCACTGGTGCTGATGGAGCGGGCCGTGGCCTCACGCGATCCGCTGGAACTTGCTCTCGCAGGGTTCCTGTCGGCCTACAAGGGGCGGACCTTTGACAAGCAGCGACGTGTCATCAAGCACTACGTCGACTGGTGCCTGCAGGCTCAAGCGCTGCCACTTCGGCGCTGGCCTCGCTGGGCTGGAACGCGGCATGCCAGGTCAGGTCCCGCTCGAGCTTGCTGCCTCGGGACTGCAGTTTGCGCAGGACGGACTTGGCCTCGGTGAGCGGCTTCTCAAACGGGTTGTGGCTGTCCACCCGCGCCTCCTAGCCGTTGTTGTCTGCGTGCAGCCTGCCGCCGTCGAAGGCCGAGTGTGGCTACGGCTTCACGTCGGTGCGGAACTCGGGCAGCACCTTGTCGAGCGTGGTGAGCGCTTCCTGGACGTCACATAGTGAACCTCGCTCGAGGAGCGCGATTCGGGCTTCGAACTGGCGAGTAACTCGGCCCCCGACGGGAGCGGCCGTACTTGGTCTCGATTCGGGCGTCGCCGGCTCGTTCGGCACCACCACCAGCAGCAGCGGCAGCGGGCCGCAGGCAGTGACTCCACCGCTCACCGAGCCGCGGGCCGCTGACCAATGTGCACCAGTTGCCGCACGATCTGGCGCCTCACCCCCACCAACCGGTATGACTCTGCTGCCCCGCAGTGGAGGGAACCGGCCTACCGCACCGTGCTGATGAAGGCCGGCACCGTCGCTGACCTAAACCAGGTCGGCCAGGACGCTCACGATCAGGCGCCCTCAGGCGTTGAGACCGCACCGAGCTGGACCGTCCCCGGATCCACGATGACCGTGCTGCTGACGACCGCTCTGCTGCTGGGAGGATGCTCGATGGGCAACGACCGGATGCGCGCCACCGACCGCGAGGACGAGCTCGACGCAGTCGCCGACGCGCTCTACGACGCCGTCAGCGTCGACCCGGACGACCGGGTCCGCACGACTACGACCGAAGCACCAACCCCAGCTGCGCCGTGATCCTCGGGGTCGAGGAGGGCTTCGTCGAGGGCGAGGCCTGGTACGGCCGCAAGGCCTACTTCGTCCGGAGGGGCGGCCCGGAGGACCACGACCGGCTGTTCAACCGGGCCGCGGCGCACCTGCGCGACGCCGGCTGGGCGGTGCGGGAGTACGCGTCCGGCCCCCGGCTCCGGGTCCTGGACGCGGTCGAGGGCGACGTCGCGGTCGCGGTCAGTTCCCCGCCGTTCAGCTTCACGGTGACCGCCGGACCCTGCGCCGCGGAGCTCACCGGCGTCAGCGAGCGCTACACGGAGGTCCCGGGCCCGAGCTGACGCCGGCTCAGTCCGGCCGGTCTTCCGGCTCGACCTCGGGACGCACCGGCTGCCGGTCGAGCAGCAGCAGGTCGTACGGGACGGCGTCGTAGGCGCGCTGCAGGTGCTCGACCGACAGCAGCACCCAGGGCGAGCGGTGCCCCCACGCGTCGTGCAACCGGTCGACCGCGGAGTACACGAACAGCGCCGTCCGCCCGTCGGCGAGCTGCAGCATCTCCAGGCGGGCCACACCGTCCTCGCCGGGCACGGTGGTGGTGGGCGCGTAGACCACCGGCGGGGAGCCCTGCCGCGCCACGGCAGCGCGCTGCCCGACGGCGTCCTGATCGAGCGGCGGGGTGGGCGGACCGGTCACCACGCGCCGCGCCAGACCGGCCAGGCCAGCGAGGCCGGGGTGCCGAGCTCGGCGCGCAGCTCCGGGTCGTTGACGCAAACCTGCAGTGCCAGGCAGGCCAGGTAAGGGTGGACCGCCAGGTCGGCCGCCACGAAGTGCACCTTGCTGCCGTCGTGCAGGCGCAGGAAGGTTTGGTTCACCGGCGCGACGTCACGCACCTGCGACCAGGCCACGGTGCGCTCGCGGCCGTGGTCGTCCAGCACCAGATGCTCCGGGGTCAGATGCAGACCGACGGGCCGCCCCCGCGGTACGAGCTTCGCGACGACGTAGGCCAGCAGGGCCAGCACCACGACCAGCCAGAACCACTGCCGGTCCAGTAGCGCCGCCACGACCCAGGCGGCCAGCGGCACGGTTAGCGTCATCGTGATTCCCCAGCGCAGGGCCGCCGACCACGGCGCCCGCACGAGCAGCGTCGACGGCACGCCCGACGGAGCACGGGCCAGCGCGGGCCCGGGGCGATGACCGGCCCAGCGCCGCTCCAGCACCATCTGGGCCGCGCCGCCCGCGCCCAGCCCGACCATGAGCACGGCCAAGGGCGTCAGGTAGCGGTCGCCCTGCCCTGTGACGAACAGGGACAGTCCCACCAGGAGCAGCAGCAGTGCGCCCACCCCGCGTAGCACCTGCACCCCCGTCGAGAACGGCGGCGTGACCGGACCCGAGCTCAGTCGAACCACCCGCTCACGGTGCCGGCCAGCGCCGCCGGTGCCCCGGCGACCGCCCGGCCGGTGTCGGTGACGGCCTCCCAGCCCCGGCTGGCTGCCGCCCCGACGTCCGGGCCGTCCTCGAACAGGCCGTCGACCATCCCGGAGGTGAAGATGCCGACGCCGGCCCCGACGACCGCCCCGGCGACCGTCCCCACCACGGGCACCGGGATGGCGGTCCCGATCAGGGCCCCGGTGGCCACGGCCGCGGCGAAGCCGACGCCCCCGGCGGTCACGGCGTGCACCGGGTCCTTGCCGGAGTGGATGTCATAGGCGATGCCGGCCACGGCCAGCCCACCGCCCAGCTTCAGCGGCACGCTGCGGCTGCTGGCGCGCAGGTCGTCGGCGTTGCGGGCGAGATCGTCGGCGGCGTCGCCCAACCGGCGCGCCTCGTCGAGCTGGCGGTACCACTGCGCCGGCGTGACGTGCGCGGGGTCGGTGGCCAGCGCCCGCCCCACGTCACGCAGGGCCTGCGAGCGCTGCAGCGCCGCGGTGCCGCTCATGGCGGCGGCGTTGTACTCCATGACGCCGCCCGCAACGCCGGCCAGGACGCTCGCGGCGGTGAGCACGCCCCTGCGGGGGCCTCAGCCCGACGTACTCGTCGTCGACGGCGCCGGCCGGCACGTGCGCGAGCACCCACCCGGCGTCGGCCGGGCTCAGCCCCTCGAGCACCGACACGGCCGCTGCCGACCGGCCGTCGCGGAACATCGCCGACAGGTCCAGCGCGGTGGCACTCCGCGGGTCCTCGAGCAGCGCGCCGAGGTCGCCCTCGCCGGCCAGCTCGACCAGGTCGGCCAGGGCCCGTGCCGACGATGCGGCCCCGGCCCAGCCGTCGGCAGCGCGCGCTGCGGCGCCCCCGCTCGCGGTGACGTCGGCGAGCAGCCCGCCGACCCGCGACCCGGGCAGCCCGAAGGGGTCGAGCTGGTGCAACGGCAGCGCGGCCGCCGTCGCCGACCGGCTGCGGGAGCCCGCCGCGAGCCGGCCCTGCGCGGCCAGCGAACCGGCCAGCGCGTGCAGCCCGCCGACGTCGACCCGAACCACGCCTGGTAGTCCGGCAGGACCGAGGGTGCCGCCGGACCGGGACGCCGGGACGCTGGGCAGCGGCACGCCCGGCACCGCCACGCGGGCGGCCCAGGACGCGTCGCCGGAGCCGGGCAGCGTGGCCAGACGTCGTCGGAGGTCGGCGGCCTGGTCGGCCCGCTCCGGGTCGCCTGAGGCGGACCGCAGGCCGGCCTGCAGGTCGCGCTGAGTGGAGGACCAGGCGCGCGACATCGCGTGCTCGAGCGCGTCGACGGCGTCGGCCAGCCGGCGCAGCGCGGTGGCGCCGGCGCAGAGCTCGTCGTGGCCGGTGCGAGCGCTGGCGTCGAGGTCACCTAGCGCCGTGCGCTGCCGGGCGCCGGCGGTGCAGTCCCACAGGGTGCCCAGGACCTCCGAGCGCACGACGGTGCGGGCCGCCTCGAGACCCGCGGCGCCGTCGTCGAGCGTGCGCGCGGCCGCCCGCAGCGACCCGGCGTCGGGAACCATGGCGCGCAGCCTAGCTACTTCGACCTGAAGAAGTCCCAGGCCGACGGGCGGGGCCAGCGGCAGCCGCGGCTGCAGCTTGTTGATCTTCGGTTCGGTTCCGATTACCCGGCCAGGGTCCCGATCTTGACCAGGTTGTGGGCCAGGACTGCCTGTCCGGTCCAGATCCGGGCTCCTTCGGTGCCGTCCAGGCGGGTGCGGTCCCAGCCTGGGTGCGGCGCCTCGGTCGGGGCTGCCGAGGCGCGGAGAGGACCTCGGCACGGGAAAAACAGTGCCGAAGGTCTCGTCCACCCGGGTCGGGCTGAGGCGCCGGGTGGTTGCCCACCGGTATGTCGACGCACCACGACGCCGCGGTGGGCGTCGGGACTACTCCCCTTCAGCGGCCAGTCTGCCAGAGGAAGGCCCCGCAACCCGACCCGTCAGCCGATCCCTCATCGGCACGTCGCGGAGTGGTACCTATGGGACGCGAAGTAGAGCCGCTTCCATGGCCGCGCCTTCCGCGTCGAGCCACGCCTCCGCGCGCGGCATCCGGTCCTTGACGCCCTCGTCCCACCATAGCCTGAACACGGGCTCCACCTCAGCCGCAGCGCGCATCGTGAAGTGCGTGTCGCTCGCACGGCGGACCGCAGCCGGCAGGACCTGTGCTCGCTGCTCGTGGCTCATCCCGTACGCATCGGCGAAGACGCGCACACGATGTCCAGCGTCGGCCCCCGCGAGCGATGGTGGGCGGTCGACTGGATGTAGGAGGGGCACCCACCAGTACAGAGCGTTCACACAGTCAGCGACGCGTGTGGTTGGCCGCGCGAGGTCGAAGTCCATGAACGCCTTAGGCAGCCCCTCGCGAAACACAACGTTGCCTGGGCAGTAATCCTGGTGTGAAACGAGTTCGGGTGCATCGAACAGCGGGGGCAACTCCACGGGAGGAACGCCCGGGATGCTGCCCCATACCGCGTCACGTGGCGCAGCCCAGCCTGCTGCGGCATCGTGCAGCCTGCGGATGAGGCGAGCCAGTTCGGCGAGAACTGTCTCGGTCGTTGCCCAGTCGGGAAGCGGCTTCAGAGGCACGTCGCCGGGGACGAATCGGAGCACCTCACAGCCCTGGTCGTCGTAGCCGAGCGGCTCGGGCACAAACTCGACGCCTTGCGCCCGCAAGTGACGCAGGAAAGCCTGGAAGGTTCCGGTGAACGGCCGAACCGGCCGTCGCACGGTGTCTCCAAGGCGGACGACGCGCGTGACACCACCCTCGGCAAAGTACCTGCTCGGCTGGCTGAGTCACGTCTGAACGCTAGTGGCGGTTCTGCGATGTTGCGCCACGTCGGAAGCGGCCCCGGAAGCCGAACGGTTCACGGTCACGGCGGCCGAAGGTGGACCTGCCCACACGAGCGGATCCTCTCCGCCACCGCTATCATGTGCTATCTGTCTGGAGGTGTGCCGGCATGACTGACGTCCTTGTCCGTGACGTGCCCGATGAGGTGATCACCGCACTCGACGCTCGGGCAGTCCGCCTTGGGCTGTCCCGCAGCGAATACCTGCGTCGACGGCTGGCCCAGGAGGCGATGAGCAGCGGGCAGCCGATGACCGCAGCGCATCTCGCCGCCTTCGCCGAGACGTTCGCCGACCTCGCCGACCCGGAGGTCATGAAGGGCGCCTGGGAGTGACTTCCTGGCTCATCGACACCTCGGCTCTGGCCCGGCTGGCGCTGACTACCGAGGCCGCCACGTGGACAGAGCGGATTGAGCGGGGACTGGTGCGCATCAGCACCGTCACGCGACTGGAGATCGGCTACTCGGCGCGATCTGGCCCGGAGCTGCGCGCTGCAACGCACCTCCCGCCTCTGGCATCGATGCCCGTGGAGTACCAGACACCGGCCACCGAGGACCGCGCCATCGAGGTGCAGCTGCGCCTGGCGGACCTCGGACATCACCGGGCTCCCTCCGTCGCAGACCTGATCGTCGCTGCCACCGCAGAACTGGCCGGGTTGACCGTCCTCCACCTCGACAAAGACTTCGAGATGATCGCTGAGGTCACCGCCCAGCCGATCGAGCGCCTCGTCGTGCCGACGGGCTGACCATCGTCCCGCTGGACGAACGGTGCCCGGTGAACCGAGCGGCGGCAGCGGCGGGTGAAGGGCACGAGCGGCGGTGTCCCGCACGGGTGTGCGATGCGGGACACCGCGCTGGTCGCGACTCAGTCGCCTGTGGTCGTCGTGGCGGGTAGCGCCAGGGCTTTGGCCCGTTGCCGCTCGATGGCCCGCGGCGGATCCTCGACGAGCTCTTGAGGTTCCAGGACGACCCGGACCCGGACGTCCGCTGGCAGGTCGTCCTCGTCCTGCCCGACCTTGCCTTGCCGGAGCAGGTCGACGACGACGTCGCGACCGCCGCCCTGGTCCGCCGACTGTCCGACCCCGACGGGGGCGTACGCGACTGGGCCGCTTTCGGCGTCGGCCTGCTGAGAGCGGACAGCCCTGAGATCAGGGCGTCTCTGCTCGACCTGCTGCAACGGCCCGAGGAGGACGCCGCCGGTGAGGCGGCGGTCGCTCTCGCTCAACTCGCCGAGCCCGCGGTCCTGCCTGCCGTCCTCGCTCAGCTCGACGTGCCAGACGTCGGCAACTTTGGGTGCAGGCCGCATCCGCACTCGACGACCCATCGCTGCTCCCCGTCTTGCAACGGCTCGCCAACAGGAAGTGGGCTGAAGACCGCGTCGACGAGCGCGATCTGCAGAACGCGCTTGACGCCTGCCGACCCCAGAAGGGACTGGATCCGGACCGCGACGCCCGTGGTTGTCAGACGCCGACGACGTCGTCCGACAACCCTCTGGACGAGCGGGGTGTGGGGTTCCGGTCGCTGCGGGAGAGCATTGACACCACGACTGCTGGTGGCAGGTTGGTGTCCACTTGTTGGGGCGTTGGCGCAGTTCGAGCGGGAGATCATTCGGGACCGGACGGTTGCGGGGTTGTCGGCGGCGCGGGCTCGGGGCAGGGTCGGGGGCGGCCGAGCAAGCTCAGCGCGGACCAGCGCCGGCAGGCCCGGCGGATGCATGACGCGCGGGAGCTGACGGTCGAGCAGATCGGCCAGGTGCTGGGTGTCAGCCGCACCACGATCTACCGGGCACTGGGCAGCAAAGCCTTCGCGGCGGCAGCAGCGGCAGAGGCCGCGCCGAGCCTGGCCGCCCCGACCCCGACCCCGACCCCGACCCCGGCATCGACCCTGACGCCGGTGCCGGTGGGCCATGCCACGAAGCCGGTGGCGCCGGCTGCCGCCTTGAGGGGGCAGCGGCGTCGCGGCGGGTCAGGGGCAGCGGGGCGGTACGACGCATGGGCACCTCGGGTCGATTGACGGTGAGCCGCAGCACCTGTCAGACCGGGTGTTCCACGCCAGTCGCACCGGCTGGCGTGCCGCCTCAGGGAGCCGCTGGGCCTGGGCGGCCGCGGGCTCCCAGACCGGGCCGCACCTGGGTCAGCTGACCTTGACGACG
>JBBSUR010000072.1:0-11430 GCA_038234255.1 Mycobacteriales bacterium | reverse complement strand
GACCGGGTGCCGGACCCTGGTCCTTCCTGGCGGCCCGGGAGATGATCCGCGGCATGGAGGCCATGCGGGTGCTCGTCGTCGACGACCACCCGGTCGTACGGCACGGACTGACCGCCCTCCTCTCCTCGCTGGAGGACGTCTGCGTGGTGGGCGAGGCCGCGGACGGCGAGTCGGCCGTACGCGAGGCCCTGCTGCTCGCGCCCGACGTCGTCATCATGGACATCCAGATGCCCGGCATGGACGGAATCTCGGCCACCCGCCGGATCACCGCCGCCGCGCCCGGCTGTGCGGTGCTGGTGCTGTCGATGTTCGAGACCGACGAATCGGTGGTGACGGTCCTGGCGGCAGGTGCCCGCGGCTATCTGCTCAAGGGGGCCGGTCAGCAGGACATCGCGCGGGCCCTGCGAGCGGTGGCCGCGGGTCAGGTGGTGCTGGAGCCGTCGGTGGCCGCTCGCCTGGTGGCGCGGGGCGCCGGCTCCGCGGAGGCCCGCGTACCGTTTCCGGAACTGACGGTACGAGAGCGGCAGGTACTCGACCAGGTGTCGGCAGGTCGGAGCAACACCGCCGTCGCCGGGGCGCTGCACTTATCGGTGAAGACCGTCAGCAACCACGTCTCCAGCATTTTCGCGAAGCTCGGTGTGGCCACTCGCTCCGAGGCGGTCGTCCTCGGCCGGGAGCACGGCCTGGGCCGGACCGCCTCGTGAGCCAGACCGGGGTCATGCCGGCGCGCGGCGTCGGCGCGGGAGGGGACCGGATCCGGAGGGGGGTGCGACCGGCACTGTGGCGCCGTGGCGGCGCGGCCGCACTCGGCGGGCTGGTCGTGCTGGCCGTCACCGGCCTGTGGGTGGCACCGGGGGAGCCGGCGGCTCCGGCCTGGTGGCAGGTGGGGGCCCTGACACAGGGCCTGGCCTGGTGCGTCGTGGCCGAGGCCGCGCGGCGCCTGCCTGTCCGCGGCGGCGCGGCCCGCGTCGCGACTGTCCCGCTGTTCCTCACCGGCACCACCCTGCTGGTCGGCTCTGCCCTGCTGTCCGCCGGCGCGTCGCGCGGGACCTTCACCGGCCTGGTCTGGCTGGCTCTGGCGGTCGTGCTCCCGCCGTCGCTCGTCGACTACCCGTACGGCGACGTTCGGGCGCGGGGCGCGTCCGCCGTCATGGCGCTGCTGCTGGCGATCGGCCTGGTCGGGCTCGACCCCGCCGGCGTCGTCGGGTCAGCGGTGCACGGCACCGACGTACTTCGGGGTGGACTCGGCACCGTGCAGGTCGCCGTGCTGGTGGCCTGGCTGTGGTGGCGGGGTGAGCACAGCGACCGTCCCATTCGGGTGGCCCTGCTGTGGCCGGCGTTGGGCCTCGGTGCCTGCGGGCTGCTGGTAGGGCACCTGACCTTTGCCGCCGAACCGAATGGCCTGCCGGCCCCCCTGATGCAGGTCCTCTTCTTGGTGTTCTGGCTGCTGGTCCCGGCCTCGGTCGCGGTAGGGCTGACGGCGCCCCAGCGCTACGACGTCCGTAGGCTGATCAGCAGCGTCGCCGTCTACACGACGATGGTCGACCTGACTGTTGGCGTCGTCGCGGGCTCGCTGGCACTGGTGGCGCTGGCGACCGGCACACCGCCGACCAAGGGCGCGGTGGCCACAGTGGCGACCGCAGCCGCGATCGCGTTCGGGCCGGCCCTCGTGCGGGTTCGGCGGATCATCGAGGAGGTGCTGTTCGGGGGCTCGACCGACGCGCTGGACACGATGTCACGGCTGGGCACCGAGCTCGGCACCGACAGCTCGCCGCGGGCCTGGGTCGAGGCCCTGCGCGCGGCACTGTTGGTTCCGAGGATGGAGCTGCGCACCGGCGGCAAGTTGCTGGCCGCCGCCGGAACCGGCGGCGGCGGCGGGGCGACGGAGACGACTGCGCTGCGAGCCGGTGGGGAGCACGTCGGGGACCTGGTCGTCGCGGTGCCGCCCGATGCCGCTCGGCTGCCCCGGGGCACCCGAGCGGTCCTCGACCTGGTGGCGGCGCCGCTGGGCCGGGCGCTGCAGGCCGTACGCCTGGCCGAGGAGCTGCACGCCTCCCGCGGACGCGTGGTGCAGGCGCGCGAGGAGGAGCGGCGGCGGTTGCGGCGGGACCTGCACGACGGTCTCGGTCCAGTCCTGACTGGTGTCGCGTACAGCGCGGATGCGGCGATCAACCTGCTGGCCTCGGACCCGCAGCGCGCCGGTGCGCTGCTCACCCGGCTTCGCGAGGACACCGCGGACGCGATCGCCGAGATTCGGCGGATCGTGCAGGGGCTCCGGCCCCCGGCGCTCGACGAGGTCGGCCTGGCCGGCGCGCTGCGCCAGCACATCCTGCGGTACTCCGGTGCCGCGCAGGTCGACGTCCGGTGCACTCTGCCCGCCGCGGAGGCGCCCGGACGGCTGCCCGCCGCGATCGAGGTGGTCGCCTACCGGGTGGCTGTGGAAGCGCTCACGAATGCGGTGCGGCACGCTCGTCCACCGACCCCGGCGGCCTCCCTGCGCGTCGTGGTCGAGATCGCTGGGGAGCCCTGCCGCTCGTCCGGCGGCGCGCCCGTTGATGCCCGCCTGGTGGTGACGGTGCAGGACGACGGCGACCGCGAGCAGCCGTGGGTGACCGGTACCGGCCTGGGATCCATGTATGCGCGGTGCGACGAGGTGGGGGGCACGGTCACGGCAGGGCCGACCCAGACCGGCGGTCGGGTCGAGGCAAGGCTGCCGCTCGGCCGGCCGCTGGGCGCGGGCGATCACTACGCTGCCTGATGTAAGACATGGGTAGTCTATATGTATGACGATGCTGAGCTTCCGGGCTGACGAGATGGACGCGCGCAAGGCGCAGGCATGGGCAGAGCGTCTCGGCGTCGACAAGTCCGAGCTGTTGCGGGAAGCCCTGCGTCGTCACCTCATCGGGTTGGCGAGCGAGGTGGACGCCGACATCTGGCCACGCCAGCCGCTCACCGCCGATGAGCGCGCGTTGTCGGACATTGAAGCGTGGGCGCCGGCGGAGGACTGGGCGGACTGGCGCGATGCAGCGAGGTGAGGTCTGGTTCGCCGCCGCGCCCGGTGGCGATCGACCCGTGCTCGTCCTGACCCGCGACCCGGTTGCCGACAGGATCGGGGCTGTTGTCGTGGTGGCCTTGACGCGCACCGTGCGCGGTCTGGTCTCCGAGCTCGAATTGACCCCCGAGCAGGACGGTGTGCCGAGCGCCTGCGTCGCCAACTTCGACAATGTGCATACCTTGCCGAAGGAGGTGTTCCGGCGTCGCGTCACCTCGCTGTCGGCACCCCGGATGTCGCGCGCCTGCCAGGTCCTGGCCGCCGCGACTGGCTGTTGACCGGGTCGGGCTCCGTGCCAGCGGGCGCGAATTCCGCCGGCGCGTCGAAGGCCGCGCGCCGGGCGGCCCGGCGCAGCGCGGCAAGCACCGCCGTGCCGGTGACCAAGATGAGCACCCCCGTCGTCACGGCTCGTCCGACGTCGAAGCCCAGCGACGTGGCCAGGGTGAACAGCGCGAACGTGTGCAGGTTCTCCAGCGGTCCGGCGGCGGCGTCGAAGGACAGCTGCGTGCGGTCGCCGAGGGCGAACGGCCAGAACGACAGGTTGAGCGCTGCGCCGTACAGCAGCGACGCCACCGCGCCGTAGGCGGCGAGCAGCGCCAGCTCGGCCCGGCCCCGGACCGCAGGCAGCAGCCCGGCGCCGAGCCCGACCCAGGCGGCACCGAGCATCTGGAACGGCAGCCACGGCCCAACGCCGCCGGTGAGCAGCGCCGAGGCGAACAGCGTCGTCGTCCCGAGCACGAAGCCGAACGCCGGTCCGAAGACCCGGCCGCCCAGGATCAGCAAAAAGAACACCGTCTCCAGACCGGCAGTGCCGGCGCCGAGCGGGCGCAGCGCCGCCCCGATCGCCGACAGCACGCCGAGCATCGCCAGCGCTTTGGCGTCCAGACCGCCTTCGGTCACCTCGGCGACCACGACGCCGATCACCAGCGGCAGCAGCAGCGCGAACACCAGGGGTGCACTGGTGCTGTCCAGCACCGCGCCGGGACGGACCAGCAGCGGCCAGCCGAAGGCGGCCAGTCCGGCGACCGAGGCGATCAGCAGCGCGACGGTGGAACGCGGACGCCACCGCAGGGGGGCGGTGCGGCGGGCGCTCATATCGGCGCCGCCACGCTCAGCGCCGTCGCCACCTCGGCGACGGTGAGCACCGACAACGGCGCCAGCACCTTGGCCACCTGGGGCGCGAAGATCGGCGACGCCAGCACCACCTCCCGGGTCGGCCCGTCGGCGACGACCTCGCCGTCGGCCAGCACCACGACCCGGTCGCATGCCACCGCCACGAACTCCACGTCGTGGGTGGAGACGACCACGGCCCGGCCTTCCTGGGCCAGCTCGCGAAGGACGACCGCGAGCCGGGCCTTCGCTCCGTAGTCCAGACCGCGGGTCGGCTCGTCGAGCAGCAGCACCGCCGGCCCGGCGACCAGCTGCACCGCGAGCACGAGCGCGAGCCGTTGTCCCTCGGACAGGTCCCGCGGGTGCAGCCCCCGGTCGACGTGCGGCACCAGCCGGTCCAGCAGGGTGCCGGCGGAGCCGGGCGGACAGATCGACTCCCGGTCGGCCTGGGCCAGCTCGTCGGCCACGGTTTCGAGGTAGAGCAGGTCGGCCGGCGTCTGCGGGACGAGGCCGACCAGCGCGCGGGCCGCGGTGGCGGACACCACTCCGGGGTCGCGTCCGCCGACGTCCACCGTGCCGGAGTTGCGCCGGCCGGAGCCCTGCACGGCCCAGAGCAGGGAGGACTTGCCCGACCCATTGCGTCCCATCAGCGCGCAGACCTCGCGCGGATGCAGATCCAGGTCGACGTCGCGCACCGCGATGACGTCGCCGAACCGTACGACGATCGAACGGGCCCGCAGCGCAACCTCGTCGGGAGCGCACGGTGCCTCCGCGACGCCGTCGCCCAGCCGCTGACGCAGCTCCACGGCGTGCCGGCGGGCGTCGCGTACCGACAGTGGCAGGGGGTCCCAGCCGGCCAGCCGGCCCAGCTCCACCACCGGTGGGGCAAGCGATGCCGACGCGATGACCGTCGCCGGGGGCCCGCTGACGAGCGTCCCGTCGCCCGGCAGCCACAGCAGCCGGTCGGCGTACTGCAGCACCCGTTCCAGCCGGTGCTCGGCGAGCAGCACGGTGACGCCGAGGTCGTGCACCAGCCGGGTGACAGCGGCCAGCACCTCCTCGGCCGCGGTCGGGTCCAGCGCCGAGGTCGGCTCGTCGAGCACGAGCACCCGCGGGTGACAGGTCAGCACGGCACCGATCGCCGTCCGTTGCTGCTGGCCGCCGGAGAGCTCGCGCAGCGCGCAGTGCCGCAGCTCGGCCAGGCCGAGCAGGTCGAGGGTCTCCTCGACCCGCTTGCGCATCACCGCGGCCGGGAGCGCGAGCTGCTCCATGCCGTACGCCAGCTCCTCCTCGACGGTGTCGGTGACGAAGCCGGCGAGCGGGTCCTGGCCGACGACGCCGACGAGGTCGGCCAGTTCGCGCGGCGGGTGGGTACGGGTGTCCCGGCCGTCGACGGTGACCCGCCCGGACAGCAGTCCACCGGTGAAATGCGGGACGAGGCCGTTGACCGCGCCGAGCAGGGTGGACTTGCCGGCGCCGGTGAGCCCGATGACCAGGCACAACTCGCCTTCTGGCAGGTGCAGGTCCACCTCGCGCAGCGTCGGCGCCGAAGCGCCCGGATAGGTGACGCTCACCTGGTCGAAGCGGATCACACCAGCACCTCCGGGCGGTCCGCGACCATCGGCGCCGGACGGACCGGACGTGGCCGCGGCACCGTACGCCGCGGTCGCGGCGCGACCAGCGCGGGCACCAACCCGAGCAGCACCGGCACCAGCCCGAGCAGCGGCAGGTCCGGCCAGCTCAGCGGTGCCAGCGAGGGATGTAGCAGCAGCGGGTCATAGCTGCCAACCCAGACCATGATGGCGGCGCTGGCCACGCCCGACCCGGCCACCAGCCACTCCGGGCGCAGCCACGGGTCGGGGCGGTAGCTGGTGCGGCGGACCCGCCGCCCGCCGATGTAGAGCCCGGCCACGGAAAGGGCCAGCCCGAGGGTCATCCCGACCGAGCCGAGCAGCCGCGGGGCGGTGCCGTCGAGCAGCCCGTACAGCCCGAGGCAGATGCCGACGAGACCGCAGATCACCAGTGTGGAGGTCGCCCGGCGCAGCCCCAGCGGCACGTGCGCGGACCGGCCGTAGCCGCGGGAGTCCATCGACGCGGCGAGCTGCAGCGACCGGGCGAGCGCGTCCTCGAGCACCGGCACGGCGATCGCCTTGACCGCGCGGAGACCCTTGCCGGGCGCCCCGCGCAGCCGGCGCGCCCGGCGTACCCGCTGGACGCTCTCGACCAGCTGGGGCGCGACGGTGAGGGCGACCACGACGGCGACCCCGAGTTCGTACAGCGCGGGGGGGAGCGAACGCAGCGCGCGCCGGGGGTTGGCGAGGGTATTGGCGGCCCCGACGCAGCACAGCAGGACGGCGAGCCGCAGCCCTTCGTACAGCGCGGCGAGCAGGTCCTCGGCGGTCACCGGCCCGCCCAGTTCGATCCCCGCCGCCCACGCCGGCAGGTCGAGCTGAGGGAGGACGAACAGCACGCGTCCATCGTCGCCGGCACCGAGCAGCGCGTTGAACACCACCCGGATGCCGATGACCACCAACCCCAGGAGGAGGTACGTGGAGAACGACCGTGCCCACGGCGCATCGCCGCGCCGGGCGACCACGACGTAGCCGACGACGGCGAGCAGCACCGCGAGCAGCAGCGGGTTGGTGGTGCGGCTGGCGACGGTCGCGAGACCGAGCGCCCAGATCCACCAGGCGATCGGGTGCAGGGCCCGCGGGAGGGGGGCGCTGGGTCGCCGACGGGTCATGGTCCTGAGGCCGATTCACGGCGACGTCGGGCCAGCTGCCAGCCGCCGGCCAGGAGCAGGGCCACGACCAGAGCGGCAGCGGCCAGCGGGCCGGCCGGGGAGGTGCTGCGGTCTGCGGCGGCGCGGTCGGTGTCGAGGTCGGGCTCGAGGTCGGGGGCGGGAGCGGTGGCGGGAGCGCTGGTCCGGGCCTGAACTGCCGCGGAACCGGTGGAGGCGTCCGTCGACGGGGCGGGTGCGGGGCTCGTCTCGCCGGGTTGCGCCGGTGCAGAGGTGGCCGGCGCCACCGCCGCGGATTGTTGGACGGGGGGACGGGCGGGTGCAGGGACTGCGGGCGCCGGGCTTGCGGGCCGGGGGCTTGCGGGCGCGACGCGGGGCAGGGTGGGGCTGGCGGGCGCCGGGTCGGGCGCGGCGGCGGGCGCGGCGGCGAAGATCGGCGCAGCAGCCGACGGCGGCTTACCGGCGCCGAAGGCCCACCCTTCGACCGTGCCCGGAGCCGGGTCGTAGCTGCCCGGTCCGGTGTTGCTGAACGACCACGCACCGCCCGGTGCGGCGTGCCAGTAGGACCAGTAGGCGCTGCTGCTGGCCGCCCGCTGGCACGGGTCGCTCGCCGGCTTGCCGGAGATTCGACACAGGAAGTAGCCCGACCGCTCCTGCTGCGCGCGCGACGGGGGGAAGCCCGCGCTCTGCAGCGCCTCGACGCCTGTCGTCGGATCACCGACCGTGCATCCGGTGTCGACCCCGCCGCCGAGCGAGGCGAAGTCGACGACGACGCCGACCTGAGTGGCGACGTCGCAGCCGGCGGCGGCGGCCGGCGTTGCCGGACCGACGAGCAAAGCTGTCGCCGCCGTGAGCAGCACGGCGACCGCGCTCGCCGGCAGCTGGAGGGTCATCGCGCTGCGGCGTGCCGCCCGCGGCGTCGCGGACGGCCCGCCGTCATGATCGCGCCGCCGGCGGCGACCAGGACGAGGCCGGTGAGCAACAGCGGGGGGCCATCCCCGCCGGTTCGAGGCAGCGGGCGGGCGACCGCCGGCGACCGTGCCGGTTCACTCCCGGTCGCCGCGGCGGGCGCGGTCGGCGCGGTGACGGTCGGGTTCGAGCCCGGCGCAGGGGCAGCCGGCGTGACCGGGGTGGCCGGCGCCGGTGTTGCGGTCACCGGTGCGGCCAGCCGCGCCACGTTCCGCGCCGAGTCCTGGAAGGTGTTTCCGGTCAGCGCGGGCAGCGCCTGTGCGGTCGCGAACAGGTCGCTGCCCGTGTCGGCGCCCGCGCCGCGGCGCAGACCGCCGTCGGTGTTCTGCTGGCTGACCAGGTAGGGCACTGCGCCGCCGGCCGAGACGCCGACCGCGTTCAGGCCGAGTACGGCATAGCCGGTGGAGTTGACCGGCGCTTCGCCGGGGAAGCTGCCGTCCGCCTGCTGCTGACCGACCAGCCACGCCGCGGCCTGCCGAGTCGAATCAGCCTCACTCAGGTCGAGCGCACCCAAAGCCTGCAGGACCAGCCCGGTGGCGTCGACCGAGCCGGTGCAGGAGCCTGCCGCCGCCGGCTCGTAGCCCTCGGGGAACGATCCGTCGTCGCACTGACTGTCGATCAGTCCCTGCACCAGCGCGTCGTCCACGGCCTGGCCGGCGGAGTCCAGGGCGAGCAGCGCGAAGGCGTGCCCGAACAGGTTCCCGAAGTTGCCGAAGCTGCTCCGGTCGGCGAACCGACCGTTGCTCTGCGCAAGGGAGCGGAGCTGGGCCAGCAGGTCGACCCCGCCCACAGCAGCGGCGTCCCCGCCGGTGAGTTCGACGACCAGGGCCAGCTTGGCGGTCGCGCCGACATAGGCGGCGTCCGGCAGATCGGCGGGTGCGCCCTGGGTGTATTCCGCAACGGGATCGGGATTACTGACGCTGCCGAGCGTGTGGCCCAGGACCCCGTCCTGACCGCCGGCCGCGAGCAGGGCCAGTGCGCTGTCCAGGCTCCGCCCGTAGTCGGTGAACTCGACCGGCGGACCGCCGTTCTCGCCCGGGAAGCTGCCCTTCACCGTGCCCTCGGGACTGAGCTCACCGGCCAACCACCCTGCCGCCGCGGCCACCACCGATGCGGAGGCGGAGCTGCGCTGGGCCGGTGCGGCCAGCTGGGCTGCGGCGACCTGCACCGGCAGCAGGGGCGTAGCGAGCAGGACGGATGCGGCGAGACTCGGCAAGGCGCGGCGCAGGAAAAGGGTGGACATGGGGGCCTCTCACGAGCGGTCCGCGACAGGACCCAGGCACCCGGCTCGCCGGCACCCTCCCGTCCCGACCTGCGTCGACGACGAGGGCGCGAACGGACTGGTCGTCCGGGCTCCGCCCCGCTGACCTCGACGGATTCGATGGAGCCGCTCGCTCCCGGGCGGGCATTCCGGCTCGTACCCGATTGGGCTGGGCACCTACGGTTGCGGGTCAGCGCCGGATTCGGACCGGCTTTCCCCGTTTGGGAGCGTGTTCGGTGTTGCGAGATGGACAGTAGCCGACGCGCCGTCAGCCCGCCCCGCCGGGTGAGGCTCCACCGACCCCGCCCAGTGCGGCGTCGTCGGTGAACGAGTCCGGGTCGCTGGTGGCGGGCAGGTCGTCCGGCTCGGTGTCGCCACGCTGGAGGTCGTGCGGGTCGAGCCGCACGTCGGTGTCGTCGAGCGGCGGTGGCGTCGGTGCGGCGGACTCGGTCATGCCAGCCACCTACCCCGGCGTCGGAACGTCCACCGGCTTGGGCGCTGGGCGGCTGGGGGACCATGCTGACGGGCGAGCGGCCCGTAACCGTCTCGGAAGTTTGACCGGAGGAGATCTGCGTGACGCAGCTCGTGCTCGGCCCGTTGCTGCGGCACGTCGGCCAGACCTCCGCCACGGTATGGGTGGAGACCGACGGCCCGGCCGAGGTCGGAGTGCTCGGCTGCACCGCCCGGACCTTCGCTGTCGCCGGCCACCACTACGCGCTGGTCGTCTGCGAGGGTCTGGAACCCGGGACCACCACGCCGTACGCCGTGGCACTTGATGGCGAAACAGTCTGGCCGGAACCGGGCTCGCCGTTCCCGCCTCCGACGGTGCGAACCCGCTCCGGTGACGGCACCGAGCAACTGCGGCTGCTGTTCGGGTCGTGCCGAGTCGCCCGGCCGCACGAGCCGCCCTTCACCCTGGCCAAGGGCGACAAAGCGGTCGGCGTCGACGCGCTGCACGCGTACGCCCGGCGGATGCTCGACCAGGCCGACTCGCAATGGCCCGATGCGCTTTTGCTCGTCGGCGACCAGGTGTACGCCGACGAGGTCTCGCCCGAGACGCTGGCGCGGATCGAACGCACCCGGGACACCGCGCTGCCGCCGGGGGAGGGCGTGGCCAACTTCGAGGAGTACACCTGGCTCTACTCGGAGGCCTGGAGCGACCCGACGATCCGGTGGGTCCTCTCGACGATCCCGAGCTCCATGGTGTTCGACGATCACGACGTGCACGACGACTGGAACACCTCGGCGGTGTGGCGAAAGACGATGCAGGCGACGTCGTGGTGGCAGGACCGGATCGAGGGCGGGCTGATGAGCTACTGGCTCTACCAGCACCTCGGCAACCTCTCACCCGCGGCGCTCGCCGACGACGAGCTGTGGGCGCGACTGCGGACGGGCGCAGAGGACGGTACGGACGGCGAGGCCCTCCTGCGCGCGCACGCCGTCCGGGCCGACGCCGAAGCCGACGGCGGCAAGGGGGTCCGCTGGAGCTACCGGCGCGACTACGGCGACGTGCGGCTGCTGGTGCTGGACTCCCGCGGGGGGCGGGTGCTCGAGACCGGGAAGCGCTCGATGGTCGACGAGGCCGAGTGGGCCTGGATCGTCGAGCAGACGCGGGACTGCGCCTCGCACCTGCTGCTCGCGTCGTCGCTGCCGGTGCTGCTTCCCCCGGCGATCCACGGGTTGGAGGCCTGGAACGAAGCCGTCTCCGACGGCGTCTGGGGTCGACGGTGGAAGGGCTGGGGCGAGAAGATCCGCCAGGGAGCCGATCTGGAGCACTGGGCCGCATTCGGCGCCTCCTTCGAGCGGCTGGTCCAGCTCGTCGCCGACGTCGGTTCCGGTCGCTGCGGACCGGCGCCGGCCTCGATCACCTTTCTCGGCGGCGACGTGCACTTCTCTTATCTGGCGAAGGCCCGGTTCCCCCCTGCGCAGGGGGTTACCAGCGCGGTTCACCAGGCGGTCTGCTCACCGGTGCGCAACCCGGTGGACAAGGCGATCCAGCTGGGCGACCGCTTCGCACGGACGGTCGCCGGCCGCGCGCTAGGTCGACTGCTGGCCCGCTCGGCGGGGGTGCGCGCACCGAAGCTCACCTGGCGGGTGGACCATGGTCCGTGGTTCGACAACGAGATCGGCACCATCGAGTTGACCGGCCGCAGCGCACTGTTCCGGCTCGAACGGGCCGTTCCCGGCGACCCGGATGAGCGGCTGGAGACCGTGCTGGACACGCACCTGGTCTAGCCGACGGATCGGCCGGTCCAGGCCATGGGCAGACTGGGCGCGTGACGGTCGTCTGGGCAGGGG
>JBBSUR010000071.1:0-11494 GCA_038234255.1 Mycobacteriales bacterium | reverse complement strand
GGTCGGTCGGCTTGGTCGCGAACGATTTCATCGAGCCGGGACGTGAGGTGCAGCTGGGCTACCCGCCCGTCAGCATCGACCTGCTGACGTCGATCGACGGCGTCGAGTTCGAAGGGTGCTTCAGCCGTCGGGTCGAGGTCGCTCAGCTCCGGTGGGCGGCGGGAATGCCGCAGGCCGCCTCGATGCTGTGCTGTTCAGCAGCCCGCCACGTGGCCGCCCGTGCGCGTTGCGTCCGGTTTCCCCGGCTCGGCTCCCCTGAAGGCGAGCGAGCCATCACCCGCAGTCCCCGGCGCAGAGCCGGGTGCAGTAAGGATCCGCCATGACTGACGACTTCGGTCCCTGGGACGACTGACCCAGGAAGGACGGGCCGTCCGCAACACTGGCTGCGGGCGGCCCGTCGCCATCTCCACCCGACCGCAGGCGCGTACGCGCCACGACCGCGGTCGTGGCGCCGGCTCGCCCGGCGTCGGCTCACCCGCCGGCGGCGAGTACGGCGGCCAGGTCACCGCGCGGTTCGACCACCACCCCGGACAGGCCCTGCCACGCCGCTGCCCGCCCCAGCTCGCCGGACAACGCCCTCGCCACCTCGTCCGGATCGCTGCCCGGCTCGAGCCAACTCGCCCGCACCCGCAACACCCCCGCCGGCCGATCGGCCTTGAGATCGACCCGGGCCCGCAGCGCCTCGTCGTGCAGGAACGGCAGCACGTAGTAGCCGTGCACCCGCTTCGGCGCCGGCACGTAGATCTCGATGCGGTAGTCGAACCCGAACAGCCGGGCCACCCGCGAGCGCTCCCACACCAGCGGGTCGAACGGTGAGAGCAACGCGCTGGCCCGCACCCGCCTCGGGACCCGCGCACCTGGCCAGAGGTACGCCGGCTGTCGCCAGCCGTCGACCTCCACCCGCAGCAGCTCACCCTCCTCGACCAGCGACCGCACCGCCGCCGCCCCCTCGTCGACGCGGAGTCGGAAGTAGTCGCGCAGGTCCTTCTCCGTGGCGACGCCGTGCGCGCGGGCCGCGATGCGCACGAGCTGGCGCTGCGCGTCCGGTCGGGTCGGTGTCGGCAGGGCCAGCACGTCGGGGGGCAGCACCCGTTCAGTCAGGTCGTACAACCGCTCAAACGCGCGACGGGTCGAGGTGGTGACCCGCCCGGCCCAGAACAGGTACTCCAGAGCCACTTTGGTCTGCGACCGGTCCCACCACGGCCCGGTGCGGCGGCCGGCGGACCGGGCGCCGGCCGCGTGCAGGACGCCGGCTCCAATCGGGCCCTCCTCGGCAACCCGCCGCAAGACGCCCGCGACGAACTCCGGCTGGTCGCGCATCAGCCGCAGCGGGCCGCCCCAGCCCTCCTCGAGCGCCTCGGCCCGCGCCATCCGCCACCGCAAGAGCGGGTGCGTCGCGACGGGCAGGAGCGACGCCTCGTGACCCCAGTACTCGAACAGTTCGCGGTCAGCGGCCCGCGGCCCGTACGCAGCCCGGTCGACGAGCTGGGTGTCGTACGGCCCAAGCCGGCTGAACAGCGGCAGGTAATGCGCGCGTTCGAAGACGTTGACCGAGTCCATCTGGAGCAGGGCGGTACGTCCCAGCACTCGGCGCAGATGTCGCCGGTCGACCGGACCGGCCGGTCGGGGGTCGGCGAATCCCTGCGCCGCCAGGGCGATTCGGCGGGCAACGGGGAGCGAGAGCCGTTCCACCTACTCGGAACGTGCCGTCGACGTGTCGCCGGAGCCCGCCCCTCCCACCCAGACCGCCTTGGCGTTGCAGAACGCCCGGATCCCCAGATCGCTGAGCTCGCGGCCGTATCCCGAGCTGCCCACGCCGCCGAACGGCAGCTCGGGATAGGACGTCGTCATGCCGTTGAGAAAGACCATGCCCGCACGGAGTTCGGTGATGCACCGCTCCTGCTCGGCCGGGTCGGTGGTCCAGGCGTTGCTGCCGAGCCCGAAGGCGGTGTCGTTGGCCAGCGCCAGCGCCTCGTCGAGGTCGGCCACCCGGTGCAGGACGGCGACCGGTCCGAAGACCTCCTCGGCGTACATCCGCATGTCCTTCGTGACGCCGGTCAGCAGCGTCGGCGGAAAGAACCAGCCAGGACCAGCAAGTCGCTCGCCGCCGAGGACGACCGTCGCCCCCTTCTCGACGGCATCGGTGACGAGCTCCTCGACGTCGGTGCGGCCCTGCTCGGTCGCGAGCGGGCCGATGTCGGTGCCGTCGTCGGTAGGGTCGCCGACGACCAGCGCGGCCAGTGCCTCGGCGAACAGCGACTCGAACTCCTCGGCCACCTCGGCATGGACGATGAAGCGCTTGGCGGCGATGCAACTCTGGCCGTTGTTCTGGCAGCGCGCGGTCGTCGCGACCTGCGCCGCTTTCTTCAGGTCGGCGGACGGCAGCACGAGGAACGGGTCGCTGCCGCCGAGCTCGAGCACCGTGGGCTTGAGGACGTCACCGGCGACTGACGCTACGGCGCGACCGGCCGGGGTGCTGCCGGTCAGCGTCGCTGCCATCACCCGGTCGTCGCGCAGCACCGTCTCGACCCGGTCGCTGCCGATCAGCAGGGTCTGGAAGACGTCCGGCGGGAAGCCGGCTCGCCGGAACACGCTCTCCAGGTAGAGCGCGGTCTGCGGAACGTTGCTCGCGTGCTTGAGCAGCCCGACATTGCCCGCCATCAGCGCGGGTGCGGCAAAGCGCATCGCCTGCCACAGGGGGAAGTTCCACGGCATGACCGCCAGCACCGGCCCGAGCGGCTCCCATCGGACGTACGCCTGGGATGCCTTGACGGCCGCGGCATCGACCGGCTGGTCCGCGAGCAGGTCGGCCGCGTACTCGGCGTAGTAGCGGCACGCCGCCGCACACTTGGCGATCTCGGCGCGGCCCGACTGCACCGTCTTGCCCATCTCCAGGGTCATCAGCTCCGCGGTCGGCTGCGTCTCGGCGTCGAGCAGGTCGGCGGCGGTGCGCAGCCAGCCGGCGCGCTGCTCGTACGTCGTGGTCCGGTAACCCGCGAACGCCGCAGCGGCGCGGGCCAGCAGGTCCTCGAGCTCGTGGTCGGTCAGGGGCGGGAAGGTCCGGACCACTTCGCCGGTCGCCGGATTGGTCGTCGCGATCGCCATGCTGCTCCTTCGCTGCCGACCGGGGCTGTCCCGGCGGCTCGTTCGACGCACCTACCCTGATCCGGTGGCCGACGTCAGCGTGCGCCCTGCCCGTCCGGCCGATGCCGAGCGGGTGGCAAGGGTGCAGTTGAGCACGTGGCGGACGGCGTACGCGGACCTGCTCCCGCCCGAGGCGCTGGACGTGCCGGAGGTGCAGGCCGCGGCGCTGTGGCTCGGGGCGGTCGAGAGCCCACCGACCCCGCGGCACCGGCTGCTGGTCGCGTTCGAGCGCGACGAGCTGGTCGGCTTCGCCGCGAGCGGCCCGGCCGGCGACGACGGGCTGGACCCTTCGGCGACCGCCGAACTGCTCACGCTGCTGGTCGAACCGCGGTGGGGCCGGCGCGGCCACGGGTCCCGGCTGGTCGCGGCCAGCGTCGCGGACTGGCGCCGGGACGGAGCGGGGGCGGCGGTCTGCTGGGCGTGGGAGGGCGACCCGGCGACCCGGTCGTTCCTGGGCAGCGCCGGATGGGAGCTCGACGGCGCCGGGCGGGGGCTCGACACCGGGCCACGCGTGCAGCGCCAGCTCCGCTTCCACACCGACCTGCGGGAGGACTGATGGTGTTCCAGGGTTTCCCCGAGCGGGCGCTGGACTTCTATGAGGGCCTGCGGGCGGACAACAGCAAGAGCTACTGGACCGACCACAAGTCGCTCTACGACGCCGCCGTCAAGGCGCCGATGGAGGCGCTGCTGGCCGAACTCGCACCCGAGTTCGGGACGGCGAAGTTCTTCCGGCCCTACCGGGACGTGCGCTTCAGCAAGGACAAGACGCCGTACAAGGACCACGCGGCGGCGGTAGTCGAGGAGATGGGCAAGGGCGGGCTTTACCTGCAGTTGTCCGCCGACGGGCTCTTCGTGGCCGGTGGCTGCTGGCACACCCAGACCGACCAGGCCCGGCGGCTGCGCGAGGCCATCGACGACGACCGGACGGGCACCGAACTGCAGGCGGTGCTCGACGGCTTGGCCGGATGGGAGATCGGCGGCGAGCGGCTTGTCCGCCTGCCCAAGCCGTATACGCCGGATCATCCGAGGGCGGACCTGCTGCACCTGAAGTCGCTGACCGCCGGGCAGCAGTACGAGCCGGCCCCGTGGCTGCACGAGCCGGAGGCCGGCCGGCGCGTGGCCGCCGGCTGGCGAGGGCTGCAGCCGCTGAACCGCTGGCTGGCTGCGCACGTCGGCCCGACCCGCACGCCGACTCAGCCGCGCGGCGGCTGAGCGGAGACCGCGGAGGGCCGCGCTGAGCTCCGCGGTGGCCAGCCTTACCGGCTGGCGGCCCGGATGTATTGCCGGGTGGCCAGCGGCACGAAGACGACCAGGATCAGCGCGATCCAGAGCAACGTGTAGAGGACCGGATGCTGCAGCGACCAGACATCCGGGACGATCGCACCCGGTGCCACGTTGCCGAACAGCTCGCGGGACGCCTGCGTCACCGACGACACCGGATTCCACTCGGCGATGACCCGCAGCACGCTCGGCAGACCCTCGCTGGGCACGAACGTGTTGGCGATGAAGGTCAGCGGAAAGATGACCATGAACGAGGCGTTGTTCACGACCTCCGGGCTCGGCACCAGCAGACCGATGAGCGCAAACACCCACGAGATGGCGTAGGCGAACAACAGCAGGAGCATGAACGCGCCGAGCGCCTCCAGCACCGACGTCCGGATGCGCCAGCCGACGGCCAGCCCGGTCAGCGACATGATCAGGATCGTCAGGACGTTGTTGACGACGTCGCTGCCGGTCCGTCCGACGAGCACCGCGCTGCGCGACATCGGCAACGACCGGAAGCGGTCGATGATGCCCTTCTGCATGTCATCGGCCAGCCCGGCACCGGTGATCGTCGCGCCGAAGATGACCGTCTGGGCGAAAATGCCGGCCACCAGGAACTCCCGGTAGTTGCCCCCGCCGGGCACGTCGATCGCGCTGCCGAAGACGTAGGCGAACAGCAGGATGAACATGATCGGCGAGAGCAGCGTGAAGACCAGCAGGTCGGGAACGCGCTTGATCTTGATCAGGTTGCGCTTGGCGACCACCGCGCTGTCGGACAGCACGTGCGTCATGGCACTCATCGAGCGGCCTCCTCGGTCTCTCGCACGGGCTCGGGGGACGCATCCCGCGGCGTGGACTGCTCGGTCGACTGACCGGTCAGCAGCAAAAAGACGTCGTCGAGGGTGGGTCGCCGCAGACCCACGTCGAGCACGGCCACACCGGCGGCATCGAGCTGGCGCAGCACCTCGAGCAGCACGCCGGCGCCACCGCTGACCGGCGCGACGAGCCGCCGGCTGGCCTGCTCCACCTGCACTTCACCCATCGACAGGCCGACCAGGACCTGCCGAGCAGTGGACACGTCCGCCGCCGACTCGACCACGAGCTCAACCCGTTCGCCGCCAACCTTGCCCTTGAGCTGGTCAGCTGTGCCCTGCGCGATGATCCGGCCGTGGTCGATGACGACGATGTCGTCGGCGAGCCGGTCGGCCTCCTCGAGGTATTGCGTGGTGAGCAGCAGCGTGGTCCCGCTCGCGACCAGCTCGCGGATCACCTCCCACATGTCGGTGCGGCTGCGCGGGTCGAGGCCGGTCGTCGGCTCGTCGAGGAACAGCACCTTCGGAGCGGCCACCAGCGAACCGGCCAGGTCGAGGCGTCGCCGCATGCCACCGGAGTAGGTCTTGACCGGCCGGTCGGCGGCGTCGGTGAGGGTGAACCGCTCGAGCAGCTCGTGGGCCCGGGCGCGCGACGCCTTGCGCCCGAGCCGGTAGAGCCGCCCGATCATGTCGAGGTTCTCGAAGCCGGTGAGGTATTCGTCGACGGCGGCATATTGCCCGGACAGTCCGATCCGCTCCCGCACCCCCTGGGGGTCGGCCCGCACGTCGATGCCGGCGACCTCGGCCGTCCCCTCGTCGGCGTCGAGCAGGGTCGTGAGGATCCGCACGACCGTGGTCTTGCCGGCCCCGTTGGGTCCGAGCAGGCCCAGGATCGTGCCCTCGGGGACGGACAGGTCCAGGCCCGCCAGCGCCGTCACCGACCCGTAGCGCTTCACGAGTCCGCGGGCCCGGATCACGTCTGTCATGCGACTCCTTCGTCAGTGCTGCCTGCCATCAAGACAGTAGAAGGACCCTCCGACAAGTTGTTTCTCATCGGTCGACGGAGCGACGGCTCGGCAGTCGCCCGGCTCAGCCGCCGCTGAGCGAGAAGTGCATCCAATCCTTGCTGCTGCGCCACCGGCCGCCCCACGACCAGCCGATCGCCTCGAACGCCCGGACCGCCGGACCATCCGCCACGTGCATGCCGGGGCGCACCGCGGAGCGCGTCGCGTACGCGCTGGCCAGCTCCGGGATCACCAGGTCGCCCTTGACCAGCGGGTTGTGGAACGGGTTGATGTCGACCGCCGTCCCGTACGCGTGCTGAGACCACTTCGTCTGCCCCCGGGCGGCCCGGCAGACATAGGCCGCGGTGTTGTTGCCGTCGCCGGTCGGCGCCGCCTTCAGGTCGGCCGTCGTGGGCAGCCGCATCTCCTCGATCGGGAACTCGGCCTCGTACAGCGCCCGGAAGACCGTGACGATGTCGTCGGCCACGGACGCCGCCACGACGAGCTCGCCGGTGTGGGCCTGACCGTCGAAGCCGCGGAACGAGACGGTGAGGTAGCGCAGGCCGTCCAGGGCGACGGGGCAGGCGGGGGACCACGACTCCCCCATCCGTTCGCGGATCGGCGCGGTGACCGCACCGATGCTGCTGGCGAACCGGGCGTCGGCCGGGGGCGGGAGAAGGTCGGCCGTGGGTAGCCGCCGGTCGCGGAGCGACTCGGGCGTCGGCAGGATCTCCCCGAATCCGTCCGGACGCAGCGGCAGCGGGGAGGCCCCGAGCGCCCACGGCGAGGGCGTTCGGGGCGGCGGCGCCGGCGGGGCCGGCGGTGGAGCCGCCGCCTGCCGAGCGGGCGCTTTCGGCGGGGCGGGCGATGAGACAGCCGCTGCCGGCAGGGAGGGGACAGGGGACTCCGCAAGCGGACGCTCGGAAGCAGCAGCCGGAGCAGACGACTCAGCGGGGACCGACGCCAGGGCTCTGGCGGCTGCGCTCTCGCTGGAGCCCAGCGACGTCTGGTCGGAGGGCTGGGCACCGCAGGCCACCAGCAGTCCCGCGAGCAGCGCCCCGAGCACGGCACGGTTGCCGACGATCCCAGGGCTGGTCACCGGCTCAATCTACGTGCCTGGCCGTTCCACGGCAGGCGGGCGGGAACCGGTCCGTCGCGCCGTTACGACAACGACCCTCCACCTCGCAGCGTCCACGGCGGGCCCCACGCTCAGCCGCGGCCGCCCGTCGTCGAGGTGGAGGGTTCTTGTCGCAGGATCGGTCCGGAGGGGTCCGCCGACTGGTCCGCCGGTCGCCTCGCCGACCGCGGAACCGGACCACGGGCGGCTCAACCACCCAACAGCTCCAGCGCCTCGCGCAGCGCGCCGCAGGCCGGCGAGGCCGGGTCGAGGTGCTCGAAATGCCCACCACCCACGCGCACCAGCCGGCTGTCGTCACCCGCCGCTGTCGCTGCGGCGACGTAGGTCTCGCTCTGCCGGATCGGCACCAGGCTGTCGCGGGCGGCGTGGACCAGCACGCTCGGAACCCCGGTGGGCAGCAGCGCAACGGGGTCGGCGCCGGCGTAGCGGTCCGGCACCTGCTCCGGCGAGCCACCGAGCAGCGCGGTCACCGCGCCGGAACCGAGGCGCTGACGAGCCCCGTCCGCGAGCGCGGCGACCGGTGCCTGCGCGACCACCAGCGACGGCGGTGGGCCCGTGGGACCGGAGCCGGGCGCACCCGGCGCAAGTCGCCCCCGACCGGCAAGCCACAGCGCGAGATGCCCCCCGGCGGAGTGCCCGACCACCGCCACCCGTGCCGGGTCGACCCGGTCGGCGTGCCGACCGCCGCCCGAGAAGTCCGTGTTCAGGAAGTCATAGCCGG
This sequence comes from Mycobacteriales bacterium, assembly GCA_038234255.1. Classification (GTDB taxonomy): domain Bacteria; phylum Actinomycetota; class Actinomycetes; order Mycobacteriales; family SCTD01; genus SCTD01. Next base: position 3,412 of record JBBSUR010000071.1, on the reverse strand, counting down.
CAGCCACATCCATCAGCGTGGCCGGCCAGGGATCAGCCGATGAGCGGTAGTCCATGTTCCAGACCAGGAAGCCTCGGCCGGCGAGGTCGGCGGCGACCGCGTCCTGGAGATCCGGGCCGTACTCGGAGCGCCAGTAGCCGCCGTGCACCAGCACCACCGTCGGCAGCGGGATTGTCCGGTCGCCGCCCGGCGGCACCCACCACTCACCGATCTGACGCGGCAGGTCGCCGTAGGACTCGACGACGCGGGTGGTGCCCTCGGCCACCTTGGGACGCGGCGCGGGGCTCACGAGGTTACGCACCAGCCCGGTCAGGTCGAACCTGCGCCGTCGCGTCATGATCCGCGCTCGACCGCCGGCCCCTCGGCTCGGGCGGCGCGCTCCAGCGACACCGCCCGGCGCATCGCCCGGCGGCCTCGCCTGGGGTCTCGCGCCTCGCCGTACGCCGCGGCGAGCCGCCACCAGGCGCGCCAGTCCTCCGGCATGGTTTCCACCTCGCGCCGCCGGTCCTCGAAAACGGCATCGGCGTCGGCCTTGTCCAGTCGCCCGCTCGCCCGGCGGGTCACCCCCGGCCGGTCGTACGGCAGGCCGCCCTCCACCTCCAGCACTCGGGCCAGGCGCTGACTGTCCGCGCCGAGGCGTACCTCTCCGACGACCAGCACCGCGGCCACGATTACCAGCAGCAGCACCCCGATCCCGATCCCTACCTGAACGAGATCGCCGCTGCGGACCAGGCTGACGGCGGTGACCGCCATCGCCGAGCTGACCATGACCAGGACGGCGACGGTGAACGCGGCGCCGAGCCGGTCCTTCACCGGTCCGGCCCCATCACCGGTCCGGCCCCTTCACCGGTCCGGCCCTTCACAGGTTCAGCAGGGCGTCGAGCCCGACCGTGAGCCCGGGCCGGGCGGCCACGGAACGCACCCCCAGCAGGACGCCCGGCATGAACGAGGCCCGGTCGTAGCTGTCGTGCCGGATCGTCAGGCTCTCCCCCGAACCACCGAGCAGCACCTCCTGATGCGCGACGAGGCCGGCGAGCCGGACGGCGTGCACGCGCACCCCGTCCACATCGGCGCCACGGGCCCCGGGAAGCGACGTGGTCGTCGCGTCGGGCATCGCCGCGCAGCCAGCCTCCCGGCGCGCCGCCGCGATCAACTCGGCCGTGCGCCGCGCCGTCCCCGACGGGGCATCCAGCTTGCCGGCGTGGTGCAGCTCGACGATCTCGACCGAGTCGAAGAACCGGGCCGCCTGGGCAGCGAACTGCATCATCAGCACCGCCGCGACCCCGAAGTTGGGCGCCACCAGCACGCCCACCTCCGGCGCCGCCGCGAGCCACTGCCGCAACTCGGCCAACCGCGCGTCGTCGAATCCGGTCGTCCCCACCACGGCGTGCACGCCGGCCCGGATGCAGGCTCTCAGGTTGCCCATCACCGCATCCGGTGCGGTGAAGTCGACCGCCACGTCGGTGCCGGACAGGTCGAGGTCGTCGTCCACGTCGTACGCGGCGGCCAGCGTCAGGTCCGCCGCGGCCTCGACGGCCCGCACCACTTCGGCGCCCATCCGTCCGCCCGCGCCCAGCACCGCCACCCGGGTCATGCGATCGCCTTCTCCAGGTTGGTCCGTCCCCGCGGACCGAGCACGGCCAGCGAGAGCGGCCGGTTAAGTACGTCGGCGGCCACCGCGCGTACGTCCTCGCAGGTCACCGCCTCGATCCGGGCCAGCACCTCGTCGGCCGGCAACACCTCGTCGTGGACCAGGGCGGCCTTGCCGAGCCGCGACATGCGCTCACCGGTGTCCTCCAGGTTGAGCACCAGCGAGCCGCACATCGAGCCCTTGCTGCGGCGTACCTCCTCGTCGGTGACCCCGGCGGCCGCAACCGAGGCGAGCTCGGCGCGGACCAGGCCCAGGACCTGACCGACCTTGCCGGGAGCACACCCGGCGTAGACCCCGAACAGCCCGGTGTCGCTGTGGCTGGTGGTGTAGGAGTAGACCGAGTAGGCCAGGCCGCGCTCTTCGCGGACGGTCTGGAACAGCCGGCTCGACATGCCGCCGCCGAGCGCGCCGGACAGCACGGCCAGTGCGAACCGGCGGGGATCCTCCCGGGGCAGACCGGTCGTGCCGACCACCAGGTGGGTCTGCTCGCCGGCCCGGCTCTGCGCCAGCACCGTCGGAGTCGACGGCGGCACGAGGCGCACCGCCCGCAGGCCGGCCGGCGCGGCGTCCCCGCCCAGACGGGGCTCGAACGCCGCGCGCACCAGGCGTACGAGGTGGTCATGGTCCACTCCACCAGCCGCCGCCACGACTAGCGAGGGCAGCGTGTAGCGCCGCCGGTAGAACCCCGCGATGGCGGACCGACTCAGCCCGGTGATGCTGTCGACGGTGCCCAGCACGGGCCGGCCCAGCGGCGAGGCGCCGAGCACGGCCTCGGCGAACAGGTCGTGCACCGCGTCGCCGGGGTCGTCGTCGTGCATGGCGAGCTCCTCCAGGATCACGCCGCGCTCGACTTCGACGTCCGCGGTGGTGATCCGGGAGGAGGTCACCAGGTCGCTGACGACGTCGACCGCGAGCGGCAGGTCCTCGGCCAGGACCCGCGCGTAGTAGCAGGTGTATTCCTGCGCGGTGAAGGCGTTGAGCTCACCGCCGACCGCGTCCATGACGGCGCTGATCTGGTGCGCGGTGCGACGCGCGGTCCCCTTGAACAGCAGGTGCTCCAGGAAGTGCGAGGCGCCGTGCAGCGAGTCGCGCTCGTCCCGGCTCCCGACCCCGGCCCAGATCCCGAAGGCGACCGAGCGCGCCCCGGGCACGGACTCCGAGATCACCCGGAGCCCACCGGGCAGCACCGAGCGGTGCACGTCCCCGGAAGGGATGGCACCGCCCGGCCTGCCGGTCGCTGTCCGTCGTGGCACAGGAACGGCTATCCGGCGGGGACCGGCTCGGGAGCGTCGTTCTGCACCGGCGTGAGGCTGATCTTGCCGCGCTGGTCGATCTCGGTGATCTCCACCTGCAGCTTGTCGCCGACGTTGACGACGTCCTCCACCTTGCCGATGCGCTTGCCGTTGCCCAGCTTGGAGATGTGGACGAGGCCGTCCTTGCCGGGCAGCAGGCTGACGAACGCCCCGAAGGGCGCGGTCTTGACGACGGTGCCGAGGAAGCGCTCGCCGACCTTGGGCATCGTCGGATTGGCAATCATGTTGATCGTCGCCATTGCGGCCTCGGCGGACGGGCCGTCGGTGGCCCCGATGTAGATGGTGCCGTCGTCCTCGACGCTGATGTCGGCGCCGGTGTCGGCCTGGATCTGATTGATCATCTTGCCCTTCGGGCCGATCACCTCACCGATCTTGTCCACCGGGATCTTGACCGTCAGCACGCGCGGGGCGAACGGCGACATCTCGTCCGGACCGTCGATCGCCTCGC
>JBBSUR010000070.1:0-11559 GCA_038234255.1 Mycobacteriales bacterium | reverse complement strand
GCTCGGCCGGCTCGTCGTCCGCAGCGGCGTCCAGATCATCCAGGACGGGGTCGTCGGTGCCGAGCGGCTCGGGCGCAACGCCGGGCTCCGGGTGCGGCTGGACCTGCTGGACCGGTTCATCATGGGCCGGCTCCTCCGCCTCGGCGCGCTCCGATTGCGGCAGTTCCTGCGCCGGCAGTTCCTGCTCCGGGGCCGAGTCAGCCGGTGTCGGGTCAACCGGTGCCGAGTCAACCGGTGCCGAGTCAACCGGTGCGGAGGCCGGTGTGCCTGCGGCGGGCTCGACCAGACCGGCAATGACCGATGTTGCCGTCCCCCGGCCGCTGCGGCGGCGGCGCAGCAGGGCCTCGGCCAGGACCAGGACCGCCTCGTCGACATGGGCGTTGATCCGCCGTTCGCTCTCCCCGCTGACCGTCTGCAGCCGTTCCGTCAGGCCGCTGTAGACGCTGGCGGTCACGTTGCCGGCGACCTGCTCCCCGAGCCGGCTGGCGAGCCGGGACAGCACCAGGTCGGAGACCTGGGGAGCCAGCTCTCCGGCCAGTCGGTCCATGACCTCGTGAGCGACCGCAGCGGCGACGGCTTCGGTGGTCGGCACGGCGATCCGCGACATCGTCCCGCCGAGCTGCTCGACGTCCTGGCGCAGTGCCGCAACTTCCCCCTGCAACTGGCCCAGGCCGGTGTCCGAGGCCAACTCGGACACGGCGGTCCGCACGGCAGCGACCTCGCCGCGGACCTCCCCGAGTTCCTCGAGCCGGACCGCGACCCGGGCAAGGCCAGCGGCCACCGCGGGGACGCCGCCCGCCGTCTCGCCGACCACGCCGAGACGGTCGCCGAAAACGTCGAACCGCTCCCGAAGGACGTCGAGACTGGCGTCCATCCCGTCCAGCCGCTCCAGGACCGGGCCGCTGGCGCCGACCTCCTCCAGTCGCGAGAGCACCGGCGCCACAGCGGCCTCCAGGGCGCCGGCCGTCACGGCGGAGTTCGAGCTCGCGCTCTCGAACCGGTCCAGCCGCTCGCTCATCGCCTGCCCGCGGGATTCGGCGTCCGCGCCGAGCTCGCGCAGGCTCGCGCGCAGTTCCTCCACCGAGGCGACCTGTCCGGACAGCGCTTCCACTTCGCGGTGGAGGGTGCTGAGCTCGGCGGGCACCTCGGACAACGGCGACAGCGACTCCACAAGGCGGTCGAGGGCGCAGACTTGGGCCGCGAGGTCGTTGCTGAGCGTGCCGACCCGTGCGCTCAGCGCATCGGCGCCCGAGCCGCTGCGAGCCAGCCCGTTCAGGGTCACCTCCGCCCGCTCGTCCACCCGACGGCCCAGCGTGTCGAGGCGCTCACCGAGCCCGGCCGTGGACATGCGCAGCTCGGTCGTCAGCGCGGCGACGTCGGTGCCGAGGCTGTCGAGGCGCTCGGACGACGCGGTGTCGCGCAATTGCTCGCTCAAATCGGCCACGAGGTGACGCAGGTCGAGCAGCACGGCCGAGACCTGCCGTTGCTCGTTGAGCTGCTCCTCCGCCGCCCGCGACAGCAGCGCCTGCATGCGCTCGGACATGGCGCCACCGGCGGTCGATGTCGAGGGCTGGCCGAGAGGGTTTTCCTGGCTCAACTGCACTGTCCTTCCTGCGCGTCATCGGGTGCTGACTGGCGCGAGCATCCCACTGTCACCGCGGGCACCAAAACGAGCCACCCGGAAACCTCGTCCGCCACCTCAGCTCGACCGCCAACTCTGCCCCACGGCAAGGACCCGGCCGTCCCGCAGAGACGTGGTCGCGGACCGGCCCACTGCGGTGAGCACGCCGCCGGAGATGACCACGCCCGACTCCTCGGGAAGGCCGAGCACCCGCACCTGCGCCGGCACTCCGGCCTCGATCGCGGTCAGCCAGTCGGCAGCGCCGCCGTCCCAGTGCGGCACCACCAGCAGGTCGGGCAGCAGCCCCAGCCCGGCGACGATGCTCATCCGGCGGTCCGGGAGCACCGTCGCGCTGCCCAGGACCATGGCGCCGGCGCTGGCCCCCATCACCACGCCTCCAGCGGACAGCAGGTCGGCGACGACCTGGCCCGCCGGAGTGTGCTGCAGGGCGGTCAACAACCGCGCCGGCGAGCCTCCCGGCAGCACCAGCAACCGCGCCGTACGCAGCACTTCCAGCGCACGGTCGAGGTCGTCGCGGACGTCGGGAGCACCCACCACGTCGGTGGCGCCGGCCAGCAGGAAGTGCCGGACCCCGTTGGCCGTCGCCGTGCGGTAATCCTGGCCCGGCGCCCCGGCCAGCGCCGTGACGACCACCCGGCCGGCTGCCAGGGACACCAGCTCGGCGTCCATCGGCAGGCACGCCGCGGAGAACTCCCCGCCGCCCTGCAGGCACACCGTGCCGTTCATCGGTCGCCGCGAGCGGCTCGCGGACGGTGGGTCACGCCGACTTGCGCGCGGTCCGCTTCGCCGGCTTGGACTGCGCACCCGACGCGGCCTTGGCTCCTGACTTCTTCGGGCCGGCCCGCTTCGCCGCCGGCTTGGCCGGCTGAGCATCCGTTTCCTCGTCGCCGGCCGAACCGGCGACGGCGTCCGAGCGGGACTTCTTGGCCGCGTCGACACTGGCCCGCAGCGCCGCCATCAGGTCCACGACCGTGCCCGACGTCGGCTCGGCCGCACTGGGCTGCACGACCTCCCGGCCCTCGACCTTGGCCTCGATGACCGCCTGCAGCGCCTCGCGATAACTGTCCTTGTACTGGCTGGCGTCGAAGTCGCCGGTCAGGGTCTCGATCAGGCTCCCCGCCATCGCGAGCTCCTGCGGACGAACCTCGACCTCGTCACCGAGGAAGCCGAAGTCGGGGCTGCGCACCTCGTCGGGCCACAGCATCGTCTCCAGCACGAAGACGCCGTCGCGGACCCGCAGCGCCGCGAGCGACTCGCGGTTGCGCAGCGCCACCTTGACCACGGCGACCTGACCGGACTTGGCCAGCGCGTCGCGCAGCAGGACGTACGGTTTGACCCCCGCCTTGTCCGGCTCGAGGTAGTAGCTCTTCTCGAAGAAGATCGGGTCCAGCTGCTCCAGCGGCACGAACTGCAGCACGTCGATCGCCCGGCTGGTGGTCAGCGGCAGGTCCTTGAAGTCCTCGTCGGTGAGGATCACCGTCTCGCCGCTGGACAGCTCGAAGCCCTTGGCGATGTCGCCGTACGCGACCTCCTCGCCGTCCACGGCGGCCACCCGCTTGTACTTGATCCGGCTGCCGTCGGAGCGCCGGACCTGGTGGAAGGAGACATCCTTCGCCTCGGTGGCGCTGTACAGCTTCACCGGGATGGTGACCAGCCCGAAGCTGATCGCGCCCTTCCAGATGGCTCTCACCACAACCCCCTACCCCACTCGAGACCGGTGATCACCGTACGGCGCGCGACGGGGTAGGACAACGTCGTGCCGGAGAACCTCCCGCGGGTCCACCTGCCGGTGCCCCGCGATCTGCGTCCCATGCTGGCGACTGCGGCCCCGCTGCCGAAGGACGACGACGCCTGGGCCTTCGAGGTGAAGTGGGACGGCGTACGCGCCCTTGTCGCCGTCGACGGGGGTCGGCTGACGGTCTGCTCGCGCAACGGCAACGACGTGACCGGCAGCTACCCTGAGCTGCTCGGCCTGACCGAGCAACTCGGTGCGCGCCAGGTGCTGCTGGACGGGGAGATCGTCGCCGTCGACGGCCAGGGCCGGGCCGACTTCGGGCGGCTGCAGTCGCGCATGCACGTCGGTCGGCCCACCACGGCGCTGCTGCTGTCCACGCCCGTACGGCTGCTCGCGTTCGACCTGCTGCACCTCGACGGGGCCTCACTGTTGGCGAGCGGCTACGACCAGCGGCGCGCCGCGCTGGCCGAGCTCGGGCTCGACGGCGGGCACTGGCAGGTGCCCGAGTGCTTCCACGGCAACGGCCAGGCCGTGTCGGACGCCACCCGAGCGCAGGGTCTGGAGGGCATCGTCGCCAAGCGCCGGGACAGCCGCTACCTGCCCGGCCGGCGCAGCGAGTGCTGGCTCAAGGTCAAGCACGTGCGGCGTACATCGGCAGTGATCGCTGGGTGGAAGCCAGGGGAGGGCGGTCGGGCCGGCCGCATCGGCTCGCTGCTGCTCGGGGTGCAGACCGCACAGGGCCTGACCTATGCCGGGCACGTCGGCACCGGCTTCAGCGCGACCGGGCTGGCTGAGCTCGGCCGGCGGCTCGCAGCGCTCCGGCGCGACGAGTCACCCTTCGCCACCGCTGTCCCCCGCGAGCATGTCCGCTTCGCCCAGTGGGTCGACCCGGTGCTGGTCTGCGACGTGGACTACGCCGAGTGGACCCGGGACGGCCGGCTGCGCCACCCGTCGTTCAAGGGGCTGCGCGAGGATGTGCCGGCCGAGGAGGTGACCCGGGAATGAGCGCAGGAACGAACAAGGTGGCGGTCGACGTCGAGGGCACGCAGGTCATCTTGTCGAACCTGGACAAGGTGCTCTACCCCGAAGTCGGCTTCACCAAGGGACAGGTCCTGGACTACTACACCCGGATCGCCCCGGTGCTGCTCCCGCACCTGGCCGAGCGGGCACTCACCCGCAAGCGCTATCCGAACGGAGTGGACGGCCAGGTCTTCTTCGAGAAGAACGCCCCGCGCGGGACGCCCGACTGGGTGCGTACGCAGAACCTGCCGTCGCCCGGGTCGAGCAAGGACCGGGAGAGCATCGACTACGTCATCGTGCAGGATCTCGCGACGCTGGTCTGGACGGCCAACCTGGCAAGTTTGGAGTTGCATACGCACCTGTGGCGGGTGGACCGGGACGCTCCGGACCTGGTGGTGTTCGACCTCGACCCGGGACCGCCGGCCACCATCGTGCAGTGCTGCCAGGTGGCGCAGTTGCTGCGGCCCCTGCTGGAGGCCGATGGGCACACCGCCATCGCGAAGACCAGTGGCAGCAAAGGGATGCAGCTCTACGCCCGAGCCGACGGCTTTGCCTCGAGCGAGCAGACGTCCGCCTACGCCAAGTCGCTCGCGCAGCGGTTGGAGAACGAACGCCCGGACCTGGTGGTGCACCGCATGACCAAGTCGCTGCGGCCCGGCAAGGTGCTCGTTGACTGGTCGCAGAACAGCGCCGCCAAGACGACCGTGAGTGTCTACTCGCTGCGGGCCAGAGAGCGACCCACGGTGTCGACGCCAGTGACCTGGGACGAGGTCGAGGCCTGCCGGTCGGCCGCGGACCTGGTGTTCACCAGCGACGACGTGCTGGCCAGGGTGGACCGGGACGGTGACCTGTTCGCTCCGCTGCTGTGATCGGCCGGCTCACTCGCGCAGGGACACCGTCGTCTGTCCGCTCCCGCTGTCCCACGAGATCCGGCCGCCCTGGAAGTCGATGTACCGGCCGAGGCCGTCCGGCGAGAGGGTCTCGTCGGTCAGCGGATAACCCAGCACCGAGGCCTCCCACCGCATCGCGGCCCACGCCGCCCGGATCGACCCGTGCACCTCGTGCGCTCCGGTGTCGGCGGACCAGTAGATCGAGCCGCCCTGGTAGTGCGCGTAGCTGCCTCGTCCGTCCGGGGCCGGTAGCTCAGCCGTACGGGAGGAACCGAGGAAAGCTCCGGCTCCGCCGAGGTACGCGTAGTGCCGGGAGATGACCGTGGCGGGCAGGGGCTGTCCCGTGGGGTCGGTGAACTCATAGCCCCTCGCGCGGTAGAACGCGACGATCCGCTCCACCGCGTCGACGGTATTCTGCCGGTAGTTGCCCGGACTTCCGTCGTGTAGGAGCAGCACCGGATGGGGAAGCACAGGGGCAGTGACCGCGCCCACGATGCTGACCTGGAAGGCCGGGCTGGGCGAGAGCGGCGTGGTGTAGTCGCGACTGTTGTGCGACCAGCCCCCGATGCTCATGCCCCGCTCCCAGACCAGCTCGCGCACCGAGGAGCCGTGATGGCTGCCGTAGGGACCTCGGAACAGGCACGGCACCACTCCCGTCGCAGCCTCGATAGCGTGACTGCCGCGCTCGATCTCGGCCACCTGCATCGCCGGTGACAACTCATCGAGATTGGCATGCGAGTAGGTGTGGTTGCCGATGGCGTGCCCCTCGGCGACGATCCGCCGGGCCAGCCAGGGATGGGCGTCCACGTTGGTGCCGTTGACGAAGAAGGTGGCCCGCACGCCGAGCCGAGCGAGCAGGTCCAGGAGCTGCGGGGTCCACCTCGGCGACGGCCCGTCGTCGAACGTCAACGCCACCGTTCGGTCGTAAGTGGCCGGGGTGGTGTCGAGCACGGTCCGGATCTCCGGCGGACAGCCGGACGCGATCGTCGGAGCCGGCGAGACTGCCGAGACGGGCGGAACGGCCAGTGCCGTCAGCACCGTCACGAGTACGGCGCACAGCACCAAGCGCAGCCCGACGCAACGCCGCCGAGCCCGACCAGGACCGCCAGGGTAGGCGGGCGCCCAACAGATCCCGGTCGTCATGACGTCGCCTCAGCCCTCGGACACCGTGGTGCCGGCAAGTAAAGGACCTACGCGGTCCGGTGTCTACGGCCCTGTCCACCAGGCGCGACCGTCGGCGGCGCAGGACTCACCCCTGCGGCTTGTCCGGGGCCGGCTGGTGTTCGCTCTCGGTGATGAAGGAGAACTTGCCGTCCGGCTCCAGGATGCCCACCCGGACGGAGGCGAGGTCGTCGATCCCCTGCTCCCGCATCGCCTCGCACAGCTCGGTGTCCGACAGCCGCTCGTAGCGCATCGCCTCCTTGCGCAGCGCACCGTCCTGGACGACGACGACCGGCATCCCCTCCAACTTGGGTCGCGTCCGGGGGAACCGCCAGGAGATATAGGCGAAGCAGACCATCAGCAGGGCGAACGTGCCGACCGCCAGCATCGCTCCGGTGACGCTGTAGTCCTCCTGGGTGACGCCCTGCTGGATCAGGTCTCCCATCGTGACGAGCAGCACCAACTCGAACGCGCTGAGCTGTCCGAGCTCGCGCTTGCCGACGACCCGGGTGATGAACCACAGGAAGAAGTAGATGACCGCGGCGCGGTAGACGATCTCCATCGCGGCCTATGGCCATATCCAGGTGGAGAACTCCGCCGTCAGGACCGGTGCGCCGGACTCGTCCAGGACCGAGACCTGGCCGTCCTCGCCACGCTGTCTGGCCGGCTCGATGCGGGTGTCGACCGTGATCACCAGGACGTCCCCCGGCGGCGGCGAGAACTCGTCGATGGTGAACTCCGCGTCAGCAGTCTCGGCATCGGGCTGAGGCGTGAAGGCGTTCTCGTCGAACATCTGGAAGTAGTCGGTCGAGTAGCGCACCTGTACCGCTTGCTCCTCGAACCCGCCCCCCTTGCGCACCTGCACCTGCACCTTCACCGCATGCCCCGGCCGGGAGATCCGGGGGTAGGTGACCGTCAGTTCGTACCCGCCGCCGCGCACCGTCGTGTCACTGGTGCGCGTGCCCAGCAGGCCGGTGGCTCCGGCCAGCACGAACACCGCTAGGACCACGAGACCGGCGCGTCGCACGTTGCGAGCGCGACGGACTGTGTCGTTGCTGACAACTGCCGGGAGCGTCGACGTGGACACGGCCGGCCCCTACCCCTTAGCGATCTTGCGCAACCTCCACCGAAGTGGCGACCGCGTCCACCGGAAGCAGCCGCCCCACCGGCGAGTCGCCAAGGTCCCGGAGCAGTTCCGCGGGGTTGCCGTAGACGGCGACCGCCCCGGCCTCGCGCAACTCCTGCTCCCCGATTCCGCCGCAGAGCAGCCCGATGCACGGCACCCCCGCCGCAGCCGCCGCGCGGACGTCGTAGACCGTGTCTCCGACCATCACCGCGTGTTCCGGGGTGACGCCGACCGCGTCCAGGGCAGCCCGGACAATGTCCGGCGCCGGCTTGCTGTGCGGGACGTCGCCGGAGCTGACGACAGCCGCCACCACGTCGTCACAACCGAGCTTGCGACGAAACTGCGCGGTGTCCTCGGGACTCCCGCTGGTGCAGTAGACGACGTGCACGCCGCGACCGGCCACCTCCCGGATCAGCTCGGGCACGTCGTGGAAGGGCAGGCAGCGCTCGCGCAGCGGGGCCCAACGCTCGCTGTGCCCGGCCGCCACCTGCTCGTCGGCCGTACCGACCAACGACTCGACGAGATCCTCCGAGGAGCGGCCGATGGCGCGGTGGATGTCGAAGCAGGACACCTCGTAGCCCGCGTCGAGGAAGGACTCCCACCAGGCGAGGACATGCAAATAGACGGTATCGAGCAAAGTGCCGTCCACGTCGAGGATCAGCGCGGCCGGCCGGTTGACGTCTGGTGCAGGCTGGGTCATGGTCCGCCCGTTACCCCGACGGGGCCCGCGCCACCCGTACCCCATCAGAACCCGAGAGCGGGAGGAACCGTGACCGGAATTCCAGCCGACCAGCTGCCCGACGAAGCCCTCGAACGCGAGCTTGCGCACCTGCACGAGACCCGCCACGACACCTTCCTGCACGGCAGCGAGGACGCGCTGCAGTTCCACACTGCGCGGACCACCGAGCTCGAGCAGGACTACCTGCGGCGCAATCCCGACCGGGTCATCGACGCCCGCCGCACCCGACACGGCTCACGTGAGCTGTCCGGGCAGGACTGAAGGCGTCTAGGGTCTGGCCCATGTGCGCGACGCCGGTCAGCCAGGACCGCGGCGCTGCGCCGCGGGGGACGCGGCTGCCCCGCCAGGCTCGGCGACGGCAACTGCTCGGCGCGGCCCAGGAGATCTTCGTCGCGCAGGGCTACCACCAGGCCGCGATGGACGACATCGCCGAACGCGCGGGCGTCAGCAAGCCGGTGCTCTACCAACACTTCCCGAGCAAGCTCGAGCTCTATCTCGCGCTGCTCGACCAGCATGCTGACGTGCTGGTCTGTAAGGTCCGCGAGGCGCTCGACTCGACGACCGACAACAAGTTGCGGGTCGCCGCATCGGTCCGGGCCTATTTCGACTTCGTCGACGGGGAAGGCACGCCGGGTGAAGGAGCCTTCCGCCTGGTGTTCGAGAGCGATTTGCGCAACGAGCCGGCCGTACGCGAGCGGGTGGAGCTCATGACGCAGAACTGCGTCGATGCGATCGCCGACACGATCGCGCACGACACCGGCTACCGCGCCGAGGAGGCGCAGCTGCTGTCGATCGGGCTGTCCGGCCTCATGGAGGTCGGCGCCCGCTGGTGGCTGTCCTCGCCCGACCGGGTGCCCAAGGAGCGGGCGGTGGAGCTGCTGATGAGCCTCGCCTGGCGCGGGATCTCGGGTTCGCCGCGCACCACCTGACCGGTTCTGCCCACGGCGGACGGGCCGCCGGATGCGGCGGTGCACGACTAGCCTGACCTCCCGTCATCCGGCACGACGAACAGGAGTCCTCGGTGGAGGTCAAGATCGGCGTGCAGTACGCCGCGCGCGAGCTCGTTCTGGAGAGCACGCAGTCGCCGGACGAGGTGACCAAGGCGGTCTCGGATGCGCTGAAGGCCGACCTCGGCGTGCTCACCCTCGTCGACGAGAAGGGGCGCCGGGTGCTCGTGCCCGCGGACAAGCTGGCCTACGTCGAGATCGCCGAGGGCGAGCAGCGTCGGGTCGGCTTCGGCTCCGCCTGACGACTCGCACGGTTCGACGCACCTGACGGCGGGCACGACAGGCAGGGCTGGTTCGGCTCACGATTCGTGGAGGCACGCATGTTCGGCTTCATCGTCACGCTGATCATCATTGGCGCCCTCGCCGGCTTCATCGCCCGCGCGCTCGTACCCGGCAAGGACTCGATGAGCGTTCCCGCGACGATCCTGCTGGGCATCGTCGGCTCGTTCGTCGGCGGGCTGCTCGCCAGTCTCATCTTCGGTCGCGAGCCCGGCCAGGGATACCTCAACGCCTCGGGCATCATCGGCTCCATCGTCGGCGCCGTGATCGCCCTGGTGGTCTACAACGCGGTCACCGGGCGCAAGCGCATCCGCGCGTAAGCCGGCCGAATCGGTTCAGGCCTGCAGCCCGAGCGCCTGCATCCGGGCCATGTGGTTGTCGGTGAGGCGGGTCAGCAGCCGGCTGATCCCGGCCAGGTCTCCGCTGCCGCCGACCAGCAGTTCGGTCAGTGCATCGTTCTCGACGGCCACCCGCTGTGCCTGCAGGAGCGCCTCACCGACGAGCCGGCGGGCCCATAGCGCCAGCCGGCCCGCCACGGCGGGGTCGGCGATCGTTGCTGCGCGGACCTTCGCCACCGCGAAGGAGGCCTGGCCGGTGTCGGCCAGCACTTCCAGGATCAGCCCCCGTGCGGCGGCGTCCTGTACGAAAGCGGCTACCTCGCGGTAGAAGTCGGTGGCCAGGCCGTCCCCGACATAGGCCTTGATGAGCCCCTCCAGCCAGTCGTTCGGAGGCGTCGAGTCGTGGAAGGCATCGAGCGGAGCGACGAACGGGCTCATCGCCTGCTCCGGGTCGACCCCCTCGCTGACCAGGTGGTCGTGCAGCCGCCGGTAGTGCTCGAACTCGGCCGCTGCCATGGCCGCCAGGGCGTGCTTGTCGGCGATCGTCGGAGCCAGCCGGGCATCGCTGGCGAGCCGCTCGAAGGCGGTCAACTCGCCGTACGCCAGGACCCCGATGAGGTCGATCGTCGCCTGGTCGAGCCGCACCGTCATGCCTGCGATCCTGCCGTACGCCGGCGGCGTGGGCGTCGACCGGTAGGCTGGGTCCCGACGGAACGGCGCTCGCCGCTCCCGACCCTGTGCGTTGGCCGCTGTTCCCGCGGCGCGCCGGCCGGTCCCCGCTGCCACTGGGCAGGACGAGACCCGTCCGCTGCGAGCCCGCTCCTGTCGTCGGTCGACGCGACCGCACGAGAGGCACTCCCCTGATCCCCACCGACACCGATCCCACCGACACCGATCCCGCCGACACCGATCCCGCCGGCCTCACCGCCACGCCCGAGCTCGCCGCCCAGAACGGCTTCGCCGCGCTCGGCGCGCTGCCCGAGACGGTCGAGGCGCTCGCCAAGATGGGCATCACCACGCCGTTCGCCATCCAGACCATGACGCTGCCGATCGCGCTATCCGGCCACGACCTGATCGGCCAGGCTCGCACCGGCACCGGCAAGACGCTCGGCTTCGGCGTGCCGCTGCTCCAGCGGGTGACGAGCAAGGCCGACGGCTCGGACGGCATCCCGCAGGCGCTCGTCGTGGTCCCGACCCGTGAGCTCGCCGTGCAGGTCGCCAAGGACCTGGAGAACGCCGGGAGCGTCCGCAACATCCGGGTCGTCACCATCTACGGTGGCCGGGCCTTCGAGCCGCAGGTCGAGACGCTGCGCAAGGGGGTGGAGGTCGTCGTCGGCACCCCGGGCCGGCTGCTCGATCTCGCCCGACAGGGCCACCTCAACCTCAACGCCGTCAGCGTCCTGGTGCTGGACGAGGCCGACGAGATGCTCGATCTGGGCTTCCTGCCCGACGTCGAGCGCATCCTGGAGCAGATCCACGGCGAGCGGCAGACGATGCTGTTCTCCGCGACGATGCCCGGGCCGGTGGTCGCGATGGCGCGCCGGTTCATGAAGCAGCCCACGCACATCCGCGCCGAGGAGCCGGATGAGAACCGGACCGTCCCCAACACCAGAATCTTCGTC
>JBBSUR010000069.1:0-11570 GCA_038234255.1 Mycobacteriales bacterium | reverse complement strand
GCAACCACGTCCCCGGCTCCAGCCGCAGCGCGTCGACGACCGGCTGCTCCAGCGCCTCCCGACCACCGTCCGGCAGCTGCAGCCGCTGGACATCCGCCTGGACTCCGAGCGCAGCGAGGGCGGCGTCGGTCTCGGCGACCCGTCGCGTTGCCAACTCTTCCCCTCTGATCGAGCCGCCGGGGTGGCTGGCCTCGCCGTCGGTGACGCAGACGACGCCGAGACGCGTCCCGGCCGTCTGCAGCAAGGTGAGCAGACCGCCGACGCCGAGCACCTCGTCGTCGGGGTGCGGCGCCACCACGACCGCGCGGTCCGGCGCGGTGTCCAGGGTGAGCAGCGGCAGCCCGAGTGAGGCCAGGAACGGCTGCCACAGCTGCTCCGGAGTGCCCTTTCCGTCGATCACGGTCACCATGTTGCCTGGTCGACCGCGAGGCGGCCGAGGCCGGCCAGGTCGCGTTCGGCGTGCGACTGGCGCAGGTAGACCGGCAGGTCCGCCGCGCGCCTGGCCTGCACCGGGTCCAGGCACAACGGGCCCGCACCGAGCGCCCGGCCGACCCGCTCGAGCACCTCTGTGGCGCCGGCCTCCACCCGCGCCCGCAGTCGTAGTGCCCGCAGCTGCGCCGCCGGTCCTCGTGGATCGTCGTCGACCTCCGCGGCGGCCACGGCTAGGTGCGCGGCGAGCCCGCTCACCAACGCGTCGACGGCGCCGAGGTGAGCGAGCGCATGCGGGTCCGGCGAACCGGCCCGGGCGACGGCCAGCAGGGCGCGCGCCGCCCCGAGGGCGCCGCCGTACCAGCAGGCCGCCACGCCCGCTCCGCCGTGCCAGAAGCCCGGCCGGTCCAGGTAGGCCCCGGGCGCACCGACGGCGACCGCGGGCACTTCGGCCAGCTCGACGCTGACCGACCCGCTGGCCGCCATCCCGACCGCCGCCCAACTGTCGGGCAACGGGACGACGTGGCCGACCTCGACGGCGAACAGCCGCCGGCCGTCCTCGGCGTGCGCGGTGACCAGAGCGCGGTCGAGCAGCAGGGCGCCTGAGCACCAGTCCTTGCGACCGGTCAGCACCCAGCCGGACTCTGTGCGGTGCGCCTGGACGCGGGCTGTCGGCGGTTCGGCGCCCCAGACCCCCCACAGCCCTCCGTGGTCGGCCAGGGCAACGGCGTCGAGCTCGGCCAGGATGGCGAGGGCGTCGACGTGCGCCTCGGCGAGCCGGCCGAGCACCAGGTCTGCGGCCGACAGTTCGGCGAGCGCCAGCCAGCGCTCGAACGTCCGCCCGCCGCCGGGCAAGGGCAGATCCAGGGCGTCGGCCGCCTGCGCGGCGCGCAGCAGCGGGCCCACCGACGCGCCGGTCACCGGCAGGTCGGCCCCGCTGAGCCAGACGGGACGCGGTGGGCTCACCTGGGGCGGGGGACTACTGCGTGTCGTCGAGGATGCGTCCAGAGACGCCGAAGCCCGCCCCGGCCAGCCCCACCAGCACGCCCACGACGGCGAGCGGGATCGACTGGAAGACCATCGCGACGCCGAGCAGGACACTCGAGAGCACGATGAGGAAGACGGTGATCCACGAGCTGGCCTTGTGCTTGTGGGCCGTGTGGGCCATGGAGCTGTCGCCGAGATCGGCCATGGGATTCCTTCGTGCGCCGAGATGTGACCAGATCAGCCTACCGGCCACCCGTCGGCTCACCGAGCCGCTGTCTGACAGGGTCAGCACCGTGAGCGTCCCGTGACCCCCGAGCCGGTCGACGACCCCGCTGACCACCGGGTCGCCGACTTCGTCGGGCTGACCGACGGTGCCCGCCGGATGAGGCACGAGCCGGGTGCCGGCTTCTTCATCGCCGAGGGGGAGAAGGTGATTGCGCGCACGGCCGCCGCCGGCTACCCGGTGCGCTCGCTGCTGCTGTCGCCGCAGCGGCTGCGCGAGCTGAGCCCCGCGGTCGCGGCGCTGGACTGCCCGGTCTACGTCGCGTCCTTCGACGTACTGCAGGCGGTCACCGGTTTCCACGTGCACCGCGGGGCGCTGGCGTCGTTCGGCCGGCTACCACTCCGCTCGGCCGCTGAGGTGCTGGCCGGTGCGCGACGGGTCGTGGTGATGGAGGCGGTCACGAACCACACCAACCTCGGAGCCGTGTTCCGCAGCGCCGCCGCCCTCGGCATGGACGCCGTGTTGCTGAGCCCCACCTCGTGTGACCCGCTCTACCGCCGTACCGTGAGAGTGTCTATGGGACAGGTGTTCTCGGTGCCCTATGCCTATCTGGACCGGTGGCCTCATGGCATCTACGACGTCCGAGCGGCGGGCTTCCGGGTGCTTGCCCTCACTCCGGACGCCGCCGCGACCGACCTGAGCCAGGTCCGGGTCGGACCCGACGACAAGGTCGCCCTGCTGTTCGGCGCGGAGGGGCCGGGCTTGACCGAGCAGGTGATGGCCGCTAGTGACGCGCGGGTGCGGATCCCCATGGCCGCCGGGGTCGACTCGCTCAACGTCGGCGCGGCGGCGGCGGTGGCCTGCTGGGTGCTCGGCCGGCGGCCGTAGCGACCGGGGTTCGGGTCGGGCAGGATGGCCGCGTGATCCCTCGCCGACTCCTGCTGCTCCCCGTTCTCGCGCTCGCTGTCTCCGCGTGCGGCGGCGGGAGCGACGATCCGAAAACTGCCTACGTCGACAAGGCCAACGCCATCTGCTCGGACGCCGACGACGACTTCGCCAAGGTGGAGCAGCCGACGTCGGTGACGACCCTCGTGCCGTTCGCCGAGCGCACCCTCGCCATCGTCCGCAATGCCCAGCGGGAACTCGCCGCGCTCACCCCGCCCGAGGCGGACCGCGCCGAACTGGAAACCAAGGCGCTCACCCCGTTCGCGGCCCTCGTCGCGGAGGGCGAGTCGTACGTGCAGAAGCTCAAGGACGCGAACGGTGACCAAGCCACGTTGCTACCGCTGCTGTCGCAGCGCCCCGACGCCTCGTCGATCGACCTGGACTTCCTCCGGGCGTACGGCTTGGGGACCTGTGCCGACGCCATCGACCTCGCCACCTGAGCGGACGTCCCGACACTCGAGCCGACGGCCGGGTCAGGCTCCCAGCGGGACGACCAGGGCCAGCACCGGCAGCGCGAGCACGAGTGCGGTGACCAGGACGACCGCCGTCCGCTGCACACCGCCCAAGCCCGCGGGCGGCTGGACGAGTCGTTGCGCACGCAGGAGCACCCCGTCGCCGCCCGCACCCAGCGCCCCGACCGGCACCTGCGCGGATCCGACCTTGTAGAGCGCCCGGGCGAGCACCGTGCGTGGATAACGCCGCGCGGCGCGGTCGTCGGCCAGCATCTCGATCAGCATCGCCACCTCCTGCCGAGCCAGCCGCACCCCGGCGAGCCGCGGGAAGGTCGCGCAGAGCGCCACGAAGGGCAGGACCACGAGGTCATGGCGCTGCTCGACGTGCGCCCGCTCGTGCGCGAGGACGGCGCGTACCTCGTCTTCGCGCAGCAGGTCGAGCACGCCGCGCGACAACACGACGCGCGGGCGCAGCCCGGGCAGGCAGTAGGCCAGCGGCACGTCATGGTCGACGACGTGGGTGCGGGCCAGCAGCGGGTTCCGGGTGGCCACCAGGTCGACCAGAACCCGATTGCGGCGGCGGGCGCGCAACGTCCGCACCGTCGAGGCGACCAGCACGGCCAACAGCCGGCCGGTCAGTCCCACCGCGAACAGTCCCGCCACGAGTGACCACCACGGAAGCGGCGCGGATCCGAGGGAACTCAGGGCGTCCAGATGAGTCGCGCCCGCAGGCGCAAGGGCGATGGTCAGGGTGGCTTCGACGGCCAGCAGTCCTGCCGCGAGCCCGAGCGACTGCCACAGCAGCAGGGCGTACGCCGGTGCCCGTTGCGGCCACGTCGCCCGCGCCAAACGGCCGGGCACGACTGCGGCCAGGACCACCAGGACGAGACCGAGGACGGTCGCTTCGAGGAGCACGGGGGACTACGTCAGGTCTTCGAGCGCACGACGCAGCGTCTGGGCCTCGGCGGGGGTGACCGAGCGGGCGAAGTGCTGTAGCGCTGCCTCGCGGTCGTCGGCCTGCCCGAGTGCCTGGCGCATCAGGACGGCGATGTGGTCCTCGCGGGAGGCGACGGCGGTGTAGGTATGCGCGCGCCCCCGCCGGTCGCGCCGCAGGAGACCCTTGCGCTCCAGTCGGCTGAGCACGGTGAGCCAGGTCGTGTACGCCAGGTCGCGACCGGCCAGCCGCTCGGCCACCTGCCGGCCGGTGACGGCTCCGTGCTCCCAGACGACCTCCATCGCGGCGCGCTCGAGATCTCCCAACCGGGTCACGACACGCATACTACGCACGGTAGAAGTTCTACCGGATGTAGTAGAGAATGACGGTCGTTCACCCGACATCGGCACCCGGAGGAGGGCCCGTGCCCGACCTGCTTGGCACCACCCGGCCCCCTGGCGCCCAGGACTGGCGATGGAACTGGCAGCTCGCTGCCCGCTGCCGTGGGCGCGCCGACCTGTTCTTCCACCCGCACGGTGAGCGTGAGCCCCTGCGCGGCGAGCGGGAGGCGGCCGCCAAGCAGGTCTGCGCGGCCTGCCCGGTCCGGCGCGAGTGCCGACAGCATGCCCTGGAGTCGCAGGAGCCCTACGGGTTGTGGGGCGGGTTGTCGGAGGCCGAGCGGGAGTTGCTCGTCCACGGCCCGCGCCCACCGCGCAAGCGCTGACCCCAGGTTCGACCCCGCCGGGGCGGCGTCCGACCTCACGCGGAGCACACCCGGGTACATGCACGCTGGAGCTGCGGGCAGGCTGACCGCAGACTGGACGAGTGCAGCACCGGGTGGAGGCAACGTGGCAGGCAGTCAGACGTGGCAGGTAGGCAGATGACGAGCGGGAACTCGGCGGGCGGACCGGGCCGCAGCAAGGCGGTGGAGAACGCCGGCTATGTGCTCGAGCGCGCGTTGTTCGAGGTCAAGAAGGTGGTCGTCGGCCAGGACCGCATGGTCGAGCGGATGGCCGTCGCGCTGCTGGCCCGCGGCCACTGCCTGCTCGAAGGCGTCCCCGGCGTCGCTAAGAGCCTCGCCGTCGAGACGTTGGCGCGGGTCGTCGGCGGGTCCTCGGTGCGTCTGCAGTTCACCCCCGACCTGGTGCCCAGCGACATCGTCGGGACCCGCATCTACCGGGCCTCGCAGGAGGCGTTCGACGTCGAGCTGGGCCCGGTGTTCGCCAACCTGGTGCTGGTCGACGAGATCAACCGGGCGCCGGCCAAGGTGCAGAGCGCCTTGCTGGAGGTGATGGCCGAGCGACAGGTCTCCATCGGCGGCACCACCTATCCGCTGCCGACCCCGTTCCTGGTGCTGGCGACGCAGAACCCGATCGAGTCGGAGGGCGTCTACCCCCTGCCCGAGGCGCAGCGGGACCGCTTCCTGCTCAAGGTGGAGGTCGGTCACCCGTCGATGTCGGAGGAGTTGGAGATTGTCCGGCGGATGGCGGTCTCGCCGCCCCGGGCCGAGCAGGTGCTCGCACTGGACGACCTGATCACCGTGCAGGCCGCGGTCGACACCGTCTTCGTGCACCATGCCGTGGCGGAGTACGCCGTCCGGCTCGTCATGGCGACCCGCGAGCCGGAGCGGTGGAGCCTGCCGGCGCTGCGTCCGCTGCTCGCGCACGGCGCCTCGCCGCGCGGGAGCCTCGGCCTCGTCCAGGCGGCCAAGGCGCTGGCCGTCCTTCGGGGACGCGACTACGTCCTGCCGGTCGACGTGGCCGACCTGGCCGTCGATGTGCTGGCCCACCGGCTCGTCCTGACCTACGAGGCGCTCGCCGACGAGGTCCCCGCCAGCCGGATCGTCGGCGACGTCCTGGCGAAGATCGACCCGCCGCAGGTCGCCCCGTCACAGCAGTTCTCGCAGTACGGGCGGGCCGACGGTCAGGGTGCGGCGTGAGCAGAACCCTGGTGTCGACGGCGCCGTTACCCCCGCCGCCCATGGCCGCCGCCTCCTCCGTACGCCGTCTGCAGCTGCAGGTCGCCTCCCGGCTGGACGGGCTGCTCCAGGGCGACCACCTGGGGCACCTGCCCGGTCCCGGCACCGAGCCGGCCGAGGCGCGGGCCTACGCGCCGGGCGACGACGTACGCCGGATGGACTGGGCGGTCACCGCCCGCACCGGCTACCCGCACGTCCGCGACGCCGTGGCCGAGCGCGAGCTCGAGACGACGCTGGTCGTCGACCTGACCGCGTCGATGTCCTTCGGCACCGCCCGGTCGGAGAAGCGCGAGGTCGCCGTCGCCCTGGCCGCCGCGATCGGTCATCTCGCGGTCGGACCGGGTGACCGCCTCGGGGCGATCGTGCTGTCCGAGGGGGTACGCCGGCTGCCGGCCCGGTCCGGCCGCCTCGCCGCGCTGGCCCTGCTGCACGTGCTCCAGACGACCCGGCCGGGTGACGGCAGCGGCCCGGCGCTCGCCGAAGGGCTGGCCGCCGTCGCCAGTCCGCCGCGCCGGCGGGGCCTGGTGGTCGTTGTCAGCGACCTCGTCGCAGGTGGGTCCAGCAGCGCCGCGGGACGGGCGGCATCGGAACCGTCCTGGGCCCGGCCGCTGCGGCTTCTCGCCCGCCGCCACGACGTGATCCTGGTGGAGGTGCTGGACCCTCGGGAGCTGGAACTGCCGGCGATGGGGGTGCTGCGGCTGGTCGACCCCGAGTCCGGACGCCACCTGGAGGTCCAGACCTCCGACCGTGGCCTGCGCGAGCGCTACGCCGAGGCGGCCCGCGCCCGGCGCGCCGGGCATGCCGCCGCGGTGCGCTCGGCCGGCGCTGGGCACCTGGTCCTGCGCACCGACCGGGACTGGCTGCCCGAGCTGGCCGGCTTCCTGGCCGCCCGCCGCCGGCTGCGCGCGGCGGGCCGTTCGCCGGCGGGCCGCTGATGAGCTTCCTCGCCGCGTACCGCCTGTGGCTGCTGGTGCTTGTCGCCGGGCTGGCGGTCGCCTACGTCCTGCTCCAGCGACGCAAGCCCGCCTTCGCGGTGCGCTTCACCGAACTGGAGTTGCTGGCCTCGGTGCTGCCGCGCAGCCCGAGCTGGCGACGGCACGTGCCGGCCGGATTGCTGCTGCTGTCGTTGGTTGCGCTGACGACGGCCTTCGCCCGGCCGGAGGCCGATGTCGAGGTGCCGCGGGAGCGGGCGACGGTCATCGTCGCGCTGGACACCTCGATCTCGATGCAGGCGACCGACGTCGCCCCCGACCGCATCTCTGCGGCCAAGGCGTCGGCGGAGCAGTTCATCGAGGGACTGCCGGAGCGCTTCAACGTCGGTCTGGTGTCCTTCAGCGGCAGCGCGGCCATCGTGGTGCCGCCGACCCTGGACCACGAGGCGGTGGGCGCGGCCGTACGCCGGCTGGAGCTCGGGCCGAGCACCGCGATCGGCGAGGCGGTGTTCGCCAGCCTCTCGGCCATCCAGGCCGTGCCGGGCGACCCGGGCCAGGCGCCACCGCCGGCCCGGATCGTGCTGCTCAGTGATGGCACCAACACCGTCGGCCGGGCACTGCCGGTGGCAGCCGAAGCCGCCCGCGCCGCAGGGGTTCCGGTGTCGACGATCGCCTATGGCACGGCCAACGGGGTCGTCCGGCTCCAGGGGCAGCTGGTGCGGGTCCCGGTCGACGGCCCGGCGCTGGAGCGCTTCGCCCGGTCCACCGGCGGCAGCTCGTTCGCCGCCGAGAGCGGAAGCGAGCTGACGCAGGTCTACGACGACATCGGTAGTCAGGTCGGCACGACGACCGAGCGGCGTGAGGTGACGGCGGCCGTCACCGGACTCGGGCTGGGACTGGCGCTGGTCGCCGCAGCCGGCTCCCTGCTGTGGGGCTCGCGGATGCCGTGAGGGGCTACGTCAGTCGGTGGGACGGGCAGGCGCCGCTCGTGCGCCCGAGGACCGTTCGCGGCCGCCCCTGCCTGATCCACTGGCGAGCCCGGCCGGCCCTGCCTGATCCACTGGCGAGCCGCCCCGGCCCTCCCTGATCCACTGGCGAAGATCTGCGTGAAATGACCCCGGTCGGCGCCACATGATCAGGGACGGACCCCGCGCGGCGCCAGGTGATCAGGCCGCGGGCGATCGCCACCTCGACGTGCGCCGAACTGCCCTCGGCCCGCGGGGCCGTCACGTGCACGACGCCGTCCGCGGGTACCGGTGACCGGGCTCGCGCCCGTCGGAATACCTCGAGCCGTCGAGGCCGGGCAGCATGAGGTCGAGGACGACCAGATCCGGTGGGGCCGCGATGATGCAGTGCGCCGCGGTCCTCCCGTCGGCAACGGTCCGGACCGTGAAACCCGCGCGGGTGAGGTAGCGGGCGACGACCTCGCTGACGGTGGGGTCGCCCTCCGCGACGACGACCCGACCGCTCATGCGCTTGACAGTACGGCCGGGCCGGGGCCACGGCGGTGCCCATGGTCAGGCGGAACGGCCGGGAAGAAGTCGGCTCGGTGCGGGTGACTCCGGTGCGGGTGACTCCGGTGCGGGTGACTCCGGTGCGGGTGAGGCGGGTGCGGGTGACTCCGGTGCGGGTGAGGCGGGTGCGGGTGACTCCGGTGCGGGTGAGGCGGGTGCGGGTGACTCGGGAGCGGGTGACTCGGGTGCGGGCGCCTTGCGTGCGGGTGCGGCGGGTGCAGGTGCGGCGGGTGCGACTGCGGGTGCCTCGACGGCGGGTGCCTCGACGGCGGGTGCCTCGGGTGCGGGTGCCTCGGGTGCGGGTGCCTCGGCTGCGGGCGCCTCGGGTGAGGCGGGTGAGGCGAAGACGACGACGTTGCTCAAGTAGCTCTTGGCTCGCGCATCGAACTCGCCACCGCAGGTGACCAGGACCAACTGCGGCGAGCCGTCCCCGACGTAGACGTCCTCGGTCGGGAACTCGCGCTTGGCGTAGGTCTCGACCCGCTCCACCACCCATTGGGCCAGGGTGCCGTCGGAGCGCCGAACCGTGACCGGGTCCCCGGGCACCATCTCGTGCAGGCGGGCGAACACGCCCGGGCCCCGGTAACTGTCGACATGGCCGACGAGGACCGCCGGACCGTCATCGCCGGGGGCGAAGCCCTGGCTGTACCAGCCGGCCCGCTGTGGGTCCTCCGGGACCTGAAGCTGCCCGGACCTGTTCTTGCGTAGACCGATCAGCCGGGTGTCCATCCCCAACTTTGGGATGGCCAAGGTCACCGGCGGCGATGCGCCACGCTCCACCGCACCGACGCTGACCTGGGGCCCGATCCCGCGGTCGGCGCGCACATCGGCGCGAGCGTCCGCGAGGACGGAGTACTGGGCTCCTGCCAGGGCGGCCAGGACAACCAACTGAAGCGTGACTGAACGCCAGGAAGACGGGTGTCCCACCGGCCGTGGTCCGGAAGCCATGCCCTCCGGACCACGGCGCGACAGGATCGACATCGAACTAGTTCGTCGCGCGCTTGCGGATGATGATGCCCGCGCCGGCCAGAGCGACACCGATCAGCGCGATGCTGACCGGCAGGGCCGGCAGCTCGTTCCCGGCCAGACCACCGAAGCCGGAGGAGACGCCACCGGTCGGCGCGTTGCCCGAACCGCCGGCGACGTTGTTGCTGCCGCTGCCCGAGGAGCCGCTACCGCTGCCCGAGGAGCCGCTGCCGCTACCCGAAGAGCCGCTGCCCGTGGAGCTACCGCTGCCCGAACCGCTGCTGGACGAGCCGCCGCTGCGGGTAGCCCGCGCGTCGGTGCTGGAGCCGGACTCCGGCAGAGCGAGGTAGGGGAAGCTGCTCCCGAAGTTCTTGTCGTTGGTGTTGACGCCGTCGCCGGCGGCGAGCGGCTCAACGATCATCCCGGTACGCACCGCGCCCTCGAGGGCCTGGATCTCGATGTCGACGACGTCATCGGTCAGCCGGCGGCCATTGGGGAAGCCGGCGGTGTCCT
The DNA here is from genome assembly GCA_038234255.1 of Mycobacteriales bacterium. Classification (GTDB taxonomy): domain Bacteria; phylum Actinomycetota; class Actinomycetes; order Mycobacteriales; family SCTD01; genus SCTD01. The sequence continues at coordinate 1,697 of JBBSUR010000069.1, read as the reverse complement.
TCGCCAGCACACCGAGGCGGTTCGGCTCGGCGGCCGGCGGGATCTTGGTGTTGAGCCGCTGCATCTCGGCGGGCTGCACCGTCGGCGGCTTGTTCAACCCGTCGATGCCGGTCAGGAAGATCGAGAAGATGTCGTCACGGGGCGCCGCCGGGGCCGGGATGCCGTAGATGGCCTCGATGAGCTTGGGCACCTCGGGGTCGTTGACCTTGTCGACGACTGCCTGGATGCTGGCGTCCATCTCCGGCGGCAGCGAGTTGAAGGCGTCCTTCAGACCGGCGGGAACGACGACCTCGTTGACCAGCGGCATGCCCAGGCGCGAGACCTGGACGAAGTCACCGGTCGGCTCGGACTTGCCAGGGGTCAGCGTCAGCGTCTGCTGATCGGTGGTCGACCAGACGCCGATGATCCCGCTGCCGTCACCGCCCTCGGTGACCTCGGAGATCGGCACCTGCAGGGCGACCGAGTTGACGTTGTAGTTCGTCAGCGTGTCGTTGCCGACCTCGGACAGGTCACCGCCGTACAGCAGGTCGAAGACCCGCAGGTCCAGGAAGAACGGGTCGTCGGCCTGGCCGGCGAAGCTCGTACCAGACACGCCCTGCAGCGGGGACAGCGCCTCGTCGCGCAAAGCGGCGTAGTTGGGCATGGAGGCGTCGCCGACGCGCGAGGGCGCGGTCTTTCCGGTGTCGACCAGTGTGGTGGCCGTGCCGGCTCCATCGACCTTCTCCAACTTGTAGGTCTGCTTGAACAGCAGGGTCGGGTCGTTGAAGGAGTTCACCGCCCCGTTGTTGTAGAGGAACGTGTCCGTCCCGCGCTTGTCGATGTTGGTGAAGGTCCAGCGGTAGGTGATGTCTGGCTTGGCATCGCCGTTGTTGTCGACCTTGATGTTGTAGCGGTAGCCGCCGGCACCGAAGGGATAGAAGTTCGGACCGCCGGAGGGCTCCTGGAACGGGATCCAGTTGGCGATCAGGGTCACCGTGTCCGGCTTGTCGGGGCTGACGAACACGTAGGTGTCGGTGTTGTCCGCAAGGGGGTTCCCGGCGATAGCCGGGGCCTCGCGGTGGCTGGAGGCGTTGCCGGTGACTGGGCCGAGGGCCAAGCCGGTACCGGCGACGGCCAGGCCGGCCGCTGCTAGCGCGGTGCCCGCGCGGCGCGCGGACCCGTGCCGGGAGGAGCTGGTCATGGAACTCCTTGAAGTCGCGTCCCGGAGTGGGACATCCTCAGCCTGTTCCGCCATACGACGGGCAGGACCATGCGTGCGGGGACGCGGCCGGAGGCCTGTCACCAGCACTCATCCGTACGGGAGCCGCAAATGGTTCATCTCGGACGCAAAAAAAAGTTCCCTCCCGCCGAGATCCTCGCGAGGCTCACCCTTCGGCGCCGCCGGCAGCACGGCCGGGGACCTGGATGCGGATCTCGGCCCCGAGCCTCGCCCCGTCATCGAGTACGAGGCGGTCGCCGCTCCAGAAGCTGCCCGGGTCGTAGTAGTTCGCCGGCCGCTGGCAGCTCAGCAGCCCCATCGCCTGGTAGGTCTGCGCGACAACCTCCGCGCAGTACGTCGTCTCCACCGGGGCGGCCCGCCGTACCCGGCCACGGACCCACCGCCCGGCCAGGGCCACTGTGGACGGGAACGGCATCCCGTCCATCCGGGCGATCACCTGCAGCACCGCGTCCTCCATCGCGGGGGTGACGCTCGCGTG
>JBBSUR010000068.1:0-11722 GCA_038234255.1 Mycobacteriales bacterium | reverse complement strand
CGCACCGCCGACAGCACCTCGGCCGAGTCGGTGGCGTCCCGTACGGCGGACGTGGCGAAGGCCACCAGGTCCTCGACGCCCTCTTCCTGCGCGGCGAGCCGGGCAGCGGTGACGGCGGACACCAGCGCGTCGGTGCCCTTGCGGCCCAGGGAGCCGTCCGGTCGGAGCAACTCCGACAGCCGCAGCGCGTTCTTGTGCGAGCGCACGGGGTCGGGATGCCCTCCCTGATGGGCGTCGACGACGAGCAGGTGCACCGTGTTGGAGCCCACGTCGAGCACGCCCAGCCGCATGGGGGCGAAGGCTACCGAGCAGTCACTCGCGCAGCCTGCGCCGCCGGTAGGGTCGCGCCGTGTCGGCCACCGAACTCGGGATGCCGGCGGTTCGTCCGCAAGTGCCGGCCCGCCCCGAGGTGCCGGCCGACTTCCCCCGTGACTGGCTCGAATTCGTCGACCCGGCCGACCCGACCTCGCTCGTCCGGGCCGACCTGACCTGGCTGCTGTCATCGTGGACCTGCATCTACGGACGGGGTTGCGAGGGCATCGTCGAGGGTCGCGCCGAGGACGGTTGCTGCACCCATGGGGCCTTCTACTCCGACGACGCCGACGAGCAGCGGGTCGAGGGCTTCGCGAACCGGCTCGCCGCCGACCGGTGGCAGTACGCCGCGACGGCGGAGGTCTCCGGCATCTCGGAGGTCGACGAACTCGACGGTGAAGCGGCGCGGCGCACCCGGACCGTGGACGGCGCATGCATTTTCCTCAACCGGGCCGGCTTTTCCGGTGGCACCGGCTGCGCACTGCACGCGCTGGCCGAACGCTGCGGACTGCACCCGCTGCGGACCAAGCCGGACGTGTGCTGGCAGCTGCCGGTGCGGCGTACGCAGGAGCACGTCACCCGACCCGACGACGCACAGATCCTGGTCACCTCGATCGGGGAGTTCGACCGGCGTGGGTGGGGACCCGGCGGCGCCGACCTGCACTGGTGGTGCACCTCCGCACCGACCGCCCACGTCGGCAGCGAGCCGCTGTATCTGGCGTACGCCGCCGAGTTGACCGAGCTGCTCGGAGAACCGGCGTACGCCGAACTCGCCCGCCTGTGCACGCACCGCGCCGGCGGCGTCCCGGCTCATCCGGCGGGCTGAGCCGCCGAGAGATCAACTCTCGAACTTGTAGCCCAGCCCCCGCACGGTGACCAGGTGGCGTGGCGCACCCGCATCGGGTTCGATCTTGGCGCGCAGCCGCTTCACGTGTACGTCCAGCGTCTTGGTGTCGCCGACGTAGTCCGCACCCCACACCCGGTCGATCAGCTGCCCGCGGGTGAGCACCCGGCCGGCGTTGCGCAGCAGAATCTCCAACAGCTCGAACTCCTTCAGCGGCAGGGCCAGCTGGCTGCCGTCCACGGTCACGACGTGGCGCTCGACGTCCATGCGCACCGGTCCGGCCTCCAGGGTTGCGCCCGCCTCCTCCTCGGCCTCAATGCCGCGCCGCAGGACGGCGCGGATGCGGGCCACAAGCTCCCGGGTGCTGAACGGCTTGGTCACGTAGTCGTCCGCGCCGAGCTCCAATCCGACGACCTTGTCGATCTCGCTGTCCCGCGCGGTCAGCATGATGACCGGCACCGACGACTTCGCCCGCAGCGCCCGACAGACCTCCGTCCCGGACAGTCCTGGCAGCATGAGGTCCAGCAGCACGATGTCCGCGCCGCCCCGGTCGAACTCCGCGATCCCCTCCGGGCCGGTCGACGCCACAGCCACTTCGAAGCCCTCCTGCCGGAGCAGGTAGGACAGCGGATCGGAGATGGACTCCTCGTCCTCGACCACCAGCACCCGCGTCACGCCACGTCTCCCTTGTCCTGCGCGATGGCTTGCTCTCTGACCGGCCGATCGACGGCCAGACACGGAAGGCGCAAGGTGAAGGTCGAGCCGGATCCCTCGACGCTCCATACGCTCACCTCGCCGCCGTGGTTGGTGGCGACATGCTTGACGATTGCCAGTCCCAGACCGGTCCCGCCGGTGGCCCGGGAGCGGGCCGGGTCAGCGCGGTAGAAGCGCTCGAAGACCCGCTCGAGGTCGCGGTCGGCGATGCCGATCCCCTGGTCGGTCACGGTGATCTCGACCGCGCTCTCGTGGCGACGCACAGCCACCGCCACCCGGGTCTGCGGCGGGCTGTAGAGCACGGCGTTCTCGATCAGGTTCCCGACTGCGGTGACCAGCTGCGACTCGCTGCCCTCGACGGTGAGGTCGCTCTCACCGCCCCGCACGACCTCGATCCCGAGCGCCGCCGCGGCGATCCGCGCCCGGTCGACCGCCTCGGTGACGACCTGGTCCACGGGGACGACGGTGGCCTCGGGCAGCGGGTCCGCACCCTGCAGCCGAGACAGGTCGATGAGCTCCTGCACCAGGCGGCCCAGCCGTTCGGCCTCGTGCTGCACCCGGCCGGCGAACCGGCGTACGGCCTCGGGGTCATGACTGGCGTCCTGCAACGCCTCGGACAGCAGCGCCATCGCGCCGACCGGCGTCTTGAGTTCGTGGCTCACGTTGGCGACGAAGTCGCGCCGCACCGCCTCCACCCGGCGGGTCTCGGTGAGGTCCTCGACGAGCATCGCGACATGGCCGTCCCGACCGACCGGCGCGAGGCGAACGCGGACCGCTTCGGGGAACCGCCCGACGCGGGCGGCGGACGGCTCCACCTCCACCTCCTGCGCGAGGGAGGTACGCCGCACGTCGCTGACCAACCGGCGCAGCTCGGCGACCACCAGCCGGTCGCCTTGGATCACGCCGAGGGCGCTGGCCGATCTGTTGGCCAGCACCACATCGTCGGCGGCGTCCAGGACCGCGATCGCCACGGGAAGCGCGTCGATGACATCGACCGACGACGGCGGCAGACTCCCCGGGGCCGGCTCGGGCGACGGCTCCCCGGCGATGCGCGCGGCGCGCCGTCGGCTCGCGACCAGCGCTGCGAGCACCGCGCCGAGGACGATCCCCACGGCAAGCCCGACGAGCACGCCGACGACGGTCACAGAGGCGAGACTAGGGGTGCTGCCGTGGTGCAGGTCTGGGTGCACGCCGTCGTCGCGGACGATGTTCACCTGCCGTATCCCACGGGTTCACCCATGGCCGACTGCGGGCCCGAGCCGCGGACTACGGTGGCCGCATGCGCGATACCTACCACGACGGACTGGATGCCATCTCGGAGGCGCTGATCGAGATGACCCTGCAGGTCGGGTCGGCCATGAGCCGCGCGACGACGGCGCTGCTCGATGCGGACCTGTCGCTCGCCGAGTCGGTGATCAGCAATGACGACGCCGTGGACGCGCGCTACCGCGAGATCGAGGCGAGGGCGTTCGACCTGCTCGCCCGCCAGCAGCCGGTGGCCAGCGACCTGCGCATCCTCGTCACCTCACTGCGCATGGTCGCCGACCTCGAGCGCATGGGGGACAACGCCGTCCACATCGCCAAGATCGCCCGACGTCGCTACCCCGCGTCCGCCGTCCCGGCGACCCTGCGCTCGACGGTGCTGAAGATGGGGCATGCCGCCGAGGAGATCGTGGCGAAGGCCGGCAGCGTCATCGCCAGTCGGGACCTCGTGATGGCCGCCGAGCTCGAGAAGGACGACGACGTCATGGACGAGCTGCACCGGCAGCTGTTCCGGGCGATCCTTGACGACTCGTGGGACGAAGGCGTCGAGCCGGCGATCGACATCACCCTGGCCGGCCGCTATTACGAACGCTTCGCCGACCACGCTGTCTCCGTCGCCCGCCGCGTAATCTTCCTGGTGACCGGCGAGCGCCCCCCCGTACTCCACCCCTGAACTGACCGCGGCTCAGCCGCGGGGCAGGTCCTCCGGCCCCTTGCCGACGTACTCCTGGGCGAAGCGCTCCAGAGCGGCCGGTTCGACCTGCTGGCAGAGCAGGCGGTGCCCCCAGGCGGTCGCTGCCGTCGGCACCGGCAGTGTCGGCCGCTCGACGACGATCACGTCACCGTCGTGCGCCTCCTGAAAGGCGATGAGCTTGTCCAGTTCGGACTGCGGCAGGTCGGGCTCGTGCCAGACGATGACGTAGCCGTGCTCGAGCGAGTGCACGAGTTGGCCGTCCGGCGGCAGGCTGGTCCCGGCGTAGACGCCGCTGCGGGTGGCACCGGTGCCGAGGTGGTTGCCGCCGGCCGGCGGGTCGACCGCGTATGTCGGCGCGGCCACGTGGTTGCTGCCCGGCGCCGCGGTCGGGTCGCTCTCGTCGTCCACCGTGCAGGAGCCGCTGGTCAGCGCTTCCCGCAGCGTGCTGTCGCCACGCCGGTCCACGACGACGAAGGCAGCGATCGCGGCAATCGCGGCGACGGCCAGACCGGCCGCGACCAGGCGTCCACGCAGCACAGCCCGCGACGCCGCCTTGGCCGCTGCCGCCCGCTCCAGGTTGCGCTTGCTCGGCCCGGCGACCCCGCTCGCCGGTCGCGGCGCAGCTCTGCGGACCGGCGGTGGTGGTGGGGTCGGCTTCTTCTTCTTCTTCGCCATGGTCAGTGTCCCTGCTGCGCGACGGCCTCGGCGGCGAGCCTGGCCGCCGCTTCGTCGAGGTAGGTCCCGCCGGGGTTGGTCGGGTGCATGTCGTCGTCCAGGTCGTACCGAAGTGATTGTCCGGTAGGGATGTTCAAGCTCACTACCTGCTGCTCCGACAGCCGGTCGAGGTGCATGACGAGGGCGCGCAGCGAGTTGCCGTGGGCCGCGACGAGGACCACGTCACCGGCCTGCAGATCCGGCACGATCGCGTCATACCAGTAGGGCAGCATGCGGTGCACCACGTCCTTCAGGCACTCCGCACGCGGCACCAGGTCGGTGGTGAGGTGCGCGTAGCGCGGGTCATGGGTCACGTCCCACTCCGAGCCGAGCTCGATCCTCGGCGGAGGGACGTCGTAGGAGCGGCGCCACAACTGGAACTTCTCCTCGCCGTATTCACCCCTGGTCGCCTTCTTGTCCTTGCCCTGCAGCGCGCCGTAGTGCCGCTCGTTCAGCCGCCAGTGCCGCCTCACTGGCACCCAGCTGCGATCGCAGGCCTCGAGCGCGAGATTGGCGGTACGGATGGCGCGCGTCATCAGCGAGGTGTGCACCACGGTCGGCAGCAGTCCCGCCGCGGCCAGCTGCAGGCCGCCGAGCCGGGCCTGTTCGTTGCCGAGCTCGGTCAGGTCGACGTCGACCCAGCCGGTGAACAGGCCCTTGGCGTTCCACGTGCTCTCACCGTGTCGGAGCAGCACCAGGGTCGCCATCGGCACAGTCTTTCAGATGCCGGCCTCTCCGATGCCAGGCTTGCCGACCCTCCACCCTCAGCGATCGGGGTCGGCGAAGCGGGCGAACGCGGCCAGATTCTCCATGGACTCACCGTTCTTGCTGCGCCAGGCCCACTCCCGGCGGATCGAGGACGCGAAGCCGAGTTCCAGCAACGGGTCGAAGGCGTCGTCGGCGTACTGCAGGACGGCGCCGAGCAGGCGGTCGACCTCCTCGGCGGTGACCGCGTGCAGCGGCAGCCGACCGACGAGGTAGACGTCACCGCTCGCGTCGGTGCAGAAGGCCACGGCGTACATCCGAGCGTTGCGCCGGAGCAGGAACTGCGAGAACTCCGCGACGTTCTCGTCCGGCTTGCGGACCACGAACGCCTCCACCAGCAGGCTGTGCTGACCGGCGACGAGCCAGCAGTGGGTGGCGAGCTTGTGCGTACCGGGCAGGGAAACGAAGAACTGGCCCTCGCCGGGCGAGGTGTAGTCCAGACCCGCCTCCTCCAAGGCGTCGCGGAGCGTGGCGGAGACGCCCGCTGCCGTCGAGCTGACGCTCAACGCGCCGCTCGCAGCCGGACCGGGGCGAGCCGGTCGTCGAGCACGTCGCGGTAGGTCCTCAGCAGCCCGTCGCCGGTGGCGTCCCAGGAGAAACCGGTCGCATGCGCCACGGCGCCCGGCGAGAGACGATCGCGGTCGGCGACCGCGCGGGCGAGGGCGCGCGACCACTGTTCGGCGCCGTGACCGCTGACCAGCAGGCCGGAGACGCCGTCGCGGACGGTGGTGCGCAGACCGCCGACGTCGGTGGCGACTACCGGAGTGCCGCAGGCCTGCGCCTCGAGGGCCACCAGTCCGAACGACTCGTTGTGGCTCGGCACGGCGACGACGTCGGCGGCTCGGTACCAGTCGCGGAGCCGGTCGCGCTGGAAAGCACCTCCCTGCGGCGCTTCGAAGCGCATCTGGTCAGCGAGGCCGAGCCGGAGCGCGAGATCCTGCAGCGCGGTGGGTTCAAGCAGCCCGGTGCCGCTCGGCCCACCGACGACGGCGACGACGAGCCGGTCGCGGAGCGCGGGGTCGCGCTCCAACATTCGGGCGGCAGCGTGCAGCAGGACGTCGGGCGCCTTGAGCGGCTGGATCCGTCCGACGAACAGCAGCAGCACGGCGTCCGAAGGGACGCCCAGCCGCATCCTTGCCGGGGCCTTGCCCGCCTCGCCGGGACAGAAGTGCTCGAGGTCGACGCCGGGTGCGACCGTCACGACCCGGGAGGCCTGCGCGCCGTAGAGGTCGACCAGCTCGCGCGCCTCGTCGGAGGTGTTGGCGACCAGCCGGTCGGCGGCCGCCACGACCTGCTGCTCGCCGACGACCCGGCGCAGCGGCTCCGCGGCGTCGCCCTCGGCCAGCGCGAGGTTCTTGACCTTGGCGAGGGTGTGGGCGGTGTGCACCAGGGGGGTACCCCAGCGCTCGGTCGCGAGCCAGCCGACCTGGCCGGAGAGCCAGTAGTGCGAGTGCACGACGTCGTACCAGCCGGGCTCGTGCGCCGCCTCGGCCCGCAGCAGGCCGGAGGTCAGGGCGCACAACTGGGCGGGCAGGTCTTCCTTGCTCAGGCCCTCGAACGGTCCGGCGATGAGGTGGCGCACGGTCACGCCCGGCGCGAGCTCGACCACCGGCGGCAAGTCGCTGCTCGTCGCACGGGTGAAGATCTCGACCTCGACGCCGAGCGCCGCGAGCCGCTTCGAGGTCTCGACGACGTAGACGTTCATGCCGCCGGCGTCGCCGGTGCCGGGCTGCTCCAGGGGCGAGGTGTGCACCGACAACACGGCCACCCGGCGGGGGCGCAGGGCGGTGACCGACGCGGTCGGGCTCATGGGCCGCACCCCTCAGGCGATGACATCGGGGCATTCTGCCCCGGATGTCGCAACACCGCCGTCCGGGTGAGGCTTCCCGCGCTGGTCGGCCGGGCCGCCGGCGCAGCTGGGCGAGTGGTTGGCTAGTGGTCGAGCAGCAGCGCGAGCTCGGCGTCGAGGTCGACGACGTCCTCCTCGGCGCCGGTCGGCACCGCGACGTAGGTCTGCTGGAGGTACTCGACGAGCGCGTCGCGCTCGATCTCGAACAGCGCCGAGCCGGACGGGGAGGCCATCGCCAGGTTGATCACCCGCTCGCGGCCCGCCATCGCCGGCCAGACCCGCACGTCGCCCTCGCCGACCGAGGCCGCGACGCCGTCGGTGAGCAGCTGACGGGCGAACATCCACTCGACCACGCCGTCGCCGTCGCCACCGACCTGGAAGGCGACCCGGACCGCCCACGGATCGGCGGCGGAGTAGCTCAGGTCGGCCAGCACCGGCAGGGACGGTCCGCCGGGGACGACCAGGCGGAGCTCGAGCTCGGTGTGAACGGTGGCGATCCGAGTCATGGTGCCGACCCTTTCGAGGCGCTTCACTGGCGATCCGGGAACACTCCAGGCAACGACGCGCACGCGCTGGAGTGACGGTCTGCCCCGCAGGTCACCCGCTCGGCCGATCCGCATCGGGGACATCCCGGGCGTAACGGGACAACCTGACCGCCGTTTCGCCCGGCCGGACCTGGGGGTATGCCTGTGGGTATGTCCGAGGAACTGGTGCTTCTGCGTGGTGGCGTCCGTGACGGCGAGTCGACGACGGTGCAGACGGGTGTACGCCGGCTGGTCGCCGCCTCGGACGCACCCGGACTGGTCGAGATCTACCAGGCGAACGGCGAGACCCAGGCGGTCGAGGGCAACCCCGACGACGCGCTCGTCTTCCTGCACGTGGGCCAGGAGCCAGCCGGCGACATGGCCCCCGAGTTGCAGCACAGCCCGCGCTCCGCGCCCTGACCGGCGCGATCCGACCAGGCTCCTCTTCAGTTCCAGCGATCCCCGCGCCGGAGTTCACGGACCGCCGGTCGGACGTCGACCAGGTAGACGATCGCCGCGACCGTGCCCAACAGGCTGAGCAGACCGAGCACCGAGAAACCGCTCAGCGCCACTGCGAGGGCAAGGATCGCGACCCAGGCCGCCTTCGTGAGTTTGCCCGCCGCGGGGAAGGCCACGGCCGGCCGGATGCAGGCGTCCACCAACGCCCACAGCTTGAGGGCGATCAGGGCGAGCCACGGAAGCAGCAACACGTTGTGCGGGTCGAGCCACGTCATGTTGGGCCATCCTCTCCACGCGCCATCCTCAGCCACTACTGCGGACGCGCGCAACCCCCGGGCCACTGGGCACCGGGGGTCGCACGGGTCGGGGGCCGACAGGTCAGCCGATCTTGCCGGCAGCGCTCTCCACAGCCTTCTCGCTTGCCTGCACGGTCTTCTTGGCGGCGACTGCAGAGGCCTCAGCCTTGCGCACGGCCTCCTTGCCCTCGGCCAGCGTTGCCTGAGTCGCCGGCTGGCGACGGATTTGCGTGACCAGGCGCTCGCCGCGGACCGACAGCTTGCCGTAGAGGTCGGTGGCCTTCTGGTTGGCCCGCTCGAGCTGACCCGGGATCGTCTTGACCCGGGCCGGCACGTCGGCCAGGCGCGCCTGCACCTTGCTGACCTGGGCGGTGAGGTCCGCCGCCTTGGCCTGCTCGATCGCGAGGTCGGCGACGCCGACCACGGCGAACAGCGGCTTGCTGGCCTCGGAGATCTCGAAACTCGGCAGGTGCTTCAGCGTGAACCGGCCGGTCACGGTGTCGCCGGACTTCGAGACGCTGGCGGTGGTCTTCGGGGTAGTGCTCTTGGTGGTGGCGGTCTTGGTGGTGGCGGTCTTGGTGGTGGTGGACGTGGCCATGGGGTGCCTCCTCGGCAGGGCAGATAACGGCGTACAGGACAGGTCGGGCGTACGGGACGGACCGGCCGTCAGCCGGCGTCCCGCGAATCAGCAGGCGGGTCAGCGACGGCGAGCGCGCGGGTGCTCATTTCGACCGGCGGCGCGGACGAGGCGGTGACCAGGGAGACAGCCGCGCCGGGCGAAGTCTGGCTCGCCGTGGCGTTCTCTTTGCAGAAACTGTCGTAGATCTCCAGGAGCACCTGCTTCTGGCGCTCCGTCAACATCTGGTCCGCGAGCACGGCGTCGGCGAGCAGGCCGTTGCCCTCTCGCTGCTCCAGGATGCCCGCCTGCACGTACAGCGCCTCCGCGGAGATGCGCAGCGCCTTGGCGATCTGTTGGAGAATCTCTGCGCTCGGCTTGCGCAGACCCCGCTCGATCTGGCTGAGGTAGGGGTTGCTGACCCCCGCCAACTTGGCCAACTGGCGCAGCGAGATGTCACGGTCGCCACGCTGCTCACGGATGTAGTCACCGAGGTGGCGGACGTCGATGCTCGGCATGAGACTCCTCGGCCGGTCGTCGGGGCCTGTCGGTCGTCCGGGCCTGTCGGTCGGTGCAGCCTCTACGTTATGTCGGGGTGCTAGCAATTGCAAGCGCTCTTGCTAGCACGGCTCCGTGAGGTCGGTCACAGGCCGTCCACCGTCGGTCAGGCGGGTGGCCCAGTCGGCTGCTCCGAGAGCAGGGCGGCGACATCAGCCTCGCCGTCGCGGTAGCGGCGGGTGATCTCGGCGCTGCAGGTGTCCATCACCGCCTGCACGGACCGACGCTTGCCGGACACCTCCTGCTCCTCCGCCGAAAGCGTGCGCATCGCGTGCGCCAGCTGGTCGGTCGAACGCGCCGTCACGTCGGACAGGTCCACGTCGGCGACCAGCGCCTCGACATAGCGCCGGTGGCTGTCCGCGCGCGACGGCTCGACAGTGCTGTGCCGACCCATCCCCCGGGCCGGTGCGCGTGGCTCGTCGGCCAGGATCGCCGCCAGACCCTCGACCAATGTGCCCTGCAGGGCGCCGTCGCGCCGGTTGAGCTCGGCGCGCAGGATGTCGAGCCGGCCCTGGATCATGCGGCGGATGTAGGACAGGTCGGCCTCTTCCTGCTCGGCCTCCCCCCTCAGCTCCCGCACCTCGACCAGCGTCAGCTCCGACAGTTGCTCCAGGAACCCCTCGGCGAGCACCCGATCGATGCGCCGGTTGCCCTGCGGCGGAGTCGGGGCGGTGTCCTGGGCGCTCACGCTCTGCTCCTTCGGGGCGGTGGGGATCCGGTGCCGGACCCATCGTGGCAGAGAACGGGCCGGCGAGGGCTGGATGCGGCGGGTTGACCCGTACGGCTCAACGTTGGGCTGCGGCCTGCCGATGTCCTCCACGCGCCACGCCGGCATCGGCGCCGGACGCATCCGAGGTGCCGACGGGAGGCTGACGTGCTCGAGGGCGACCTGGCCGCGGCACCCTTGGCGCAGGTCTTGACGCAGCTCGCCGCCGGCTCCGCCAGCGGGTGCCTGCAGCTCACCTCGCCGACCGGCGACACCGCGAAGATCTTCCTGCGCAGCGGGCAGGTCTACGCGGTGGCGACAGGCGGCGACCGACCCCAGATCGGGGCCCGGCTCGTCTCCGGCGGAGCCCTCGGTCCCGAGGCGCTGGCCGAAGCGCTCGAGACCCAGCGCACCGAACTCCAGGGCTGGCGGCTGGGTGAACTGCTCGTGCACCTGGGCTACCTCGATCAGCCCGTCGTCGTGGAGTTCGTGCGCGAGCAGGTACGCGACTCGCTGTCGCAGTTGCTGGACTGGCCCGGCGGTACGTGGCGGTTGCGGATCAACGAGCGCACCCGGGAGGACGTTGCCCCACCGTCGACCGTCGCCGAGCTGCTCGCCGACGTCGAGGAGCGACGCGCCGTCTGGGCCGCGGTCGTCCGCACGGTGCGCGGGCCTGATGCCGTACCCCTGCTGTCGGCCGCCGGCGACGCCGACCACCAGGTCGAGATTGCCCCTGAAGCGTGGTCACTGCTCTGCAAGGTGGACGGCACCCGGACCCTGACCGAATTGGCTCGCGAGTGCGGCTTCACGGTGTACGAGGCGGGGCGAATAGTCGCCACCCTCGTCGGCGCCGGACTGCTGGACATCGAGCCGGCCTGGTCAGCAGACGAACCACGGCCCGATCCGGACGTCGACGCCGCCGCAGAGCCGGCCGAGCTCGCCTCGCGCATCGCCGGGGCGCTCAGCGGCTCCGGTGCGCCCGCCGTACCGGCCCGGAGCTCGGCTCGGCTGCAGGAACAGGAGCTGGCCGATCTGCCGCTGGCACCGCTCCGGCTCGAGGCGTTCGGCGATGATGCGACCGTTCAAGGGTCGATCTCGCGGGTGTCGCAGGCGTTGTCGGCGCTGCTCGGTCCGGCCACGCTCGGCGACGACATGTTCTGCGCACCGCCGCGCCGACCGGTACCCGCGGCTCTCGGGAGCGCCCCGGCGGACCCTCGAAAGGTTGAGCGCGCCCGGCGGGAGGCGGTGCGACGGGCCGCGGACGCCGAGGAGCTGGCGGCCGCCCAGGCCGATCTCGAGGCGGTCCGTGCCGAGGAGCAGGAACGGCGCAAGGGGCTGTTGCCGGAGGGCCATGTCGCAGAGGTGGTCGATCTGCAGGAGGTACGGCGCGAGGCCGAGGCCGTCGAGG
>JBBSUR010000067.1:0-11837 GCA_038234255.1 Mycobacteriales bacterium | reverse complement strand
CCGCCGCCGCCTGCAGTGCGGCGAGACTGCGGTCCAAGGTCTCGGCCATCCACCGCTGCTCGGTGATGTCCCGGGTGATCGAGGAGGCAGCGACCACGCTTCCCGAGCTGTCGTGGACGGGTGAGAGGCGTACGGAGACGGGGACCAGAGCGCCTCCGCGACTCAGCCGCTCGCCTTCATAGCCGACCACCGACTCCCCGCGGCCGATGCGCACGATCATGTCGAGGTGCACGGAGAGCTCCTCCGCCGGCACGGTCAACGAGATGTGCCGCCCGAGCGCCTCCTGCGCCGACCAGCCATAGCTGCGCTCGGCGGCCCCGTTCCACGAGCGGATCGTGCCGTCGAGGTCCTCGGTCACGATGGCGTCCGAGGAGCCCTCGACGATCGCGGCCAACCGGGCCGAGATCGCGGCGGACTCGCGCCGTTCGCTGATGTCCCGCACGAAGGCGTGCACCACGGGGCCGCCCCGCCGATCGACACCCCACACCGTGCATTCAGCGTCGAACATGCGGCCGTCCCGCGTGATCGCCTGGATCTCGTACGGCGCGCCGATCGAGGTACGGACTCCCGCAGCCAGTCCGGCCACGACTCGGGCGACCGGCCCGCCGTCCGCTGCGGAGACCAGCTCAGCCGCCGGCCGGCCGACGACGTCGCCACGCGGCCAGCCGAACAGCTCCTCGGCGCGACGGTTCCAGTCGATCACCGCCCCCTGCGCGTCCACCGCCACGTACGCCTCCTGCGCCGCCTCCAGCACCTGCCGCCAGCGGGTCTCGAAGATGCCGCTGCGCCGTTCCAGGCCGGCTGTGGTCTGCGCCCCCGCTTCGAGCGCGTCGAGCATGTCGTCGTACGCCGCTGCCAACCGGCCCAGCTCGGTGTCGGGTCGGTCCGGTCGCAGCCGTTCGCCGCGCTGTCCGGCGGTCGTACGGATCGAAGCCTCGACGATCCGCGTCACCGGTCGCAGCGCAATGCGCGAAGCCCGCGACAGCAGCACGGCGGCTGCCCCCAGCGCCACGAGGGAGCCCAGCAACTGCAACGCCACGAGCCGCCGCAGGGTCTGGGCGACCCCGGAGGTGGACGCGAACACGCGGGCCGAACCGCCGCCGGTCAGCCCGACGTCGCGGGAGACGTACGCCTCGTCACCAGGCGCCGGAGGTAGTCCGCGGCCGATCGTCGACGAGGACGGCTCGGAGCGGTAGACCGTCCCGTCCGGTGCCCGGACCAGGACGCGCAGACCGCGGGCCTGAAGATCCCGGGCGAGCTGCTGCGCCCCCGCGTTGCCCGGCGCCACCGTCCGCGCATCGATCCGCACCGTCTCGGCCCGCTCGTCGAGCAGCTGGTCGAGCGAACCGAGCAGGCTGGCGCGCAGCGCCACGTACACGCCGGTGTTCACCGCGAGCAGCACGAAGGCGACGACCACCACGCCGACCAGGACGACGCGACGGCCGAGCGGCGGCGTGGCGGTCGTCATCCCCGGAGCACGTACCCGGCGCCGCGCAGGGTGTGGATCAGCCGAGGACCGACGACCTCGAGCTTCTTGCGCAGGGCGCTCATGTGCACCTCGACGAGGTTGGCGTCGTAGGCGTCGAAGCCCCACACCTGGGTGAGCAGCTGGGTCTTCGACAGCACCTTGCCGACGTGCTGCGCCAGCATGGCGAGCAGGTCGTACTCCGTCTTGGTCAGGTCCAGCGGGACCCCACCGCGGACGACCGTACGCGCCCCGTCGTCCACGATCAGGTCGCCGATCTGCCACGTGCTGGAGGACAACCGGCCGGACCGGCGCAGCAGCGCCTGGACCCGGGCCAGGAGCTCGGCAATCGAGAACGGCTTGACGAGGTAGTCGTCGGCCCCTGCCTGGAAGCCGGCCAACCGGTCTTCGACGCTGTCGGCGGCGGTGAGGAACAGCACCGGCAGGCCGCTGCCGCAGCGCAGGATCCCCGCCATCGCGTAGCCGTCGGGCCCGACCGGCAGGCGTATGTCGAGCACCGCCAGGTCGGGCAGGAACTGCTCGGCGACCTGCAGCAACTGCGTGCCGTCGGCTTCGGCCCGCACCTCGTAACCCTCACCGCGGAGCGCGACGTCCAGGGCCGATCGGATCGGGGTGTCGTCCTCCACGACCAGGACACGGGGGCGGGTGGAGAGCACACCGCATCCTGCCGCAAACCGGACGCCGCCCGCAGCGGATCTTCAGCCAATCTTCAGGTCTTCCTCAGGAAGGCTTCAGCAAGCGGTTCGACTCTGCCCGTGACAGCGGGAAGGGTCGGCGCACGCGAGGGGGGTGCACCGGCCCTTCGCCATGTCCGGGCCTTGGTCGTCAGGACCGGCGGAGGTAGGTGTCGAACGACGACCCGGTCAGCCGCTCGTACGCCTCGATGTACTTCGCCCGCGTCCGCTCGACCACCTCCTCCGGAAGCTCAGGGCCGGGCGCCCGGCGGCCCCAGCCACTGTCCTCCAGCCAGTCGCGGACGTACTGCTTGTCGTAGGACGGCTGCGCCCGCCCGGGCACCCACGCCTGCGCCGGCCAGAACCGCGAGGAGTCCGGGGTCAGCACCTCGTCCCCCAGGGTGAGCACCCCGGCGCGGTCGTGGCCGAACTCGAGCTTGGTGTCGGCGAGCAGGATGCCGCGCTCGGCGGCCAGCGCTGCCCCCCGCGCGTAGACGGCCAACGTGACCCGACGCAGCTCCGCGGCCAGTTCGGCACCCACCAACTCCACGACCCGGTCGAAGCCGATGTTCTCGTCGTGGTCGCCGACCGCCGCCTTCGTGGCCGGCGTGAAGATCGGCTCCGGCAATTGCGACCCGTCCTGCAGGCCGGCGGGCAGCGGCTCGCCGCACACCGCACCGGTCGCCCGGTAGTCGCCGAGCCCCGACCCGGTGAGGTAGCCACGGGCCACGCACTCCACCGGCACCATCGACAGCCGCCGGCACAGCATCGACCGGCCCCGCAGCCGATCCGCGTGCGGCTGGAGTAACGCCGGGAAGTCCGCCACCCGAGCGCTGACCAGGTGGTTCGGCGCCACGTCGGCGAGCTGGTCGAACCACCAGACCGACAGCCCGGTGAGCACTGCCCCCTTGTCGGGGATCACCGTGGGCAGCACCACGTCGTACGCACTGATCCGGTCACTCGCGACCAGCAACAGCGTGTCGTCGTCGACGGCGTAGAGCTCGCGGACCTTGCCGCGGGACAGCAGGGGCAGCGGCAGGTCGCTCACGCCGAGCAGCCTGTCAGCGATCGCGCTTGGGCAGCAGGATCCACAGGACCAGGTAGAGGACCTCGCCGGCACCGACCAGGCCGGCGACGACGAACAGCAGACGGACGACGAACACCGACAGGCCCACCCCGTCGGCGACCGCCGCTGCGACGCCGGCGATCACCCGGCCGTCGCCACGAGCGGGTCGGGTGAGTCGGGCCATGGTTCCTCCTGAGGGGGAAGACGGTCAGGTGAGCTGGGCGAGCCGCTCGAACACCGGCCCGAGCCTAGCGAGGTATCGCTCGGGTCGGCAGACCTCGTCGAGCCGGGCCTCGTCGAGCACCTGACCGGCCGCCGCTGCCTGCTCGGTCAGCGTCTGGCGGAACGGCAGGCCGGTCTCCCAGCTGCGCATTGCGGCCGCCTGCACGAAGGAGTAGGCGTCCTCGCGCGACAGCCCGCCCTCGACCAACTCGAGCAACACCGTGCTGGTATAGATGAGCCCGCCGCTGGACTCCAGGTTGGCCCGCATCCGGTCGGCGTCGACGACCAGCCCGGTCACCAACCGGGTCGTCAGGTGCAGCAGGTAGTCGGTCGCGATGCTCGTGTCGGGCAGCGCCACCCGTTCAGTCGAGGAGTGGCTGATGTCGCGCTCGTGCCACAGCGGGATGCCCTCCATCACCGGCACCACCTGCGCCCGCACGACGCGGGCCAGGCCGGCGATCCGCTCGCTGGCGATCGGGTTCTTCTTGTGCGGCATCGCACTCGAGCCCTTCTGTCCCTTGCCGAACGGCTCCCACAGCTCGCGCACCTCCGTGCGCTGGCCGTGCCGCACCTCCAGCGCAAAGGCCTCGCAGACCGTGGCGATGATCGCGAGCGCGCTCACCCACTCGCTGATCCCGTCGCGGATCACCACCTGCGTGGCGGCCGGCGCCGGGGTTAGCCCGAGCTGCTGCGCGACGTCGCGCTCGATCTGGCTGTCGATGTTGGAGTACGTCCCGACCGCGCCGCTGATCTTCGCAACCGCAACGGCGTCCCGAGCACGTCGCAGCCGGTCACGGCTGCGGGCCATCGCAAAGGCGAGGTCGGCGACCCGGTGCCCCCAGGTGGTCGGCTCGGCGTGGATGCCGTGCGTACGACCGACTTTCACCGTGTCCTTGTGCTCCAGGCCGAGTTCGCGCAGCGCCGCCACCAGGATGTCCGCCTTGGCCAGCAGCAGGTCGGTCGCCTCCACTAACTGCAGCGCCAGCGCGGTGTCGAGCAGGTCGCTGCTGGTCATCCCGAAATGGACATACGCCGCGGCTTCGCGCGGCTCGGTGTTGTCGGCCCACGCGGACAGGAACGCGATCACGTCGTGCTGGGTGACCGCCTCGATCTCGGCGACCGCTTCCGGGGTGGGCGGGGTGGCATGGCGTACCGGCTCGACGCTGTCGACCGGGACGGTGCCGGCCTTCGCGTGGGCCTGCAGGACGAGCACCTCGACCTGGCACCACAGCTCGTACTTGTGGGCCTCGCTCCAGACGCGGCCCATCTCGGGGAGCGTGTAGCGCTCGATCACCGGTGCTCCTTCGGTGGGCGGTTCGTGGCAGCCTCGTGGGTCGGCGGCGTGCCAGCCGACCCGCCACCTCGACGACGGAACTCGACTCCAGCGTCCTGCAGAAGCCGACGCATCCTGCCGATGCTGTAGCCCGTCTCGACGCACAGCTGGCGGATGCTCTTGCCTGCCTGGTATTCGCGCAGCAGCCGGGCACCGACCTGGACCCGCTCGGCATGCGGAAGCCGGGCGCGAGCCTGGACGTGCGGAACGTCAGCCACAGGTGTCTCCGCTCATCATCGTCTCGCTACCGGTAGCCCTTGTGACACATGCCTCGTGGTGTCACGCCTTCGTCCGCCTCGTTACCCCAGACCGACCAGTCCGGACGCGGATAGCGCGCGAACAGCTCCAGCCGCGGTCCAGCGGAGCACGCCTCGATCACCTCGTACTGCTCATCGGGCTTGCGCGAGTGCTCGCGCTTGCGGGACTCGATCATGTTGACCTGACTGCGTCCCGGATCCAGGGTTCGCATGCTGCCACGGACTCCGAACAGGACCAACTCGGTCACGTTGCGGAAGTAAAAACCCACCCCGCGGCCATCGGGTCCTCCGTCCTTGCGACGCTTGGCCCAGACAAGATTCGACACGTAGCGAAATCCCCACGCCTGCATCACCTGTAGGCCGGAGGGAAGCAGTGCGTTCGGCACCCAGAGGTACAGGTGCGCGTTGTCAGCGGCGACGTCAGCGACCGGAAGAGCGCAGATCTCATCGTGGGTCATCGTGTCGTAGCGGTCCAGACGTCGGTGCTCCGGAGCAACCTTGCCGGTGCGGTTCGTGAAGCGCCAGGGAGGGTCGGCCAGGATGGTTCTGAAGCCGCCTTCGGTCTGCGGCAACGGCGGCAGGGCGACAGGGGGGGCCACGTCGGCGCGCAGCGGGCCCACCCGTCCACGACGCCCTCGCTCCGAGTCGGGTGAAGCAGGCGCGAGGTCGAAGAGCTCGGCGGTCACGGTGACTCCTCCAGGGGCATGTTCGATACTTTCGAACAGAGCGGATCTTGCCATCGTAGTCGGACAGAACCGCCGACCAGCCCCCTTGGCCGGAGTGTCAGTCGTCGAGGTCCGCTTCCCCGTTTGCCGACGCCGGCGCAGGGAGCTTGGTGAGCGCGGCCGCCCTGATTATCCTGTGCTCATCGACGGCGAGCGCGCGCTGCCCCGGCCCGTAATGGTCCCGCCAGTGGCGGAGCCGCTCATCGGCATCTCGCAGTTCCTGGCGCACCGCCAGCATGGTCTCGTGCGAGTCGATGCGAGGTGGCTCGATCCCCACCAGCAGCAACGGGCACTCGCCTGCACCACCGAGATTCACCCGCGAGAGGAGCTTGCTCCAGTGCGTGGTGCTCTCGCCGTACTTGCCCTTCCCTTTCCGGTTCAGGACCACCGGCTTGAGCAGATCCTGAAGCTGGATTCCGCGGGTGACGATGACTCCCACCGCGAGCGCACCCTCCCGGTGCAGGGCCTGGAAGTTCAACAGGTCCCGGTCGAAGAACGGATCCTTGTTGTTCCACTCCATCTCGACCGCGATCCCAGGATAGGGAGAGGTCGTGCTGCCGTCAGCGAACATGTCGATCTCGTGGCCGCGAACCGTGGAGATGGTGATGCCATCGATGGTCTTGCCGATGGTGATCGTCTTCTTACCCCAGCCGGCCCGCGCCAACATCGCGTCGAACCTCGCGACGAAGGGGGTCCGGTTTCCGCCGCCGACCTGGAGCTCGGCCAGCCCGATCTCGAAGCTTTCCAGGACCTCGATGAGCTCACGGTACTGAGCGGGGAACGCGTGCTGGAGGATCACATCGGCGTAGCGGGTGACGCCGTAGCTGTACCCGTCCGGCAGGTTCGTGACGGTGGGCACTCGCACTGCTCCCGCTGGGTCTCCCGGCTGACGAGCCGCGCCGGTCACGGCTGGACTGCTCGCCGGGCGATGTCGGTGCGCCAGTGACCGCCGCGCAACGAGACCGCCGCCACCCCCTCGTACGCCAGGTCGCGCGCTGCACTCAGCGAGTCCGCGACGGCGGTCACCGACACGACCCGGCCACCGGCGGAGACCACCGCGCCACCCTCGAGCCGGGTCCCGGCATGCAAGACGGTCACGCCGGCCGGCAGGTCCGCCAGCTCCACCGGGTCACCGAGCACCGGCGCATCCGGATAGCCCTCGGCGGCGACCACGACGGTCACCGCCGCACCCGGCCGCCAGCGCAACGGACCGACCTCGTGCAGCCGCCCGGTCGCACAGGCGTGCAGCAACTCGGCGAGCGGCGTCTCGAGCAGGGCGAGCACCACCTGCGTCTCGGGATCGCCGAAACGGCAGTTGAACTCGATGACCTGCGGTCCGGTGGAGGTAATTGCGAGCCCGGCGTAGAGCAGCCCCTGGAAGGGCGTCCCGCGCGCAGCCATCGCCGCCACGACCGGTTGCAGCACCTCCCGCTCGATGCGCGTCACCATCTCCTCGCCCAACCACGGCAGGGGTGCGTACGCCCCCATGCCACCGGTGTTCGGACCGGTGTCGCCGTCGCCGACCCGCTTGAAGTCCTGCGCGGGCAGCAGCGGCAGCACTGTCGTCCCGTCGCACAACGCGAACAGCGAGACCTCGGGCCCGTCGAGGTAGCTCTCGACGATGGCGGTCGCGCCGGGCTCGCGGAGCAGCTCGCGGGCGAAGCGAGTGGCTGCGGCGAGGTCGCGCCCGACGTGCACCCCCTTCCCCGCCGCCAGACCGTCGGCCTTCACGACGTACGGAGGCGGGATCGAATCCAGGTACACGCTGCACGCGCTGGCCGAGCGCAGCACCCGGCAGGCCGCCGTGCGCACCCCCGCCTGCTTCATGACCTCCTTGGCGAAGCTCTTGCTTCCCTCGATCTGCGCGGCGGCGGCGGACGGACCGAAACAGGCGATGCCGGCGGAGCGGACCGCGTCGGCGACCCCGGCGACCAGTGGCCCCTCCGGACCGATGACGACCAGATCGGCGCCGAGCGTCACGGCGAGCCCGACCGCATCGGCCCGGTTGCTGATGTCGAACGGGGTGTTGTCGGCGATGCTGGCGGTCCCGGCGTTGCCGGGCACGCAGAATAGGCTCTCGACCGCCGGGTCGCGCGACAGGGCGAGCAGCAGCGCATGCTCGCGGGCGCCGGAACCGAGCACCAGGATCTTCACCGGGTGGACGCTAGTCCCGGCGGCGCAGCGCCGTCCGCACCATCACCGTCTTGGGCGCCGTCGCCATCACCGCGAGATCTTCGGCGAGCGACGTCGAGCCGTCCAGGAACCGCAGCACCCGCTCGGCCGGGTGCCGCTCGAACAGCTCGGCGAAGAATGCCGCGCCCTCGATCGCCCGGTCATCCAGCGCCCGCAGCAGCAGCGCGTCCATCCACAGGTGCCGGCGGGAGTAGGCCGGTGGCGGGCACGGGTCCCGTCCCTCCAGCAACGCTGCGGCGACGTGCCGCGCCTGGCGCTGCGCGGCGCTGAAGGTGTATCCGGTCGACGGGCGCGTCGCCCCGCCGGCCGCGCCCAGCCGGAAGACCCGCCGACCGAGGCGTCGCGGGAAGGGTGCGTCGGTCATCGGGATCGCCCCCTGCTCGACGGCCACCACGTCATGCGCCGGCAGCCCGAGCAACGCCACGTAGTCGGTCAGCGCCGCGTCGTACTGCCCTGTCGTCAAAGGTGATCGGGAGAACTCGGTGTACTCCACGAGCGCCTCGCGCGGCGAGGTCGGCAGCACGTACCCGAATGCGACTCCGCCCGGCGGCTGCGGGGGCCGGAAGTCCATCAGGCCGGCGACGCTCGGGTCGAAGGCGTCCTGGCGCGTACGCACGAACCAGCCGCGGAAGTGCTGCAGCAACGCGACCCGACCCGGACGGGCGGGAGCAGTCGGTCGGGTGTCGAAGACCCACCGCGCCCGCACGTCCGCGCCGTCGACGACCGCGAGCTCCGCACCGTCCTCGACGCCGGTGACGAGCGCCTCGACCCGTCGCACGCCGGTCCGAGACAGCCGGGCCGCGGCCACCCGCTCGTAGTCGCGAGACCGGATCATCGTGTACGCCAGCGGCGCAAGGTCATAGACCCGCGCGCCACCGCCGGGGGGCTGGACCGACAGCCGGTCCCACCGGGCGGAGACCGCATCCGCCCAGTAGGTGTCGGTGCCCCACGAGCACCAGGTGCGCTCGGGTGAAGTGTGCGGGCCCGGCGGCGCCTCGACCAGGACCACCCCTGGCGTGCCCTGCTCGCCGAGGCGGCAGGCCAGCGCGAGACCCGCGGCTCCGGCGCCGACGATGACGACCTCGGCGGTGTCCACGCCGACCATCCTGCCCGGATCGGGCCTGCGAAGGCGGATGTGGCTGCACCCGTACCCCTCACGGACCGGCCGACGATGTCCCTGTCGACGGCGCTCACCGCGAGCCCTGGCCCACCCTTCCTCAAGGAGATGCACATGCTCGAGTTCCTCAGCGCCGCGCTCGGCAAGCTCAGCGCCCTCGGCCTCGCCGCCAAGGGCATCGCCGTCGTCGGAGTGGCCGCAGCCACGGTCGCCGCCGCCGGCGCCGGCGGGGTCCTGCCGACCCTGCCCTCGGCGGGCGACGACACCGCCGTCGAGCAGGTCACCCAGGTCTCGGATGGCGCCACGGACGTCACCGACGTCACCGACGTCACCGACGCCACGGACGTCACCGACGTCACGGAGGAGGAGGCCAAGGACGACAGCGCCACAGACGACACCGCCACCGACGAGGACGCCAAGGGAGACACCACCAAGGACGACACCACCAAGGGCGAGCCCGCTCCGCAGGCGTCCTTTGGCCAGGGCGTCGCTGCGGCCGCTCGGGAAGGTGGAGTGAACGGCCAGGACATCTCCGAGCTGGCCCACGTCCGCAACGACGTCCGTCGTAGCGACAAGGCCGGCGCGGCCGAGCTTCCGAAGCAGGCCTCGACCGGCACCGACCGCGCGGCGGCTGGCTCGGAGAACAGCAAGGCCGGCACCGAGCCGGCCGAGACCGAGGTCGCGGCTGAGGCCACTGCTGAGGCTGAGGCCGACAACAGTGACGCCGGGCCCGAGACGGAGGCAGACGCTCCCGTCGAGAAGGCCCCCGCCGGAGCTCCGGCCCAGGGTCAGGCCCGCGGACGCCGCTAACGCCACCTGTGACTGACCGCACCCTGGGCGCCCCGCCTAGGGTGCGGTCTTGTCGTGCGGCAGGAGGATCAGGGCGTGACGGCGGCACACGGTTTTGACGAGGTGCTCGCCGCTGCCCGGCTCGGGCAGGCGTGGGCCCTCACCGCGCTGTACCGGAGCTATGCCGGAGCGGTCGCCGGTTACGTCCGCGCGCGGTCACCGGCTGAGCCGGACGACCTGGTCAGCGAGATCTTCACGTCCGTGTTCACCAGCCTCGACCGCTTCTCCGGCGACGAAGCCGACTTTCGAGGCTGGCTGTTCACGATCGCGCAGCGGCGGGTCGTCGACGACCTGCGGCGCCGCTCGCGGCGGGTCGACACCACCGCGTACGAACCGGCGGACGATGCGCGACAGGTCGCCAGCGCCGAGCAGGACTCGCTGGACCGGATGGGCGAGCAATGGGTACGCCGTGTCCTCGAGCGGCTGGTGCCCGACCAGCGCGAGGTGCTGCTACTGCGAATCCTGGGCGACCTCACGGTGGAGCAGGTCGCCGGGCTCGTCGGCAAGAGTCCCGGCGCCGTGAAGGCACTGCAGCGCCGTGGTCTGGTCGCGGCCGAGAAGATCGTCCGGGCGGAGGGCGTACCCCTGTGAGCGCTTCCAACGATGCTCCTGATGAGATGACCTCCGACCCGCTGATCGACGATGCCTACGTCGAGCGCCTGCTGCGCCGGCGAGGTCTTGGCGCGGACGGGGACCGGGACCCGGCCGGCAGCTTCGTCGCTGCGATCGCCGACCTCGGCCGGTCGACGCCTGCTCCGACCGGCGCCCTGGCCGTGCTGCTCGCCGAGGGCTTCGACCCGGCGCTGGAGCCGAGCGCTGCTGCGTCGCTCGAGGAGCCTTCCCGTTCGGCGTTGCGGGCGCGCCCCCGCCGGCGAGCCGGGTTCCGGCTCGGTGTCAGGATCCTCGCCGGTACCGGCATTGCCGTGGTAGGCCTGGCCACGGCAGCAAGCGCCGGCGTGCTGCCGGCCCCGGTGCAGGAGCGCGTCAGCGGGGTACTCGAGGCGACGACGCCTTTCACGTTTCCGTCCGTCAGAACTTCGGCACCGAACGCTCCTGCCGTCACGCCGCCCGGGTCGTCGCCCGGGCGGACCGCGCCCGAGGACGGGAGGCGCGCTCCAGATCCGGCCACCGACGTGCCAAGGACGACGCGTCCGACGACCCCGACCGTGGAGCTGCCAGCAGTCGTTCCCGCGCCGGACGAGGTACCCGGTCCGCCTGCTGCTCCGGGCCGGTCGGAGCTGCGGCCCGGTCAGCGGGGCGGTCCCTCCGAACAGCCTCCGGGTCCCTCCGAACGGGCGCCGGGCCGTGACCGGTCGCCGGGCGCCCGAGGTGGCAGCCAACTCGTCCCGCCGGGCCTGGTCGCGAAGCGCTGAGCCTCCACGACGGAGTCCCCCCCCCGGTGACAGGAAGAAGTTCGTGATCTGCGACTGCAGCGGCCAGATCTCGTTCAGCAGCAGCAGTTCTGCCTCTGGGTCGTAACGGTGGTAGCGCACCACGGTGCGCACCCGGCCCAGTTCTTCTGCTCGACGTGGGCGCCGTCGTTGTTGTTGCCGGGACGGGACGGGTGAAGGTGATCGTGCGCTGCTCGCACCACGTGAAGGCTTCTCACAGCTGACCTCCAAGGTCGGTGACGGAGCGAAGATCACCAAGAAGTACGACCGGCCGACCACCCCGCACCGGCGCGCATCGATCCATGAGTCAACGACTACCGCTACGCGCACACTTTGACATGAGCTCGATGGTGGTGTCAGTGTCAGCTGAGGTAGCGGGTGTAGTCGAAGGCGGGGCGTTGGCGGGTGTGTCCTTCGGGGCTGGTCCAGAGCACGGAGCCGTCGGTGAGCCGGTCGACCATCCAGCCGGCGTGGGTTTTGAGCCGGTGGTGCCATCGGCACATGGCTCCGCAGTTGGATTCGCT
>JBBSUR010000066.1:0-11979 GCA_038234255.1 Mycobacteriales bacterium | reverse complement strand
CTGGGAACCGCGACGGCTCAAGGTCATGCGGGTCAAGCTGGGCGTGCTGATCGGCGCCTGCACGCTGCTGGGCCTGGTCGGCCAGTTGCTGTGGTGGGGCACCGCGTACGTCATGGCGAGCCAGCTCGGCCGTACCGGACCACTGCCGGGCGGCTTCTACGGCGATCTGCTCGCGCAACAGGCCCGGTCGATCCTGCTGGTCGTCCTCGCCGGACTGCTCGGCTTCGGGATCGCCAACCTGGTACGCAACACCGGCGCCGCGCTTGGGGTCGGGTTTGTCTACTTCGCGGTCGTGGAGAATGCGGTGCGCATCTTCCGCAGTTCGTGGCAGGAGTGGCTGCTGACCGACAACGCCGCGGCGCTGGTGCTGAACGGCGGCAACCGGATCTTCCTCTACGACGAGGGTTTCATCGACGAGCGGGGCACCTTCGTCAACAGCGGTCGCGAGCTGGTGGTGACGAACCTGCACGGAGGGCTCGTCCTCGGCGTCGCGACCGCCATCGTCGTGGGGCTCGGCGTGGTGCTCTTCGCGCGCCGCGACCTGCACTGACACCGCTAACGTCCGCCGGGTGCGCCTGGCCACCCTGAACCTGCTGAACGGCACGTCCCTGTCCGACCGGGCGGTGACGCCGGCCCGGCTCGACGAGGCCGTCCGGGAGCTACGGGCGGACGTGGTCGGCCTGCAGGAGGTCGACCGGGGTCAGCCGCGTTCACACTTCGCCGACCTGACCCGGACCGTCGCCGACTCGATGGACGCGCCGTACTCGCGCTTCGTCCCGGCCCTGGTCGGCACACCCGGCGCGGACTGGCGGGCCGCCACCGACGACGACCACGACGGCGCCGAGGCGGCGTACGGCATCGCCCTGGTGTCGCGGTGGCCAGTGCGGTCCTGGCACGTCACCCGCCTGTCGGCGGCGCCGGTCCGCTCACCGATCGTCCTGCCGGGCAGCAAGCAGGTGGTCTGGTTGAAGGACGAGCCGCGGATCGGGCTGGCGGCGGTGATCGAGACGCCGGCCGGCGTGATGACGATCGCCACGACGCACCTGTCGTTCGTGCCGTTGTGGAACGGCAAGCAGCTGCGCCAGCTCACCGCCGACCTGGCCGGGCTGCCCGGACCACGGGTGCTGCTGGGCGACCTGAACATGCCGCCGCCGTTCCCCCGGGTGCTCACCGGCTGGCGGGTGCTGGCGAAGACGGCGACCTACCCAGCCTGGGAGCCACGGATCCAGCTGGACCACGTGCTGGCCTCGGGTGACCTGCCTGCGGTGACGGCCGTGGAGTGCCCCGAGCTCGCCGTGTCCGACCACCGTGCCCTCCTGGTGCAGCTGGAGTCCTGACGGCCGGCGCCTCAGATCAGACGCGAGCCGGCACCTCGACGGTCGACGTGCCGGAACGACTCGGCGGCACGACCAGTTGCCGGCTCAACCCCTTCCTCGCGTACATCGCGGCATCGGCGTGACGCAGCAACTGGTCGATGCCGGTCTGCGCGACGCCGGTGGCCAGGCCGATGCTCGCCGAGACGACGACGTCTCCATCGCGCACCTGGATCGGCGTCGCGATGGCTGACTGGACCCGCTCGACCAACTCGGCCGCCTCAGCCGGTCCATGGCCGACGCCGACGACGACGAACTCGTCCCCGCCGAGGCGGAAGACCGACTCACCATCGCTCAGCCCGGCGGCGAGGTGCTGGGCGACCTCGCGCAAGAGCCGGTCGCCGGTGTCGTGGCCGTGCTGATCGTTGATCGACTTGAATCCGTCGAGGTCCACGAACAGCACCGCGACGGGACGGAGGTCGCCGACCAGCGCGTCGGCATGCTGTTGGTAGGCAGCCCGGTTGGGAATTCCGGTGAGCTGGTCGGTGAAGGCCAGTTCGCGCAGCCGCTCCTGCGCCGCCACGCGCACCGCGTCGTCGAACATGGCCGGGGTGTTGAGCAGCGCCTTGTAGTTGCGTCGCAGCCCGAGGTAGGTCACGGCCACGGCAGCGCCGACAGCGTCGATAAGGACGGTGTGCCACTCACCGAACACCTCCCGGACTGCAAGAAGGCCGTCCGCTCCTTCCCCACCGAACGTGATCATCAGATGGGCCGCATGATGGCCGTGGTGGAAGGCACAGGTGGTGAAGATGGCGGCCGTCGCCACCGCCAGCGGGTTGCTGGTCAGCTGCCGGGTGCGCAGCAGTCCCTGCAGGATCAGGCCGGAGATCAGCACGTAGCACAGCGCGATCAGCACGTTCAGACTCGCCGCTGCCTGCCAACCCATGTGCCCGAGTCTGCCCGGTGGCGTCCCGGCAGCGCCATGATCACTTCTGGCTAGGAGGCCGACCCGCGACGCACGTTCAGTCGACGCTGAGCAGGAATCCGGTGAGGAAGCCGGCGGCGCTGGCGAGCGCGACGTAGGGGCCTCCTTCGCGGAAGGCGTCCGGTGCCAGCGTGTCGATCAACGACGCGAGGACGGCGCCGCCGGCGAAGGCCAACGGCAGCGAGAGCTGGGCCGGCGTCGATCCGGAGAACAGCAGCCTTCCGGCCACCACGGCGATGGCGAGCAGCACCGTCGCCCCGGACCAGAGCAGGATCACCGAGCGGCGGGATCGGCCCTGGTCCCGCATGCTGACCGCCCCCGCAAGCGCCTCCGGGAAGTTGGAGACGAACACTGCCACGAGCAGCGCGATGCTGCCACCCTCGACCAGCGAGACGCCAAGTGCGAGGTTCTCGGGAACCCCGTCCAGGGTCACGCCGGCGAGCAGCGCGAATCCGGCTGCACCGCCGTCCGTGCGTCGGTCGAGCAGGGAGTCCGCCACGACGAAGACCACCGCCCCAGCCAGGAAGCCTAGCCCTGCTCGCACAGGTCCGCCGGCGTCGAAGCTGACCTGGAACAGCTCGAAGGACACCGCGCTGATCAGGGCGCCGGCGGCGTACGCCAGGGCGACGCCGACGAGTCCGCCCGGCGGCTTCCAGACGGCTCCGACAGCGCCCCCCGCCAACAGCGGTAGGGAGGCGCCCATGGCGAACAGCGCGGTCCGCAGCATGGTGCAGAACTGTGCCTCATGTGCCGGGCTGGACCAAGCGGCGTCACAGCAGGGTGAGCACCTCCATCTCCACGGGTCCGCGCAGCAGGCCGGCCAGTTCCTGGATGCCGGATAGGTCGTCCCCGAAACGCACCACCTCGCCGGTGGCGACGAAGAGGAAGGCGGCGTCGACGGCGGATGGCTCCACTCCCACCAGCCGCGCCCAGGCCAGCCGGTAGATGGCCAGCTGCAGCGGGTCGGCGCTGTCCTGACCGGTCTTCCAGTCCACCACCTCCCACCGCCCGTGGCCGAGGTCGTAGACCGCGTCGATCCGGCCGCGGACCACCCGGCCGGCGATCGGCAGGTCGAAAGGGGTTTCCATGCGGTACGGCGTCCGCGCGCCGTAGGGCGAGGCGAGGAACGACTGCTGCAGCCGGGCCAGCTCGGTGTCGTCGGCGTACCCGTCGTCGCCGGCTCCCGGCAACTCGTCCGGATCGAGCAGTGGACGCTCGCCGAACAGGGTCTCCACCCAGGCGTGGAACCGGGTCCCGCGGCGGGCCGCTGCGACCGGCCGCCGGGGCATCGGCCGGGCCCGCTCGCTGGCGAAGACCTCCGGATCGGACCGCAGTCGGAGCAGCTGACTGGCCGTCAGGGCTGTCGGCAGCTCGACGTCGCGGACACCACGCCGGGCGAGGCGTTCCTCGTCAAGCAGCAGGACGCTCTCCCGGTCGTAGCGCTCCAGCTGCTCGCGCTCCCCATGAGTGAGTCCGGACACGTCGTCTGGTGGCAGCGCGGCGCCCACCTCGAGCGACGCCAGGTCGGCGAGCACCAGGTCCGCCGCTTGCCTGCGGTGCCGGTAGGGCGCCGGGTCGTACGGGGCCGGCCAGTCACGCTGCAGGCCCTCGACGAGCCCCGGGTTGGTGGTCTGCTCCGGCGGGTCGGCCCACAGCTCGACCCGCCCGCCCCCGGCCCGCGCATGGGCCCGCAACTCCTCCAGGAAGGGCGACGGACCTCGCGGCTTCTTCTGGGTGGCCCCCCACCAGTGACCGCTGCCGATCAGCACGTGCCGAGCCCGGGTGAAGGCGACGTAACCCAGGCGGCGCTCCTCCCGCTCGAGGTGTTCGCGGCAGGCCTGGACGTAGGTCTTCAGTCCTTGCTTGTCGTAGGTCACCAGCGCCGGCTGGTCCGGCGCGTCACCGCGCAGTGGACCGGGCAGGGCGGCTGAGCTGGTGGTCCAACCGCCTCGCAGGGTGGTGGCCGGGAAGACCTTGGCGGTGAGATCCGGGCAAGCGACGACGTCCCATTCCAGGCCCTTGGCCCGGTGGGCGGTGAGCAGCTGCACCGCCTCGCTGCCCGACGGGGTGGCGGCGTCCAGACCCCGCTCGTGCTCCTCGGCAGCCCGCAGAAAGGCCAGGAACGAGCTGATGCTGCTCTCACCGTCGAGGTCGTGGAAGTCGGCGACGACGTCGAAGAAGGCCGACAGCGACTCCCCGCGACGGGCCGCGACGGCCTCCGGGGAGGCAGCCAGCTCCACGTCCAGGCCGGTGGTCTCGACGATGCGGTGCATCAGGTCCAACAGAGGCTCGTCCCGGAACGAGCGCAACGTGCGCAGCTCGGCGGCCAGCGCGGTGACCCGCTGCAGCGCCTCCAGCGACCAGCCCTGCTGACCCGGACGATCCAGTGCGTCGGCGAGAGCGACGACCTCGCAGGGATCGGTGCCGGCGACGGCCTGCTCCAGGGAGCTGGTGTGACCGTCGGCGGAGCTGCCGGCCCCACCGCCGGCATCAATGGCGGCATCCCTGGGGAACCCGCTGTCCTCGCGCAGCACCTGCCTCGCCCGCCGCCCCAGGACGGCCAGGTCACGCGCGCCCAGGCGCCAACGCGGACCGGTCAACAGCCGTAGCAGGGGGGCGTTGGCGGTGGGATCGTCCAGCACCTCGAGCACGGCCACCACGTCAGCGACCTCCGGCAGGGCGAGCAGCCCCCCGAGGCCGACGACCTCGACCGGCAGGCCCGCGGCGGTGAGCGCCGCGTGGAGATCGCCGAAGTCACTGCGGGCGCGTACCAGCACGGCGCACTCGCGCGCCGGGGTCCCGGCATCGATCGCGGCCCGGAGCTGCCCGGCGACCCAGGCGCACTCCTGCGGCCAGCTGGTGTGCAGGGCGACGACCACCTCCCCCAGCTCGGCCTTGCCCGGTGGGGCCTGCAGCTCGACGACCCGGTGCCGCAGTCGCAACGGCGCGGCCACGGCGTTGGCCAACTGCAGCAGCCGGCCGCCGGAGCGCTGGTTGACCGCGAGGTCGAAGCAGGCGGCCGCAGTCCCGTCCGGGCGGGCGAAGTGGCTAGGGAACCCGTCCAGGTTGGCGACGGAGGCGCCACGCCAGGCGTAGATCGCCTGACAGGGATCGCCCACGGCCGTGACCGGGTGCCCGTCGCCGAACAGCCCGACGAGCATTCGCCGCTGGGCCACGCTGGTGTCCTGGTATTCGTCGAGCAGCACGACGCGCGAGCGCTCCCGCTCGGCCGCCGCGACCTCGGGCACCTGCTCGGCGAGGCGGGCGGCCAGGGCCACCTGGTCGCCGAAGTCGATCGCGTCCAGCCCGGCCTTGGCCCTGCGGTAGGAGCGGACGAGGGCGGTCAGCTCGGTGCGCCGCCGGGCCACGAGCGCCATCGCGCGTAGGTCGTCGCCGTGCCCCTTGGTCCCTCGCTGCCCCGCCAGTGCGCCGCAGGTCTGCTCGACCAGCGCGCACCACTGCAGGTCCCACCGCTCGAGTTCGTCCGGGTCCACCAGGTGCTCGGACAACTCACTCTCGAGGGCGACCAGGTCGCCGACCAGCATCGACAGCGGGGCCGTCAGCGAGTGGATCGGCCCGCGATGGCGTCGCAGGACCCGCGCCGCCAGCTGGTATCGGGTCGCGTCCGCGAGCAGCCGGGAGTGGGGCTCGACGCCCAGGCGCAGCCCGTGCTCGGTGACCAGCCGACCGGCGAACGCGTGGTAGGTGGACACGACCGGCTCGCCGAGCTCGGGCGACGGGCCGGTCGGGTCGGTGGGAACGGGCGTGAGGCCGGCCTGCTGCAGGCCTGACCGCAACCGCCCCGCCAGCTCGGCCGCGGCCTTGTTGGTGAACGTGAGTCCGAGCACCTGGTCGGGCCCGACCTGGCCGGTCGCCACCAGCCACACCACCCGAGCGGCCATCACGCTGGTCTTGCCCGATCCGGCACCGGCGACGACGAGCCCGGGCGCGAGCGGCGCCGTGGCTGCCTGCAGCTGCTGCTCGGTGTAGGGGATCTCCAGCAGGTCGCGCAGGTCGGCGGGGATCATGGGATCACCTGTCGTCCCTCGGACTGGGTCGGGCAGCAGGTCCGGAACGGACAGTGCCCGCAGCGCTCGTGCGGCGTCGGGGGGAAGCTCTCCCCGAGCACCCGCCGGACAGCGGTGTCCAGCAGCGCCTCGACCCAACTGGGTGCGGGCTCGAGGGCCGGCTGCCCTTGCACCTTCGGCCCGCCGGACTCCTCCACCCGCAGCATGACGAGCTCGGCCCCGCCCACCTCCGGGCGTCCTGAAAGCGCCTCGTCCAGCGCTCCCTGCCGGACGGCGAGCTGGTAGGTCCCGAGCTGGGCATGGTCGGCGACCTCGCTCTTGGTGTACGGCTGCTTGCCGGTCTTGAGGTCCACCACATGCACCCGTCCGGCCCGGTCCAGCTCGACCCGATCCATGAAGCCGCGCAGCAGGACGCTTCCGCCCGGCGCGGCGATCTCGACGGCGAAGCCGATCTCGGTGGCCACCAGGGTGCGGTCCCGGGCGGCGGCGTGCCAGGCCAGGAACCGGCGCAGCGCGTCCCGGGCCTGCTCGTGCTGCTGCGCCGACTGCCAGGGCGCGTCGTAGGCCAGCTGTCCCCACACCGTGTCCAGCCGGGCGACGAGCACCGCCAGATCTGCGGGCGTGCGTCCGGTGGCCACCTCGTGGGCGAGCGAGTGCACGACCCCGCCGAAGCCCATCGCGGCGTTGGTCGCCTGCTGCGCGTGCACCTCGTGCTCCAGGAACCAGCGCAGCGGACACTCTTGGAGCCGGGACAGCGACGTGCCCGACAGCGGGACGGGGCGACCCTCCGGGTGTACGGGGGTGTCCCCCGCACTCACCGGCGCAAGGCCCCACCACCGCGCGGGATGGGCAGCAGGCGCCAACGGTTGACCGGCCGCGTCGGCGGCGGCGGCCAGCCGCGCCAGCCGGCTTGCGGCGGCCCGCCGGGCCGCAGGGGTGCGCGCCGGGTCGACGGACAGTCGGCGCAGCGCGGCGACGAGGGAGGGCAGCGACAGCGGTCGGGCGGTGCGGTCCAGATGCGCCTGCACCGGTACGCCGAGCTCGGCCAGGAACCGGCTCGGCCGCTCGCCGTCCTCCTCGAGTCCGGCCACGGAGGTCACCACGACCCGCCGGCGGGCCCGAGTCAACGCCACGTAGAACAGCCGCCGCTCGTCGGCGAGCAGCTCGGCGCGGCCGGTCGGCTCCCGGAGCCCGGGCTCGTCCGGACGCGCCAGCCGCTCGGACTCCAACAATGTCGACCGGCGGCGCAGGTCCGGCCATCCGCCCTCCTGCACGCCCGCCACCACGACGACGTCCCACTCCAGGCCCTTGCTGCGGTGGGCGGTCACCAGCCTTACCGCCTGCCCGCGCACCCCCCGCTCGGCCAGGGTGTCGCCCGGGATCTGCTGCGCCTCGATCTGCTCAAGCAGGGTGGTGACCGCAGCCGCCTGCCGGCGCTCCGGCGTCTGGCCGGAGACGACGGCCTGGCGCTCCGCGGCCCGGGCGGCGACCGCGAACAGCGACACCACCGCGTCGAGGTCCCGGTCGGCCGCCCGACCGGCCGAGCCGCCGGCCCGGGAGGCGGCGGCGAGCCGGGCCGGCCATCCACTGCCGTCCCACAGCTCCCACAGGGCCTGCTCCGGCCCGGCCGCCAGTGCCTGCCGGGCCCGGAGCAGTAACCGGGCGAGGCGGTCGGCGATTCGGCCGGTGCGCGGGTCCACCGCGAGCAGCACCGTGGGATCGGCGACTGCGGCGGCCAGCAGGTCGGCCGAGGGGGCGGGCAGCCGGTGCGGGGCCTCGCCGGCCTGCGCCGCCGCCCTGGCCGCGTCCGCGTCGAGCGAGCGCAGGGCCCGACCGAGCCGGCGCAGGTCGGCCGGGTCGGCTCCGCCGAGCGGGGAGAGCAGCAGCTGTCGGGCCACCTCTGCGGTGAGTGTGTCCGGGGTGGCCGCGACCCGGAGCGCCAGCAGCAGCGGCGCGACGGCGGGCTCGCGGGCGAGCGGCAGCTCGTCGCCGGCGACCTCGAGGGGGACGCCCGCGGCGGACAGCACCCGCCGCAGCAGCGGAATCGAGCGGGTACCGGAGCGGACCAGCACCGCCATCCGGGACCACTCGGTGCCGCGCTCGAGGTGCTCGCGGCGCAGCAGCTCGGCGACCGCGTCGGCCTGTGCCCCGACCGAGGGATGGGTGTGCACCTCGAGCCCGCCCGCCGGCCCGCCGGGAGCCGGCTCGAGGTTGCGGTGCGCCCGCACCCGGTCGGCCGGCAGTCCCGGCGTCGGCAGCCGGCGCGCCACGAGCCGGGTCGCGGCCAGCAGGACCGGCCCCGAACGCCGGCAGGTGCGCAGCGCGACCACCGGCGCCGGGGCGCCGTCGGCGCGGCGGAAGCGGTCGGGGAACTCCAGCAGCCCGCGCACCTCGGCGCCTCGAAAGGCGTAGATCGACTGGTCGGGGTCACCGACGACGACCAGGTCCCGGCCGCCGCCTGCCAGCGCCTGGAGCAGCCGCTCCTGCGCGGGATCGGTGTCCTGGTATTCATCGACGAAGACCGCCCGGAACCGCTCGCGCAGCCTCGGTCCGGAGCGCGGGTCCTCGGCAAGCAGTACGGCCCGGGACACCAGCTCGGCGTAGTCCAGGCAGCCCTGCGCATCGAGCACGTGGAGGTACTCGGCGAAGAAGGACGCCAGCGCCGCCCAGTCCTCGCGTCCCTCGCGCCGCGCCACCACACCGAGGTCGGCCGGTTCCAGACCCAGCTCCCGGGCCCGCGAGAACAGCGCCCGCACCTCCTGGGCCAGGCCCCGGGTGCTCAGGCAGGCCCGCAGCGTCGGCGGCCAAACCCGCCCCAGGTCGAGAGATCCGCGCAGCAGCTCGCGCAGTGCCACGTCCTGCTCCGGCCCCGACAGCAGACGCAGCGGCTCGGCGTAGAGCTCGGGCGACTGGTGCTCGCGCACCAGGGCGTAGCAGAACGCGTGGAAGGTCCACGCAGCTGGGCCCGCGCTGGCGATGCCCAACCGGGCGGTGATCCGCTCCCGCAGCTCGCGCGCCGCCCGGCGGCTGAAGGTCAGCACCAGCAACTGCTCCGGCGCGAGCCCGCCCTCGATCCGCTGGGCCACCGCCTCGACCAGGGTCGTCGTCTTGCCCGTGCCCGGACCGGCGAGCACCAGCAACGGACCGCCCGGATGCGCCAGCACCTGCGCCTGCTCGGGATCGGGCACCATGCGACGCGCGCGCGGCGGGGGGGTGCGCAGCAGGCGGTACGGCGCGGTCGCCGACCCAGCGGGGCCAGTAGTGGTGAGGCTCACGACGAGGCAGTCCACCACGTACCTCCGACACTTCTGGACGTCAGCGCCCGTCCCAACGGGCGGCGGCAAGTTCCACCCGCTCCCCCCGGATCGGGCAGCCCTCCGCGGCGAGCAACCCCAGCGCCTCGGCCAGGTATGGCTCCGCAGGCCGGCCGGACGCCTGCACTACCCGCTGCCACGGCACCTCGCGGCCGTGGTTGGTCAGCACCGTCCCCACGGTGCGGGGCGAGCCGCGGCCGAGCATCTCGGCGACGTCGCCGTACGTCATGACCTTCCCGCGCGGGATGCGGTCGACGACATCGAGAACCAGGCGGGCGTACGGGGTGGGCGGGCTTGCCGAGCGGCCGCGCACAGCCAGGCCGGTCGAGACGGTGGCGGGGCGGGGCACGCGGCCCATTGTGGACCTGTGGACAGAGCACGGGCGCTGTCGGCGGGACGCGACAAGGTGGACCAGGGACGCGAGGAGGCGCACGATGGGGAGCGTGACCAGTGACACGATCGACCTGGAGCGGCGCTACACGATCGCCGAACTCGACGACCTCCCCGAGGACGGCAGCCGCTACGAGCTTGCCGCCGGGCGGTTGCTCGTGAGCCCGATGGCGCGCCGCCTTCATCAGATCGGCTGCAACGAACTCGAACAACTGCTGCGAGCGAGTTGCCCCGCGCGGTTCTACGTCTTCGGCCTGCCGATCAATGTCGACGACCCCGACGCGACCCACTTCGAGCCCGACCTCACTGTCGTCCGGCGCGAGTTCGCCAAGGTCGAGAACGGCGACGTACCCGTGCTCGCGGTCGAGGTGCGCTCCCCCTCGACCGCCGGCCGGGACGCCGTGCTCAAGCGACGGGAGTACGCCCGGCTCGGCATCGCGTCGTATTGGCTGCTCGACGTCGACCGCCCCTCCCTGCGCATCCTGGAACTACAGGGACGCCACTACATCGAGGTGGCGTACGGCGAAGGCGAGACGCCGGTGTGCGTCGAGCTCCCGTTCCCGGTCAGTGTCGTCCCCGCCGCTGTCCTGCAGGTGTGACTTTGACGCTGGCCGCTGCGACAGTGCGGGCGTGACCACGCCGCCCGCCGGGATCGCCGGCGTCTTCGACCGCGCCGCCGACACCTACGACGACGTCGGGGTCGAGTGGTTTCAGCCGATCGCCCAGGGGCTCGTCGACGAGCTGGCGGTGCAGCCCGGTGAGCGGGTTCTCGACGTCGGCTGCGGCCGCGGCGCCGCACTGTTCCCGCTGGCCGAGGCGACCGGTCCGACCGGCAGCGTCCTCGGGATCGACCTCGCACCGCGGATGGTCCAGCGCACGGCGCAGGACGCCCACGCCCGAGGGCTGTCGCACTGCGAAGTCCGGGTCGCCGATGCCTGCGCTCCCGGGCTGCCCCAGTCGTCGTACGACGTCGTGGCGTCCTGCCTGGTGCTGTTCTTCCTGCCCGACCCCGGTGCGGCGGTGCGCGCCTGGCTCGACCTGCTGACGCCCGGAGGACGGCTGGGGGTGGCCACGTTCGGGCCACAGGACCCGCGCTGGGTAGCGGTGGACCAGCTGTTCGCGCCCTACCTGCCACCGGCGATGCTCGACGCACGGGCCAGCGGCCGCCGGGGGCCGTTCGCCTCGGACGAGGGTATGGAGCAGCTGCTGAGTGACGCCGGCCTGGTGGACGTCCGGACCGCGCGCCGCACGATCGAGGGGCGTTTCGCCGATGCCGAGCAGTGGCACGCGTTCTCCTGGTCGCACGGTCAGCGCGCGATGTGGGAGGCCGTCCCGCAAGAGCGGCACGAGGAGCTGCGGCGACAGGCCTCCGCACTGCTCGAGCGCTTCGCCGAGGCTGACGGCGCGATGAGCTTCACGCAAGAGGTCAGGTACACCCTGGCGCGGCGCCGCTGAGCCGGGCGGAGGCGTTGCCCCGCGACCGCGTGGCCGACCCGGCGGCGCCGCTGCGTGCCGCGGGCGCCGGTCAGCAGTTCTGGCGCCGGCTTCTTTCCGACCGCTATCCGCCCGGATCGTCGCCGAGCGGTGGTAGTCGTGCGTCGTCGCCGATCTTCGGTGGTGGGGTCCGCTTGGGCTTGCGGTCGTAGTGGTGCCCGGTGGGGCTGGTCCAGCCGTCGCAGGTCAGGTCGACAAGGGTGGCGCCTGCGGTCGCCATCGTGGTCAGCACCTGGCGCAGCAGCCGGGCCCGCGGTAGCCGGGCGGACCCCTGCCTGATCATTCGGCGAGCGGGCGGGCCCCTCCCTGATCATTCGGCAAGAATCGGGCTGATTTGGGTGCCAGAAGCGCCAAGTGATCAGGGAGGGGCTTTGGACCGCGCCACGTGATCAGGGAGGGGTCTTCGCCGCGCCACTGGACGGCACCACAGCAGGGACGCGATGGGCTGGGCTGGG
>JBBSUR010000065.1:0-12015 GCA_038234255.1 Mycobacteriales bacterium | reverse complement strand
GGGATCGAAGGTGAAGATCACCAGCGTGCCCAGCAGCAGCACGAGGAACGAGGAGGTGTAGAGCAGCATCTTGAGCCAGAAGCGGGTGCCGTCACGCTCGGCGTAGTCGTTGATGATCACGCGCAGCCCGTTGGTGCCGTGCAGTTGCGCCAGCCACAGCTGCGCGAGGTCCCAGCTGCGCCAGAACGGGGAGGCCCAACGCCCGGCCACGAAGCCGAAGTTGATCCGTTGTACGCCGTCGTCGAGCAGCAGCATGATGAAAAGGTGCCCGAGGACGAGGAATACCAGCAGCAGGCCCGACATCCGCATGAAGATCCACGCGTACATCTCGAAGTTCGTGCCTGAGCGGCTGTGCGAGCGCGGCGCCTCGATCACCACGGCGCTGGTCACCCGCCGGTCCCGAACAGCTCCTGGAAGGTGTGCAGCACCATGCGGTAGGTCGCTGGGACCATCACGGCGATGAACACGGTGAGGACGGCGTAGGTCATCTGCTTCTGGTAGCGGGTGCCCTTCTCCCAGAAGTCGATCGCCATCACGCGTAGGCCGTTGAGCGCGTGGAACAGCACCGCGCCGACAAGTCCGACCTCCATGAGGTTGACCAGCGGCGTCTTGTAGGTGTCCATGATCCGGTTGTAGGAGTCCGGGGAGACACGGACGAGTGCGGTGTCCAGCACGTGCGCGAACAGGAAGAAGAAGATGAGCACTCCGGTGACCCGGTGGGCCACCCAGCTCCACATGCCTTCGCGCCCGCGGTACAGCGTGCCGGCGGGTGCCTGCATGTCGCGCCTCCCGACGTCGGCGGACCGGGCAACTGCCCGGAGATTCCACCCTATCCAGGGAAGTGCGGGCGGGCTCGCCGGATGGACGTGAGCCCTTTCACACCGGTGGTCCGCTCAGCTCTGGGGCCGGAAGGTCTGGGCGATCTGCTCGAACAGCGGCAGCGCCGCCTCCCAGTCCTGCTGGCCGACCTGCCAGTAGAGCGCAAAGGCTTCGTCGCCGGAGGCGGCGACGAAGTTGCGGTCCAGCACGCGGAGGTCGGCGCCGCTGTCGGAGTAGGTGAACTCCAGGTCGGCGGCGTCCAGTCCCATGTAGTCGACCTGCTCGAGCCGGAGTTCTGAGTAGTTGTCGAGCGCGTCCGCGAGCTGCGGCGAGAAGGCCTGCCACGCCGCGAGTGCGCTGGCCTTGGGCTTGGTGGTGTAGTCGATCCGCAGGGTCCGCCGGGTCTGGTCGTTCCGGAACTGCACCAGCGCGTCCCGCGTGCTGCGTTCGTAACCCGGGGGCACGCCGACGCTCCACCCCTCGTCCGGGTCGGTGTAGCGGGTCCACCCCTCCGGCAGCGCTGCCGCCGGTGCGTCCGATCCGTCCGACGGCTCGGTGCTCGGTCCCTGCGAGGCGGTGGCCGCCGGGGATCCGTCGGGATCGGAGGCGCCGTCCGGGTCGCCGGACAGGGTGAAGCCGAGGACAGCGGCGGCGACCAGGAGGACTACGGCGAGCAGCACGAGCGTTAGCCGGTTGTCCGTACGCCCCGGCTCCGGGACCACCAGCGGCGGCGGCGCGGGACGCTCGGCCGGTGGGGTGGGACGAACCGCCGCCCGGCGGGAGATCTTCGGCTCCACGTCAGCCGGCGCCGCCGCCTGCTGCACCTGGTGCATCGGCAGCACCGACGTGTGCTCGCTGCGCCGCTCCTTCTCCGGCGAGTGGACCGGAGGAGGGCCGGCGCCGGCCCGAGCGGCGCTGGCGCTCGCGGCGACCGAGCGCAGCGCGGCGCGCACCGCAGTGGCGTCGAGCCGGTGCTCGGGTTCGCGGACGAACAATCCCTCGAGCACCTCGGCCAACGGCCCGGCCGCGACGAACGGCGCGTGCTCACCGGTGACGACCGCCGTGACGGTCAGCAGCGGCTCGCCGCCGTCGTACGGCGGGCGTCCCTCGACCGCAGTGAACAGCGTCGCACCGAGGGACCACAGGTCCGAGGCCGGCCCGGGTGGCAGCCCCCGGGCCCGCTCCGGGGCGATGTAGGACGGCGACCCCAGCAGCAGACCGGTGCTGGTGATGCTCGAATCGCCTATCGAGGAGGCGATTCCGAAGTCGGTCAGCACGATCCGACCAGGCGTGGTGCCCTCGTCGGGACACAGCAGCACGTTGCCGGGCTTTACGTCGCGGTGCACGATGCCCTGCGCGTGCGCGGTCTCCAGCGCTCCGAGCAGGGCCAACCCGACCTGCGCCGTGCGCTGCGGCGACAGCGGTCCGTCCGTGCGGACGACCTGCGACAGGGTGCGCGCCTCGACGAGTTCCATCACCAGGTACGGGGCGCCGCCCTCCTCCACGACGTCGAAGACGGTCACGGCGCTCGGGTGGTCCAGCCGGGCTGCGGCGCGGGCCTCCCGGCGGGTCCGTTCGCGCAGGACCTCGCGATCCTCATCCGACAGGCCGTGCGGAAAGGTGACCTCCTTGACGGCCACCTCGCGGCCGAGCACCACGTCTTCGGCGCGCCAGACCGTACCCATCCCGCCGGAGCCGAGCGGGGACAGCAGGCGGTAGCGCCCCGCGACGAGCCGCGACTGCACGGGGCTGGGCTGGATGTCCACGAAAGTGCCCTACCCCCTTCCGGGCGGTCGCTATGCCGTTCGTTACCGGTCCCAGTCTGCCTGGCATCGTGGTGGGCAGTCCCAGCCCGCCGCCGCGCTCGAAGGAAGGCCCGCCCATGACCCGCGCGTCCGAGTCCGGCTTCCCGATCCGGCCGCTGTACGGGCCGGCTGACGTCGCGCCGGGGCTGGCCGAACGGCTCGGCGCCCCGGGCGAATACCCCTACACCCGGGGCGTCTACGCCTCCATGTACACCGGTCGGCCCTGGACGATGCGGCAGTACGCCGGCTTCGGCACGGCGAGGGAGAGCAACCAGCGCTACCGGCACCTCGTCGCGCAGGGCAGCGGCGGACTTTCGGTCGCCTTCGACCTGCCGACCCAGATGGGCTACGACAGCGACGACCCGATCGCCAGCGGGGAGGTCGGCAAGGTCGGCGTCGCGATCGACTCGCTGGAGGACATGCGCATCCTGTTCGACGCGATCCCGCTCGACAGCGTCTCGACCTCGATGACGATCAACGCGCCGGCCGCCGTCCTGCTGCTGCTCTACGTCCTGGTCGCCGAGGAGAACGGGATCCCGGCCGACGCGCTGAACGGCACGATCCAGAACGACGTGCTCAAGGAGTACATCGCCCGCGGAACCTACATCTACCCGCCGCAGCAGTCGCTGCGGCTGATCACCGACATCTTCGGCTACTGCCGCATCGAACTGCCGCGCTGGAACACGATCTCCATCTCGGGATACCACATGGCCGAGGCCGGAGCGACGCCGGTGCAGGAGATCGCGTTCACCCTCGCCGACGGCATCGAGTACGTCCGGGCGGCCCTGGCCAGTGGTCAGGCCGTCGACGACTTCGCGCCTCGGCTGGCCTTCTTCTTCGTCTCTCGTACGACGCTGCTCGAGGAGGTGGCCAAGTTCCGCGCGGCGCGCCGGATCTGGGCGCAGGTGATGAGGCAGGAGTTCGGGGCGCAGGATCCCAAGTCGCTGATCCTGCGCTTCCACACCCAGACCGCCGGTGTGCAGCTGACCGCCCAGCAGCCGGAGGTCAACCTGGTCCGGGTGGCGGTGCAGGGGCTCGCGGCGGTGCTCGGTGGGACGCAGTCGCTGCACACCAACTCCTACGACGAGGCGATCGCGCTGCCGACCGTCAAGGCCGCGACGCTCGCGCTTCGTACGCAGCAGGTGTTGGCGTACGAGACCGACGTGACGGCGACCGTCGACCCGTTCGCCGGTTCCTACGTCATGGAGGCGATGACCGACCAGGTCGAGGCGGCGGCGCGGGAGCTGATGGACCAGGTGGAGCAGCTGGGTGGCGCCGTCGCCGCGATCGAGCAGGGCTTCCAGAAGAGCGAGATCGAGAAGTCGGCCTACGCAGTCGCGCTCGGCATCGACTCCGGCGAGCGGGTGGTGGTCGGGCTGAACCGCTATCGCAGTGAGAGTGAGGAGCGTTACGAGCCGCTGCGGGTCGATCCCACGATCGAGGCCGAGCAGACCGAACGGCTGCGGCTGCTGCGGGCGCGCCGGGACCAGCCGGCGGTCGACGCGGCGCTGATCGCGCTGAAAGCGGCCGCGGCCGGTACGGAGAATGTGCTCTACCCGATGCGCGCCGCGCTGAAGGAACTGGCCACCGTGGGCGAGGTCTGCAGCGCGCTGCGCGAGGTGTGGGGCGTCTACACGCCGCAGGAGTTCTTCTGAGCCCACGGAACTTCGGCCTAGGGTTCGGACGTGCAGATCCCCTTCCACTCCTCACCACGTTCGAGCCTCGGGGTCGAGTGGGAGCTGCAACTGGTCGACCGAGGGACCCGTCAGCTCACCAGCGGCGCGGCGGAGATCCTGCACGAGCTGAGCCCAGAGGGCGAGCACCCCACCGCCAAGCACGAGCTGCTGCAGTCCACGATCGAGGTGATCACCGGGGTCTGCTCGACGGTCGAGGAGGCTACCGCTGACCTGGCCGCGACGATCGCGCAGCTGACGCCGCGTGCTGCCGCCCGGGGTCTGGGGCTGATGTGCGCCGGCACCCATCCGATCAGCGACTGGCAGACGCAGCAGATCAGTGACAACCCCCGCTACGCCAAGCTGGTCGACGACATGCAGTGGATGGCCCGCCGGCTGCAGATCTTCGGGGTGCACGTGCACGTCGGAGTGCGTTCGCCGGACAAGGCGATCGCCATGGTGAACGCGCTGTCCGCCTACATCCCGCATCTGCTTGCCCTGTCGGCCTCGTCGCCCTACTGGCGGGGCAACGACACCGGCTTGGCGTCGGCGCGGTCGAAGGTCTTCGAGGGGCTGCCGACCGCCGGCCTGCCCCAGCAGCTGACCGACTGGGCCGAGTTCGAGGACTACATGGCGACCCTGGTGAAGACCGGGACGATCGCGACCATCAAGGAGGTGTGGTGGGACATCCGGCCGCACCCGACCTACGGCACGGTCGAGCTGCGGATCGCCGACGGCCTGCCGACGCTGGCCGAGGTCGGCATGGTCGCCGCGCTGGCGCAGTGCCTGGTCGACACCTTCGACCGCGAGATCGACAAGGGCTACACCTTGCCGAGGCCGCGGCGCTGGGTGGTGCAGGAAAACAAGTGGCGCGCCGCGCGGTACGGCCTGGAGGCCGACATCATCGTGGGCAAGGACAGCCTGCAACCGGTGCGTACGGCCCTGCGCGAGCTGGTGCAGGACATGCGCTCCGCCGGCGAGCGGCTGGGATGTGCGGGGCAGTTGGCCGAGATCGAGCAGGTGCTGCGCTGCGGCGGGTCCTACCAGCGGCAGCGGGCGGTCGCCGCCGCGAGCGGGGCAGACCTCACCGCCGTGGTGGACAGCCTGCTGGCCGAGTTCGAGTCGGGCCGTCCGCGCTACCCGGGCGCCGCTGCATGACGACCCCACCGGGGGATCGACTCGCGGACACCTGGCTGGCGGCCCACTCCGATGCACTGGTGGCCGTCCGCCGCGACCTGCACGCCCACCCCGAGCTCGGCCGGGACGAACACCGGACGACCGCACTGCTCGTCGATCGGCTGCGTGGCGCAGGGCTGGTCCCTCGCGTGCTGCGCGCCGGCACCGGTGTCGTGTGCGACCTGGGCTCCGGCGACGGACCGGTCGTGATGCTCCGCGCCGACATCGACGCACTTCCGCTGGAGGACGAGAAATCGGTCGACTACCGCTCGACCGTGCCGGGCCGATGCCACGCCTGCGGCCACGACGTCCACACCGCAGCGGTCCTCGGCGCCGGCCTGGCCCTGGCGTCGGGCGACATCCAGGGACGGGTACGCCTGGTCTTCCAACCGGCCGAGGAGCTGATGCCCGGTGGCGCGCTGGATGTGATCGCGGAGGGCTGGCTCGACGGGGTGAGCGCAGCCTTCTCGCTGCACTGCGACCCGTCCCTGGACGTCGGGCTGGTGGGCCTGAAGTCCGGCGCGATCACCGCCGCCTCCGATGCGCTGGAGATCATGCTCACCGGGCCGGGCGGGCACACCTCGCGACCGCAGAACACCGTCGACCTCGTCCATGTGCTCGCCACGGTGGCAACCGGTCTGCCCGAGGCGCTGTCGCGGCTGGTCGACCCCCGAGTCGGGCTCTGCCTGGTCTGGGGGCACGTCGCGGCCGGCGTGGCGGGCAACGCGATCCCCCGATCGGGCACCCTGCGCGGCACGCTGCGGATGCTGGACAAAAGCGCCTGGCACACCGCCCCGGCGCTGGTGCAGCGACTGGTCGACGCGCTGATCGCCCCGTACGGCGCACGGGCGGAGGTCCGCTACACCCGCGGCGTGCCGCCGGTCGTCAACGAACCGGCCGCCACCGCGCTGTTCGCCGCGGCGGTGCGGACGGTAGTGGGCGCCGCGGCGGCGGTGCCCACGCTGCAGTCGCTCGGCGGCGAGGACTTCGCCTGGTACCTCGACCAGGTCCCGGGCGCGATGGCCCGGCTCGGGGTCAGGCCGCTCGGCCAGCAGGGGGTCCACGACCTGCACCAGGGCACGTTCGACGTCGACGAGGCGGCGCTGCCGCTCGCCGTCCGGGTCCTGGTCCAGGTAGCGCTTGCGGCGCTGTCCGCCGGCGTGACTACGGCGCGGCCGACCGGCAAGGACGGTTCCGCAGCTCGGTGACGTAGTCGTCGGGAGCACCCGCTGCCTCGGCGGCGTCGGCCAGGAGGCCGAGATATCGCGCGGACGGCAAGCCGCCCTCGTAGCCGTCCAGGACGTAGACCCAGCAGAGCCGGTCGCCGTCCAGGGTGTGCACGCGCACCCGGAGCTTGCGGTAGAGCCCGCGGTCGGCGCCCTCCCAGGCATCGAGCTCCGCGGCGTCCGGGTCGGTCATGTCGTAGACCCCGACGAACACGTGCTGTCCGTGCTCCTGCACCAGCGTGGCAAGCGAGCCTTCCCAGCCGAGGTCATCGCCGCCGAAGGTCAGTCGCCAGCCCTCGAGCCAGCCGGTGCCCGCGACCGGGGAGTGCGGACAGCGCATGTGCATCTGGGCGGGGTCCAGGTTGCTGCCGTACGCCGCGTAGAGCGCCATGCCGGGGAGCCTACCGAGCGCTGTCTCCGGTGCGGGACAATGCATTTATGACCCGCATCGCCATCGTCGGAGGCGGCCCCGCCGGATATGAGGCGGCGCTGGTGGCGGTGCAGCTGGGCGCCCAGGTGTCCCTGATCGAACGGGACGGCATCGGTGGCCGGTGCGTGCTCTCGGACTGTGTGCCGTCCAAGACCTTCATCGCCACGGGTGAGGCGATGACCTCGCTCTCGCACGCCGACCGGGTCGGTGTCCACGCCGTGGGCGCGGTGTCGACGGCGGTCGAGGAGGTTCACGCCCGGGTGAAATCGCTCGCCCTTGCGCAGTCCGCCGACATCACCCGACGGCTGGCGCGCGACGGCGTGAGGATGCTGGCGGGATCGGCGCGGCTGGTCGGTCCGCGCGCGTTGGAGGTGAGCG
Organism: Mycobacteriales bacterium; assembly: GCA_038234255.1. Taxonomy (GTDB): domain Bacteria; phylum Actinomycetota; class Actinomycetes; order Mycobacteriales; family SCTD01; genus SCTD01. The sequence continues at coordinate 4,508 of JBBSUR010000065.1, read as the reverse complement.
CCCCCGACGGGCAGGTCGAGGTAGTGGCGGCCGACGTGCTTCTGCTCGCCGCCGGCGCGTCGCCGCGGGTCCTGCCTGACGCCGAGCCGGACGGAGAGCGCATTCTCAACTGGCGCCAGCTGTACGACCTGCCGCAGCTGCCGGAGCACCTGGTCGTCATCGGCAGCGGAGTCACCGGTGCCGAGTTCGCCAACGCCTACCTGGCCGTCGGGTCGCGGGTGACGCTGGTGTCCAGTCGCGAACGGGTGCTGCCCGGCGAGGACAGCGACGCTGCCGAGCTGCTCCAGCGGGTCTTCGAGCGGCGTGGCATGGACATCTGCCGTGGCCGGGCCGCGCGGGTCGAGCGCACCGCCACCGGGGTGCTCGTCCACCTTGTCGGGGGCGGAACCATGGCCGGATCGCATGCGCTGATGACCGTCGGCTCGGTGCCGAACACCGGAGGCATGGGCCTGCAGGAGGCCGGGATTGCCTTGACGGAAGGCGGGTTCGTCCAGGTCGACCGGGTGTCCCGGACGAGCCTGCCCGGGGTGTACGCGGCAGGGGACTGCACCGGCGTGCTGATGCTGGCCTCGGTCGCCGCGATGCAGGGGCGGATCGCCATGTGGCACGCACTAGGGGAGGCCGTGACCCCGCTGCGCCTCGGGACCGTGGCGGCCAACGTGTTCACCGATCCTCAGGTCGCCTCGGTCGGCGTCACTCAGGCGCAGGTCGAGTCCGGCGCCGTCGCGGCGCAGACCGTGACCCTGCCGCTCGCGACCAACGCCCGGGCCAAGATGCAGGGTGTCACCGACGGCTTCGTGAAGTTTTTCTGCCGGCCCGGGACGGGCACCGTGCTCGGCGCAGTGGTAGTGGCACCACAGGCGAGCGAGCTGGTGATGTCCATGTCGATGGCCGTTCAGCACGCGCTGACCGTCGACCAGGTGGCCCACACCTTCACGATCTACCCGTCGTTGTCGGGCTCGATCGCCGAGGCAGCGCGCCAACTCATGCTGCACGAGCAGGCGCCGTGAAGGTCCTGCTGATCGCACCGCCGGGCGCCGGCAAGGGCACCCAGGGCGAGGTGATCGCCGGCCACTTCGACATCCCGCACATCGCCACCGGCGACCTGCTGCGCGACCACGTCGCCCGCGGCACCGAACTCGGGCTGGCGGTGCAGCAGTTCCTCGACCGCGGCGAGCTCGTCCCGGACGACGTCGTGCTGAGGATGGTCCGCGGCGCGATGCAGGCTGCCAGGGGCCGCGGCTACGTGATCGACGGCATCCCGCGGACCATGGCGCAGGCCCGCGCGCTGCACGAGATCGCCGTCGAGCTCGACATGACCGCCGACGTCGCCCTGCACCTGCATGTGGAGCAGGGCGAGCTGATGCGCCGCCTGCTCGCGCGCGCCGCCGACGAAGGCCGCTCCGACGACACCGAACAGGTCATCCACCACCGGCTCGAGCTGTACTACGAGGTAACCCATCCGATCCTGGACTGGTATGGCGAGCGGGGCATCCTGGTGTCGGTGGATGCGATGCGTCCGGCCGAACTGGTGGGACGCCACATCATCACCGCACTGGAGGTCCTGCGGCAGGTGAGCGAGGCCAGCCCGGGCGCGCCGCGCCGGCCGATCGACCTGACCGGGCTCGGGGCGGCGTTCGGCGCCTCGACGTGATCACCGACGAGCGGCCTGCTCGGCGCGCTCCGAGGCGATATCTCCTGACCCGACTGTAGATTCGTCGTCATGCGCCCGCCCCCGCGACGACAGGTCCGGCACCGACCCGCAGCGCTGGGATCGCTCTTGGCGCTCGTCCTTGCGGCCTCCTCAGCCGTGCTGGCCGTGCCCGTTCCGGCCAGCGCCGCCGAGGCGGCCGTCGACCGTGTCGCCGGCCGTGACCGCTACCAGACGGCTGCCCTGCTGTCCGCCGCGTCGTACGCCCCGGGTGTCGGTGTCGTCCACCTGTCCGACGGGGCGACGTTCCCGGATGCCCTGGCGGCCGGCGCGGCTGCCGCCGCCGGCAGCGGACCGGTCCTGCTCACCACCTCCCGCGGACTTCCTCCCGCGACCGCGGACGAGCTGGTCCGGCTGCGACCGCTTCGGGTGGTGGTCACCGGCGGTACGGCGGCGGTCAGCGACCAGGTGCTGGCCGAGGTGCGCGCTCTGACCGGGGCGGCCGTCACCCGGGTCGGCGGCACCGACCGCTATGACACGGCGGCCCGGCTGTCGTCGGTCACATTCGCACCCGGCGTGCCGACCGTGTGGGTCGCTACGGGGACGACCGCCCCGGACGCGCTGTCCGCCTCCGCCGCGGCCGGGGCCGCCGGAGGTCCGGTGCTGCTGACCCGACCGGACGGGCTGCCGGCCCCGGTCGAGGCCGAGTTGCGGCGGCTCGCCCCCCGCCGGATCGTCGTCGCGGGCGGCGGCTCGGCCGTGCCGGAGGCGATCCGGCTTCGCCTGACCATGCTCGCGCCGGCGGTCACCCGGGTCGCCGGTCCGGACCGCTACGCCACCTCGGCGGCCATCTCCGGCTACGGCTTCCCGGCACCGACCGCCGCACGGGTGGTGCTGGCCTCCGGCGAGCAGTTCCCGGACGCGCTCGTCGCGGCGCCGGTCGCTGCCCGCACACCTGGTCCGGTGCTGCTGGTCCGTCCGGGGTGCATCCCGGAGGACGCCGCGCACGAGTTGGATTCGCTCGCTCCGGCCACCGTCACCCTGCTGGGGGGCAGTGCGGCGCTCGGGCCGGAGCTCGACTCGCTGACCCGCTGCCCGCCGCTGATCGCCGACGGGGTGCTCGCCGACGGCGTGTCACTCAGCACGCTGCGCTCGCGCAACGGGCCCACTGGCCCGCTGGCGATCCGGGTCGTGACGGTGGACCTCTCGCGGCCCTCGACCCTGGACACGGTCCTGGCCGGTGACGGCCTGCCCGGCCTGGAGACCACCACGTCGATGGGCAAGCGCCGGGCCGCGGTGGTCGCGGTCAACGGCGACTACTTCCTCGCCGACGGCCGGCCGGTGCACGTCTTCGCTGAAGACGGCGAGCTGGTCAAGAGCGCGAACGACCTGGGCCGTGGCTTCGCCGTTACTGCCGACGAAAAGCGCAGCTACATAGGCTATCTCGGCCTTCGTACGGACGTGACCGGTCCGGAGGAGGAGCGGCTGACCATCGACCGGGTCAACAACGGTCCGGCGACGGCGGGTGAGCGGGCCCTGCACACCGACGTGGGACGGGACCTGGAGGTGCCGCCGGTCCAGCGGTGCACGGCCCGGTTCCGCAGCACCGGACCACCCGCGCTCACCTCGGCCGGTCGCGTCGAGCAGCCACTGGTCACCAGCGGTCCGGCCTGCGCCGACCCCTCGCCACCGGGCGACGGGGAGGTGGTGCTGACGGCGGCGCCCTTCGAGCCTCTGCCGATCTGGGCGGCCGGCTCGGCGGCCCGCTGGGACTGGTACCTCGAGGGCTGGCCCGGGGTGTACGACGTCATGGGCGGCAACCCGGCGCTCGTCCGGGACGGAGCCCTGATGGAGGGGGACCTCGTGGGCGAGGGTGGCTACTACGGCCGCAACCCGCGTACCGCCGTGGGGTTCACCGCCGACGCCAAGGCGCTGATCGTGGTGGTCGACGGCGGCCAGGCCGGGTTCAGCGTCGGGATGACGCTGCGCGAACTGGCCGAGCTGATGCGGAGCCTCGGCGCGGTCGAGGCGCTCAACCTCGACGGCGGCGGCTCCACGGTGATGACCGTCAACGGTGTGGCGGTCTCGCGGCCCTCCGCCGGCACCGAGCGGCCGGTCGCCAACGCTGTCCTCGTCCTGCCGGGTGCCGATCCGGGGGAGGCGGACAGCGTCTCGGCGCTGAGCCTTCGAAGCTCCGCGACGGCGCAGTCGGTGCCGCAGGCACCGCCGCTGACGGTTCCTGCCGAGCAGGTGTGGCCCGAGGTCGCCGCTGACCCGGGTTCGACCGGGGGGATGCTCGGACTGACGGACTGAGCGGCCGGTGGTTCAGTCGCCGATGGCGCAGAGCGTGGCGCCGCTGGTGACGACCTCGCCGACCGCGGCCGACAGCCCCGAGACGGTGCCGGCCCGGTGGGCGGTGATCGGCTGTTCCATCTTCATGGCCTCCAGCACCACGACGAGCTGACCCGCCTCGACGATGTCGCCGTCCCGGACGGCGACCTTCACGATGGTGCCTTGCATCGGCGAGGTCAGGCTGTTGCCGGAGGCGGTGGCCCCTGCGGTACGCGGCACGGAACGCTTCGGGCCGGCGCTCTTCCTGCCGGCCCGAATCATGCCGGCACTGAGCCCGGCCGGGAGGCGGACCTCCAGCCGGCGTCCGCCGACCTCCACCAAGACCGTCTCGCGTGGTTCGTCGGCCGCGGCGTCCGGCTCCGTGCCGGTGTAGGGCGGCAGGTCGTTGACGAACTCGGTCTCGATCCAGCGGTTGTGCACCGTGAACGGCTCGCTGACGAACGCCTGGTCGCGCACCACCTTGCGATGGAAGGGCAGCAGCGTGGCCATGCCGTCGACCTGCATC
>JBBSUR010000064.1:0-12046 GCA_038234255.1 Mycobacteriales bacterium | reverse complement strand
GATCGTCTCGATGACGCGGCCCTCACGCTTGGTGCGGGCGTCGGCGACGACGATGCGGTAGTACGGCGCGCGCATCTTGCCGAGCCGCATGAGCTTGATCTTGACTGCCACGGGTGTAGGAACTCCGGTCGTGTGAAGGGGGTTGGCCGCCGGTGCTGCGCGTGGGGGTGCGCGGCCGGCAACGGTGTGCGGACACGCCGGCGACGGGTAGAGGGCCGTCGTACGGCGATGGCTCGCCCACCAGTGTGCCAGAACCGCTGCGCACGGCCGTCGCCGGCGGCGCGGTCGCGGTCGCGGCGCTGACCCGTCGCAGTCAGAGTGCCGCCTCAGCGCGGGCGGCGCAGGCCGAAGGGGTCCGGCGCGTCGGGCGCGTCCGGAAAATTCGTGCCCCGGTGAGGCGCGCCGTTCGGCGGCTGCGGCAGGCCGTTCGGCAGTTGCGGCAAGCCCTGCGGCAACGGCGGTAGTCCCTGCGCGGCGCCCTTGCCGGTGCCCTTGCCGGTGCCCTGACCCGCTATCGCCTGCTTGCTCGGACCGCCGCCGGCCCGGCCCGGCCCCTTCTTGCCCTTCTTGCCCTGCTGCTGGCCTTTCTTGGCCGAACGCTGCGCCTTGCGGCCCATCCCCGGCATGCCCGGCATCCCACCCATCTGCTTCATCATCTTCTGCGCCTCGTAGAAGCGGTCGACGAGGTTGTTCACCTCGCTCACGCTGACCCCGGACCCCTTCGCGATCCGCATCCGGCGCGAGCCGTTGAGCAGTTTGGGCGTACGCCGCTCCTGGGGGGTCATCGAACGGATGATGGCGGCGATCCGGTCCAGGTCGGAGTCCTTGACCTGCTCCAGGGCCTCCTTCATCGAACCCATGCCGGGCAGCATGCCGAGCAGGCTCGTGATCGAGCCCATCTTCTTGACCTGCACCATCTGCTCGAGGAAGTCCTCGAGGTCGAAGTTCTCCCCGCTGGCGAGCTTGCCGGCCATCCGCTCGGCCTGGTCCGCGTCGAAGTGCTGCTCGGCCTGCTCGATCAGCGTCAGCACGTCACCCATGCCGAGGATGCGCGAAGCCATCCGTTCGGGGTGGAAGACGTCGAAGTCGCCGAGCTTCTCCCCGGTGGAGGCGAACAGGATCGGTGCGCCGGTCAGATGGCGTACGGACAGCGCCGCCCCACCGCGGGCGTCACCGTCGAGCTTGGTGAGCACGACGCCGGTGAAGCCGACCCCGTCCTGGAACGCCTGCGCGGTGACCACCGCGTCCTGGCCGATCATCGCGTCGACGACGAACAGCACCTCGTCGGGCTGGACGGCGTCGCGGATGTCGGCGGCCTGCTGCATGAGCTCGGCGTCGATACCGAGCCGGCCGGCGGTGTCCACGACCACCACGTCGTAGTGCATCCGGCGGGCGTGCTCGATCGCCGTACGGGCCGCGTCGACCGGGTCCCCGACGCCGCTGCCCGGGTAGGGCGCGTAGACGTCGGCGCCGGCCTGTCCGCCAACGACCTGCAGCTGCTGCACCGCGTTGGGGCGCTGCAGGTCGCAGGCGACCAGCAGCGGGGCGTGGCCCAAGCCCTTGAGGTGCTTCGCGAGCTTGCCGGCGAGCGTGGTCTTGCCGGCCCCTTGCAGGCCGGCCAGCATGATCACCGTCGGCGCGGTCTTGGCGTAGCGCAGCAGCCGGGTCTCGCCGCCGAGGATCCCCACGAGCTCCTCGTTGACGATCTTGACGACCTGCTGAGCCGGGTTGAGCGCCTGGCTGACTTCCGCGCCACGCGAGCGCTCCTTGACCGCGGCGATGAAGGCCTTGACCACGGGCAGCGCCACATCGGCTTCGAGCAGCGCGATCCGGATCTCCCGGGCGGTGGCGTCGATGTCGGCGTCGGACAGCCGTCCCTTGCCGCGCAGCGAGGTGAAGACCTTGTCGAGCCGGTCGGACAGCGTGTCGAACATGCGGCCTCAGGGGGTCGGGAGCAGTTCTGGCAGCCTAGTCGCGGCGCACGCGACGTCGCGTACCTTCTCCCGGTGCAAAAGTCGTCGGTACGCCGGCCCACCGTCCATCGGACCGACGTCGTCCTGCGGCCCGACAGCCAGCGGGTGCTCGGCCGGCCGCACGTCCCGGGCGACGACCCGGCGGCCGAAGGCGAGCCCCGCCTCGCCGGCATCGTGCGACGGGTTCTCAGGCTGTCTGGGGACGAGGTGCGGGCGGAGCTGGCCGACGTCGAGCGTCGCTTCGACTCTCGCCACCGGGCGCTCGGCGCGATGCTCAGCCGGAACGCCGAGCGGGTGGCGCACCTGCTCGGCGGCAGCGACGACGACCGGCGCCGCCTCGTCGGTGCCTACCTGACGCAGGAGCACGCCTTCCAGGCTGCCGCCCTGACCAACCCCTCGATGGTGCGGGCGCCCGACCAGACCGGCGTCCCGGCCGGTAGCTGCCGCTTCCTGCTCAGCCTGCGGGCGATCGGCGAGGGCCACATCTCCTCGATCACCTTCCAGACCGGCACGGTGGACGAGCACGGCGGAGTCGCGATGGACCCGGTCGGGCCGCACGCCGAGACCGGCGAGCGACTCGGCGCGGTGTACGAGCGCGCCCACTTCGCCGACAAACTGCTCGAACTGGGCGCCGACCTCAGCTGCACGACACCGGTGCTCGAGTGCCTGACGGAGGAGTTCGACAGCGCGGCGCTCGAGAGCGCCATCGCGGTGCTCGACGACCAGCCACGGGCGCTGGTGCACGAGAGCGTGCAGTTGATGCGCTGGCTGGCGGCGTCGAACTACCTGCTCGACTTCGACCCGGCAGCAACGGCGCTGTACGAACGGCTGATCTGGCCGGAGGGACCGTTCGAGAGCAGGGGCATGGAGGACGCCCGCTTCGTCCGGTTCGGCTACGAGGACGGCTCCACCACCTACTACGCGACCTACACCGCGTACGACGGTTTCCAGATCCTGCCGCAGCTCATCGAGACCGGCGACTTCGCCTGCTTCAAGATCTCGACGCTGGCCGGTCGCAGCGCCCAGAACAAGGGGATGGCGCTGTTCCCGCGCCGGATCGACGGCAACTACGTCGCGCTGTCGAGGCCGGACCGCGAGAACATCCACCTGCTCCGGTCCCCCGACCCCCGGTCCTGGCAGACGCCGTCGCACGTGCTGCGCCGACCGCAACACGCCTGGGAGGCCATCCAGATGGGCAACTGCGGCTCGCCGCTGGAGACTGAGGACGGCTGGCTGGTGCTCACCCACGGCGTCGGCCCGATGCGCACCTACCGGATCGGCGCGATGCTGCTCGACCTCGAGCATCCGGAGCGCGTCCTCGCCGACCTGCCCGAGCCGATCCTGGAGGCCTCGCCCGAGGAGCGGGACGGCTATGTGCCGAACGTCGTCTACTCCTGCGGGGCAATGCTGCACGGCGACCACCTCGTGCTCCCCTACGGCGCTTCCGACCAACAGACCCGAATAGCGACGATGCCCGTCGCGGAACTGCTTGAGGCGCTGCTCGCACACCCGGTCAGCCCGTGAGACCGGCTCAGCGGCAGAGCTTCTCGTAGACCGCGAGATATCCCTCGACCATGCGGTCGACGCTGAAGTGCTGCTGGACGTGCGCTCGGCAACCGGCCCGGTCGAGCTCCCCGAGCCGCCCGACCGCTGCCACCGCCGCGTCGACGTCCCGCACGAGGAAGCCGGTACGGCCGTCGGCCACCACCTCCGGCACCGCGCCGAGCGGCGTCGCGATCACCGGGGTCCCGCAGGCCATGGCCTCGACCATCGACAGCCCGAACGGCTCGGCGAAGTTCACGAGGTGCAGCAGCGCGTCTGCGGCGCCGAGAACCTCGTCGCGCTCCTCGGGGCCCACCGGGCCGAGGAAGCGGACCCGGTCGTCGTCGACGTGCGGCCGCACCTGCGCCTCGAAGTACGCCTGGTCCTGCACGATGCCGGCGAGCACCAGCGGCCGTCCGGCCCGGCGGGCCACCTCGATCGCCTCGGCGGTCCCCTTGTCCGGGTGGATGCGCCCGAGAAAGACCAGCGTCCCGTCCGAGCTACCCGACCCGAGCGGTACCTCCTCGACCGGTATGCCGTGGTGCACCGTGGCGGCGTAGGTCAGATCCGGGTGCCGGTCGGCGTCGCTGATCGCGACATAGGCGACCCGGTCGTCGTACCGGCGGTAGACCGGGACGATCCGTTCGGAGGAGAAACCGTGGATCGTCGACACGACGGGGGTGTCCACCAGACGGCTGTAGCTCAACGGCAGGAAGTCGAAGTGGTTGTGCAGCACGTCGAACTCGTCGGCGCGCTCGAAGGCAGCCGCGATGTGCAGGCACTCGGCCACCTTGGCGTCGGCGTCGCGATCCTCCTCGTACGGCCGCGGCACGACCGCCGCGAGGGTCGCGGAGGTGACCGAGTCGGCGGTGGCGAACAGCGTCACGTCCACGCCGCGGGCGACCAAGCCCTCGGTCAGCCGCGACACGACCAGCTCCCACGGCCCGTAGTGCCGCGGCGGCACCCGCCACGCGATCGGGGCGAGCATGGCCACCCGCACTGCGGTCAGTTCCCGAGCGGTCGCGCGGCATCGGGCACCGGCAGCGCCAACAGGCCCATGAGCGCGCAGATGGTCGACTCGGCGCCGGCGTTGCCGCTGGCGCCGTGCCGGTCCAGGCCGTCGGCGCAGCGACCCGTGGCCGCGTCGTAGAGCGGCACGCCGAGTCGGTTGCGTCCCAGCAGCCAGGCGACCGCGGCCCGCGCGTAATCGAGGTAGGCGGCGTCCCCGGTGACTTCGTGGGCGGCCACGCAGGCGCGGGCCGTGAGCCCTGCCTCGATGGGCTGCTGGCCGTACGTCGTGCGCTCGCCGTCGCGGGGCTGCCAGCCCTCGTTGCCGACGAAGTCGAACCGGCCGTCGTGGAAGGTCTGGGCGAGCAGGAAGTCGAGGGTGGTGATCCCGGCGTCCAGCCACCTTTTCTCCTCGAACGCCTGCCCGGCCCGCAGGAGCGCTCCGGGGACCGCCGCGTTGCCGTAGGTCAGCGCGTCCTCGAACCAGACCCAGCCTGGCCGTCCGGTGTCGTCGAGCCGGGCCAGCTGCCGGTCGGCCAGCAGTCCCAGCAACCGCCGGGCTTCGAGCGCCCCGGGGTAGCGCTCGAGGTAGGCGTGCAGGCCGGTCATCGCGTACGCCACCGCCTTGGTGGCGTGCAGGTCGGCGGCGGGGGGCAGCGCCCGGGCGAACAGGTCGGCGGCCAGCGCTCGCGACCCCTCGTCCGGCCCGAGCGACACCGTGACACCGAGCCCCCACAGGGCCTGGCCGAGGGTGTCCTCACTCGCCGAGTCGTCGAGGAAGCGCCGGTCGTAGGTGAACAGGTTGGCGAAGTGGCCGGTCGGCAGCTGCGCGTCGAGCAGGAAGCTGAGGTAGCCGGGCACGAGTGCGGCGGCGACCGGGTCGTCGTAGCGGGCGGCTCCCTCGACTGCGGTCGCCAGCGCCCGCCCGATGTCGTCGGTGCAGTAGCCGTGCTCCCGGGTGGGAACGGCGTGCCGGGCGTGCTGGAAGACCCCGACGTCGTCGGTCAGTGCCCGCAGGTGGTCGAAGCACGGCGCTGGCAAGGGCATCTCGACCCACGGGGCGGCCCGCTGCTCGTGCGTGGCGGCGACCTCGGCGAACAAGGCGCGGTAGGCCTGCGCCACCGCCGGCCACTTCATGGAGACACCGTGCTCGCGGGCCAGCCGCCGCATGTCGGCGCGCCGATCGTCGTCATGGAGCAGGTCGGTGAGGGACGCCGCGAGCGCCGGGGAGTCCGCGAAGGGGACCAACTCGCCGCGGCCCTCCGCGAGCAGCTCACACGCGTAGGGGTACGGCGTCGACACCACGGCGCAGCCGAGGCCGACCGCGTAGGCCAGCGTGCCGCTGACGATCTGGTCAGTACCGTGGTAGGGCGTGAGGTAGACGTCGCTGGCGGACAGGTAGCGGCAGAGTTCGTCGAGCTCGACGTAGCGGTCCACCAGCAGGACGTGCTCCTGCAGGTCCAACTCCCGTACGCGCTTCTCGATAGACTCGCGGTAGACATCGCCGTGGTCGCGCAGGACGTGCGGATGGGTCGCGCCCAGCACGACGTAGAGGACCTCAGGGTGCTCCTGCACCAGGGCCGGGAGCGCCTCGATCACGACCTCGATGCCCTTGGACGGGCCGAGCAGGCCGAAGGTGAGCAGCACGGTGCGACCGGTCGCGCCGATCGCCTCCTTGGCGGCGTCCTGCTCGATCTCGGGAGCATCGGGCACACCGTGCGGGATGACCCGCACCCGAGACGGGTCGATGCCGCAGCCGTCCTCCAGTAGCTGCACCGCGGTCTCGGCGAGCACGACCAGCACGTCCGAGCGGTCGGCGAGCCGGCGGGTGGCGGCGCGCAGCTCGGACGAGGGTGCCGCCACCACGGTGTGCAGGGTGGTCACGACCGGCGCCTTCAGGTGGTCCAGCAGGTCGTCGACGTAGTGGCCGGCGGGACCGCCGAAGATGCCGAACTCGTGCTGCAGGCACACGACGTCGACGTCGCTCTGGTCGATGAACTCCGCAGCCGTCAGGTAGTCCTTCCGCTCGGCCGCCTGGATCTCGAAGACGACCTCCGGCCCGTAGTCGTAGCTGCCGCAGGCGTCGGTCATGGCCAGCTGCACCGCGGAGGCGTCGGGTGCGTCCTGGACGAGCGCGCGGCGCAGGTCGCCGGTGAAGGTGGCGATGCCGCAGCGGCGCGGCGGCGCGGTGCCCACGAGACAGACCTTCGGACCGTTCCCAACGTCCTGCGACATCGATTACCTCTCTTGGCCTAGTGCGGCGAGGACGGTGTCCGCGACGCGGCTGCGCACATCATCGTCCGTGAGCTTGTTCCCGTTCGTGTCGAGCACGTAGAAGGCGTCGACCACGTCGGCGCCCAGGGTCGAGATGTGCGCCGTGCGCACGTCGAGCCCGGTGGACGCCAGCGCGCCGGTGATGCGACGCAGGACGCCCATGGCGTCGGCCGCGTGTACCTCGACGACCGTCGCGCGCTCCGAGGCGTCATCGACGAATCGTACGGTCGGCGGCGCGGGCCGCAGCGTGGAACGCTCAGTGTACGCCGCCTCGCGCCCCCTCAGCACCGCGTCCAGGTCCAGGGCGCCGTCGAGCGCGCGTCGCAGGTCGCCCTGGACCACGGTCCAGTCCGGCAGCGCACCGAAGCGGGGAGCGACCCGGCACACCGTGATCGCCGTCGTGCCGCGGGAGAGCACCGCTGCCGAGCGCACATCGAGCCGGTGCAGCGCAAGCACTCCGGCGGTCATTGCGAGCAGCCCAGGGCGGTCCGGGGCCACGACCGTCACCTCGTCGTCGCGGGCCTCGAGCAGCGGCCCGCCCTGCTCGACGAGCCGCTCCTGCCAGTCGGCGAGCGGCGCTCGAGGCGGGGGGGCAGCGCCGGCCAGCAGGGCGGCGGTGCGGTGCACCAGTTCGGCGATGAGGCCGGACTTCCACGTCGACCAGGCCGCCGGGCCGGTCGCCGCCGCGTCGGCCTCGGTCAACGCGTGCAGCAGCTCCAGCAACTCGGTGGTGCCCACTGCCGCGGCGACAGCGCCCGGGGTCGCCGGATCGCAGAGGTCGCGACGGGTGGCGACGTCGGGCAGCAGCAGGTGGTGCTCGACCATCGCGACCAGCACCTCGACATCGTGCAGCGGCAGACCCAGCCGCGGGGCCAGCTCGGCGACCACCTCCATGCCGACGACGGTGTGGTCACCGGGCAGCCCCTTGCCGATGTCGTGCAGCAGCGCGCCGAGCAGAAGCAGATCCGGCCGCGTCACCCGCCGGGTGAGGGTGGCGGCGGCCGCGGCGGCCTCGATGAGATGCCGGTCTACGGTGAACCGGTGGTAGCTGTTGCGTTGCGGCTTGCTGCGCACCGTCGCCCACTCGGGCAGCATCGCCACCAGCAGGCCGGCCTGGTCCAGGGCCTCCAGCACGGACACGGCCGGCGGACCGGCGGCGAGCAGGCGCACCAGCGCCTGCAGTGCCGCGGGCGGCCAGGGCACCGGCAGCGGTGGGCACTGCCCGGCGAGCCGGGTCAGGGTGTGCGGAGCGATCGGCAGGTCCGCTGCTGCCGCGGCGGCAGCAACCCGCAGGATAAGCGTGGGGTCGGTGGCGGGGTTCGCGTCGCGGGCGAGAACGGCCTCGCCGTCCTGCTCGACCACGTCGTCGGCGAGCGGCCGCCGCGCCGTTACCGCCCGGCTCCGTAGCCCCTCCCGACCGGACAGCAGCCGCCGCCGCGCCGGTGCGCGCAGCACCCGCCGCCAGGTGGTGTCGCCGGCGTAGGCGACCGTGCGCGCCGCATCGGAGACGGCGCCCATCAGCGCGTCCGCATCGGGGTAGGACAGGGCCGCGGCGACGGCGTCCTGCTCCTGGAGCAGGAGCCGGTCGACGACCCGGCGACCGGCGCCGAGGGTGCGCCGGTGCAGCTCCCCCCGGACGTCGAGCAGCAGCGCGAGCGCCGCCTGCACCGGTGCGCCGGGGGGGTCGGCCACCTGCGCCGCGGCGAGCGCCTGCAGGGCGTGGACGTCCCGGATTCCGCCGCGGGCGCTCTTCAGGTCCGGCTCGAGCAGGAAGGCCACTTCGCCGTGTGCTCGGGCTCGCTCGCGCTCCGCCTCCCGCAGCTCCGGCAGCCGGGTCCGGGCGCGGAGCCGCCAGGCGGCCCGGGTGCGGGTCAGCAGGTCGGCGCTAAGCGCGGCGTCGCCGGCGATGTGCCGCACGTCGAGCAGGCCGAGCGCCGCCTTGAGGTCCCCGGCGGCGACGGTGAGGGCCTCGTCCACCGTGCGCACGGAGTGGTCCAGCCCGATGCCGGAGTCCCACAGCGGGTACCACAGCGCGTCGGCGACGGCGGCGACCTTCGGGTGAGACGCATGGACGAGGATCAGGTCGAGGTCGCTGCCGGGGACCAGTTCCCGGCGGCCCAGCCCCCCGACGGCGACCAGTGCCAGGCCGCGTCCCGGCTCGCCCAGCAGGCGGGCGAGCTCGGCGTCGTACATCTGCCCCAGCGCGGTCCGCAGGTCGACGCCGGTGAGGTCGGTCCGGGCGAGCAGGGCGCCGCGTGCATCGCCCAAGGAGCTCAGAGCGCTTCGGCGCCGCGCTCGCCGGTGCGTACCCGGACCACGTCCTCCACCAGCGTCGACCAGACCTTGCCGTCACCGATCGAACCGGTGCTCGCCGCGGCGACGACCGCGTCGACGACGCGGGTGGCATCCGCGTTGTCGACCAGGACCTCGATCTTCACCTTGGGAACGAAGGCCACGGTGTATTCCGCGCCGCGGTAGACCTCGGTGTGCCCGCGCTGGCGACCGAAGCCCTGCACCTCGCTCACGGTCATCCCCTGGATGCCGATGGCCTCCAGGGCCGTCTTGACATCGTCGAGCTTGAACGGTTTGACCACCGCGGTCACGAGCCTCACAGGGCTTCGACCCCCCTCTCCCCGGTGCGGATTCGGACGACCTCATCGACCGGCGTACTCCAGACCTTGCCATCACCGATCGATCCTGTCTGCGCTGACTTGGCGATGACCTCGACCACGTCCGCGGCGTCGGCGGCGTCGACGAGCACCTCGACGCGCACCTTCGGCACGAAGGCCACGGCGTACTCAGCGCCGCGGTAGACCTCGGTGTGCCCGCGCTGACGGCCGAAGCCCTGCACCTCGCTGACGGTCATCCCGTGCACCCCGAAGGATTCCAAGGCGATCTTGACGTCGTCGAGCTTGAACGGCTTGATGATCCCGGTCACCAGTCTCATGAGGGCACCGCCTCGGTCTGCGTCGGGGACATCCGCGTCGAGGCGACGGCGTCGGCCGGCGGCCGGGCCGCCGAGGAGCCGGCGCTCGAGTTGCCCGCCAGACCGCCCATCAGCTCGTACGCCGTCTCGGCATGCACGCTCTGATCGATGCCGGTCACCTCTTCCTCCTCGGTGACCCGCAGCCCGATCGTCACCTTGATCAGGTAGGCGATCCCGAGCGTGATGACGAAGGAGTAGGCCAGGACGGAGAAGGCGGCGATCGCCTGGCGTCCGAGCAGGTCGAGCCCGCCACCGAGGAGCAGACCGTTGGAGCCGGCCGCGAACTCCTCGTCGGCGACCATGCCGATCATCAGTGTGCCGACCAGGCCGCCGACGAGGTGTACCCCGACGACATCGAGCGAGTCGTCGTAGCCCAGCCGGTGCTTGAGCGTCACCGCGATGCAGCAGGCGCCGCCGGCGACGAGTCCGATGATGATGGCGAACGGTGGGGTGACCGCGGCGCAGGCCGGGGTGATGGCGACCAGACCGGCGACGGCGCCGGACGCTGCACCGAGGGTCGTCGCGTGCCCGTCGCGCAGTCGCTCGGTGCCGATCCAGGCCAACAGCGCGGCTGCGGTGGCCGCCTGGGTATTGACGAAGGCGAGCGAGGCCAGGCCGTTCGGGGCCAGGGCGGAGCCGGCGTTGAAGCCGAACCAGCCGAACCACAGCAATCCCGCGCCGAGCATCACGAGCGGCAAGTTGTGCGGCCGCATCGGCTCTCGTCCGAAGCCGCGGCGCTTGCCGAGCACCAGGATCAGCGCCAGGGCTGCTGCACCGGCGTTGATGTGCACCGCCGTACCGCCGGCGAAGTCGATGGCGCCCAGGCGGTTGACGATCCATCCGCCGCTGTCTGCGGCGAATGACCCCGCCGAGGCGCCGGCGCCTTGCCCGCCGTCCTCGACCACGCCGAACGCGAACACCCAGTGCGCGACCGGGAAGTACACCGCCGTGCTCCACAGGACGACGAACGCGACCCAGGCGCCGAACTTCATCCGGTCGGCGATGGCTCCGCTGATCAGCGCCACGGTGATGACAGCGAACATCATCTGGAAGCCCGAGAACGCAAGATCGGGAAGTCCGAAGGTGTTCACCACGCCGCCCTCGGCCTGGTCGACGGTGACTCCGCGGACCAGGTCCTCCAGGCCCAGCAGTCCGGAGCTGAACCCGAACAGGCCGCCGCGGCTCTCACCGAAGGCGATGGCGTAGCCGTACAGCACCCACATGACACTGACCAGGCCCAGCGCCGTGAAACTCATCATGAGCATGTTGAGGACGCCCTTGCCGCGCGTCATGCCCCCGTAGAAGAGCGCCAGGCCGGGGGTCATGAGCAGCACCAGTGCGGCGCTGGTCAGGACCCAACCGGTGCTCGCACCGTTGACGACGGTGTCCATAGGTCTCCTCAGAGTTCTCTTACGTCGGGGTCGCGGGGCTAGCGAGGAGAATGGCGAGTCCACGTTTCCCGACCGGTCCGGGCCGGTTTCGGCTGTGTTCCAGAACGTGCACAAATGTTTCGCCGATGTGAACCGGCACACTGATGCGGTGAATCGATGGACTCAGGAGACCGGTGGCGCGCGGGGACCGGCCTACGAGAAGACCTTTCGCGACCTGGCCGCCTCGGGTGCGGACGTGCACGGCGAGGCAGCGTTCGTCGACCGGCTGCTCGGCGGACGTTCGGAGCCTGTTGCCCGGGTCCTGGATGCGGGCTGCGGTACGGGTCGGGTGGCGCGCGAGCTCGCCCGCCGCGGCTTCGACGTGGTGGGCGTCGACAGCGACACCTCCATGCTCGACGTGGCCCGCGCCGAGGCACCGGAGCTGCGCTGGGTCCCGGGCGACCTGGCGGAGTTGGATCTGGACGAGCAGTTCCACGTCGTGGTGATGGCGGGCAACGTGCTCGTCTTCCTCGCCCCCGGCACGGAAGGTGAGGCGCTTCGGCGCTGCGCCCTCCACCTGCGTCCAGACGGGTTGTTCGTGTGCGGATGGCGCACCGACCGGATGCCTCGTTCGGCGTACGACGAGTTGGCGCGCCGGGCCGGCCTGGAGCCGGTCGAGCGGTACGCCACCTGGGACGGTGCGCCGTGGACGGACGACGCTGGCTGGTGCGTGGCGGTCGACCGGCTACCGGCGGCGTAAAGCACTCGGAGAGCGTCTCCGTCGCGAGGTGGCAGTGGAAGCGGAAGCGACTGCGATCCGTGACGCAACGCCGCGCATCGGGCCGATCGGCGCACGCACGGCCCAGCCGCCCGCCGCCGCTCGGCGGTCCGGT
>JBBSUR010000063.1:0-12197 GCA_038234255.1 Mycobacteriales bacterium | reverse complement strand
GGTGCGACAGAGCGCCTACGTCGTGGCGCGGGCGCACAAGTCGGCCGCCCTGGGTCGGGTGCTGGACGTCGAGGCGCCCGAGTCGGCGCTGGTCTTCTGCCGTACCCGCGCGGAGGTCGACACGCTCACCCAGACGCTCAACGGGCGCGGCTACCGCGCGGAGGCGCTGCACGGCGGGCTGACCCAAGAGCAGCGCGACCGGGTGATGGCCCGGCTGCGCGCCGGCACCACCGACCTCTTGGTCGCGACCGACGTGGCGGCCCGCGGGCTCGACGTCGACCAACTCACGCACGTCGTGAACTACAACGTGCCCTCGGCTGCCGAGGCGTACGTCCACCGGATTGGCCGGGTCGGGCGGGCCGGGCGCGAGGGCGTCGCCATCACGCTGGCCGAGCCGCGCGAGCACCGCATGCTCCAACAGATCGAACGGCTCACCGGGCAGCGCATCGCGGTCGAGAAGCTCCCTACCGTGGCGGATCTGAGGTCGCGTCGGCTGGAGCTGACCCGGGTCGCCCTGCGCGAGAGCCTGCTCGCCGACTCGTTCGACCAGTTCCGCGGCGTGGTAGAGACGCTGACCGACGAGTTCGACATGATGGATGTCGCGCTGGCAGCGGTGAAGTTGGCCCACGAGGCGGGCGGCGTCGAGACCGATGAGGTCGACATCCCGCAGGCTCCGGTGTCCTCGGCTGCCTCGGCCCCCCGGAGCAAGGGCGGCCCGCCGGGGCGGGGCCCGAAGCCGGCCACGACCCGGCTCTACGTCGGCATGGGTCGCAGCGCCGGCATCCGGCCGCAGGACCTCGTCGGCGCGATCACCGGTGAGTCGAGCCTGTCCGGACGCGACATCGGCGCTATCGAGATCTCCGACCGCTTCGCCCTGGTGGAGATCCCGCTGACCGCCGCCGACGAGGTGATCGCCGCCCTGCGCGGCACGCTGATCAAGGGACGCAAAGCGACCGTGCGGCGGGAGCGCCACGACAGTGCCTGAGCCGACGGGAAGAAGAGCCGCATGACCGAAATGCCCACCAGCACTGTGCTGCACCTGCGTGGACCGCTGCTGGTGGGGCCGGACGAGGTCGTCGACGCCGCGTGGGTACTCGACGGCCGGCTGACCTTCACCCGCCCGACAACCGTCCGGGAGGTCATCTCGATCGATGGCTGGGTGCTGCCGGGGCTGGTCGACGCGCACTGCCACATCGGTCTGGGACCCGACGGCGCGGTCGACCGGGCGACCGCCGAGCAGCAGGCGCGTACCGAACGTGATGCCGGCGCGCTGCTGCTGCGCGACGCCGGCTCGGCGGCCGACACCCGCTGGATCGACGAGCGCGCCGACCTTCCGGTGCTGGTGCGGGCTGGACGGCACCTGGCCCGGACCCGGCGCTACATCCGCCACTACGCCGAGGAGGTCGAGCCCGAGCAGCTCCCCGCCGCCGTGGCCCACCAGGCGGCGCGCGGCGACGGCTGGGTCAAGCTCGTCGGTGACTGGATCGACCGTGAGACAGGCGATCTCGCCCCGTGCTGGCCGCGGTCCGAGCTGGCTGCGGCGATCGCCGCGGCCCACGGCGCCGGCGCCCGGGTGACCGCGCACTGCTTCGGGGCGGAGTGCCTGCCCGACCTGCTCGCCGCCGGGATCGACGGGATCGAGCACGGGACCGGACTGACGCCGGAGACGGCGTCGCTGTGCGCGCAGCGCGGTGTCGCGGTCGTCCCGACGCTGATCAACATCGCCACCTTCCCCGACATCGCCGCCGCCGCCGAGGCCAAGTTCCCGGTCTATGCCGCGCACCTGCGCGACTTGCACGCCCGCCGCCACGACACCGTCCGGATGGCCTACGACGCGGGCGTACCGCTCTACGCCGGCACCGATGCGGGCGGCTCACTTCGCCACGGACAGGTCGCCGAGGAGGTGTTGGAGCTCGCCCGGGCGGGGTTGCCGCCGTCGGTGGCGCTGTCGGCGGCGAGTTGGGACGCGCGGGCCTGGCTGGGCCGGGGCGGTCTGGTCGAGGGCGGACCGGCGGACCTGGTCGTCTACCCGAGCGATCCGCGCGCCGACCTGGAGGTGCTGCGCGGGCCGAGCTCGGTGGTCCTGCGTGGCGTGCGCTGGGCCGGCAGCGGCTGAGTCTCCGGGGTCGGGGGCGTCGCCGGCTTGCCGGTTGCGGAGCCGGCGAGGACAGTGGCAGCCGCCGTCGAGTGTCCCGACCGAGATGAGGAGCCGACCATGGCTGACAAGTCGCCCCGCGAGCGCCAGGTGAAGAAGGTCGGCAAGTCCATCAAGGAGAAGCGCGCCGACAAGCGGTCGGGCAGCTCCGCCCCGGCCTCCGTCGTGCCACCCCGCAAGTCCGACTCGCACTGAGGTCCGGCCAGCGCCGCACTCTCAGCTGAGATCGCGACGCAGCGTGAGCCGGGCGGCGACCGCGGACAGCACGACCGCGTACGCCACGAGCAACAGCGCACCGCCCCACACCGGCAGCAGCTCACCTCGGGTGGTGGCCAGGTCGCCGATCTGGAGCACGGCGCTGGTCGCCCCGCCCGGCGTCCAGCGACCGACGTCCGGCAGCAGCGCCACGAGCAGCTGCTCGACGATGAACGTCCAGGCCAGCGCGCCGACGACGGCGGCGATCTGGTTGCGCACCAGAGCGCCGACCGCGATACCGATCGGCCCGTACAACGCCATCACCAGCACGGCGCCGAGCAGGACCTCCAGCACCGCGGAGTCCCAGCGGGCGACCAGGCCATCGCGCAGCAGGAACACGGCCGAGCTGACGGCGAGCGCGAACAGCGCCGAGACGACAGCGAATACCAGCCCCACGATCGCGACCGCGAGCAGCTTGGCGGTGAGGATGCGGCCCCGCTTCGGAGTGATGAGGAACGTGGGAGTGGCAGTGCCGAAGCGGTACTCCTGAGTCAGCGTGAGGATGCCGAGGATCAACACGATGATGTTGCCTCCGCTGGCGCTGGCCACGGCGCGGGCCAGTAGTTCGGGGTCGTCACGTCGCAGCGGCGCCCCCTCCAACCCAGCGGTCAGCACGGTGGCCAGCACACCGAGCAACACCAGAGCCAGCGTGGTGACCAGCAGCCACAGTGGCAGCCGGACAGTGCGCAGCTTGAGCAGTTCGGCGCGGACCAGGTTCGTCACGGCTACGGCTTCCCGGTTGTCGAATTCTGGCCGGTCGGCGCGCTGTCGGCGGTCGGCGTGCTCTCCCCCGTCAAGGCGAGGAAGACCTCTTCGAGCCCGCCGACCTGCTCGGTCAGCTGGTGCAGGACCACGCCGTGTGCGGCCGCGACCTCGCCGACGGCGGGCGCGGGCGCCGAGACCACCAGCTCCTGCAATCCGGTCCGTCGACCGGTCAGGCCCGCCGCGGCGAGCAGCTGCTGGAACCGCTCGACGTCGGGCGTGCGCACCGAGGTCCCGCCGGCGCTCTCGGCCTGGAGTTCGGCCAAGGTGCCCGAGCGCAGCAGCCGGCCCCGGTGGAGCACCAACACGTCGTCCGCGGTCTGCTCGACCTCGGACAGCACGTGGCTGGACACCAGGACGGTCCGGCCCTGCCCGGCGAGGTGGCGCAGGAAACTGCGCAGCCAGCGGATCCCCTGCGGATCCAGCCCGTTCGCCGGCTCATCCAGCACGAGCACCGGCGGATCGCCGAGCAGGGCGGCGGCCAGGCCGAGCCGCTGGCGCATGCCGAGCGAGAACTCGCCGACCTTGCGGCCCCCCGCTTCGGTCAATCCCACCAGAGCGAGCACCTCGTCCGGCCGGCTGGCTGCAAGCCCCGCCGCGGTCCTCAGCACCCGGAGATGGTCGCGGGCCGTACGCCCCGGATGGAACCCGGTCGCCTCGAGCAGCGTGCCCACCTCTCGGACCGGTGCGGCGAGCTCGTCATAGCGCCGGCCGTCGAAGCTGGCCGAACCCGACGTCGGGCGGATCAACCCGAGCAGCATGCGCAGCGTCGTGGTCTTGCCGGCGCCGTTCGGCCCGAGGAACGCCGTGATGCGTCCCGGATGCACCGCGGCGGTCAGGTCGGTCACGGCGAGCGTCGTGCCGAAGCTCTTGGTCAGGCCGTCGAAGCGCAGCGTCGTCGCCATGCGTCGACCGTAGCCTCGAGCCCCGTCGCGACCAACCGCACTGGTCCGATGCGTGAACGCCGTCACTGCTACTGGCGTGAACGCCGACGGTTTGCCCGCAGCGCGGTGACCTCCGCCGAACGGATTGTGGCTTTCGCTGCCAACCTGAGCGAGCGGCAGCCAGTCGTCTCCGGTGCGCAGCTCGTCGCGGCCCTCGGCAAGATCGGGTGGGTTTCGGTGCGCTCTGACCGCTGACGGTCGTAGCTGTGGACGACCGTTCTCGGCGTGCCCTTAGGGTCCTTAGTGAGATTGGTGTAGCCCTGATCGAGTCCCATCCCCGCGACGACTGGAGTGACGCATGCCCATCCCGACCGAGAACGTCGGATCGCTGCCCCGCCCGCTGAAACTGCAGGAGGCGATCGCGGCCTACGACAAGGGCGAGATCACCAAGGAGC
The DNA here is from genome assembly GCA_038234255.1 of Mycobacteriales bacterium. Classification (GTDB taxonomy): domain Bacteria; phylum Actinomycetota; class Actinomycetes; order Mycobacteriales; family SCTD01; genus SCTD01. The sequence continues at coordinate 7,686 of JBBSUR010000063.1, read as the reverse complement.
AGCTCACCGCCGAGCAGGACGCCGCCGCCAAGGACTCCGTCGAGCGCATGGAGGCAACCGGGACGTCGATCGTGTCCGACGGCGAGCAGCGGGCGTCGAGCTTTGCCACGTACCCGCTCGCCGACACCCTCGCCGGGACCGGTCTCGCCGACAACCTGGCCGGCGACGGTCAGTACTTCGCGATCTTCGACGACGGCCACGACCGGCAGCTGCCCCGCCTGACCGGTGGGCCGTTCCGCTACAAGACGTACGCGGCGGACCTGCTCGCGCAGTCCAAGCCGTACGCCACCGGACCGATGAAGCAGGCTGTCATCGCGCCGTCGATGCTCTACCTGCTCTACCCGCTGAAGGAGGAACTCGAGAGCTACAGCCGCGAGCAGTTCCTGGACGACCTCTGCGACGAGGCGGAGAAGGACATCCGCAAGGCCTTCGAGGCCGGCGCCGAGCGGGTCTCGATCGACTTCACCGAGGGACGGCTGGCGAACAAGCGCGACGCCCGCAACCCGTGGACCGGCGAGGACCTGCTGCAGACCTTTATCGAGCTCAACAACCGGGTGATCGACCGCTTCACGCCGGCGGAGCGGGCGAACATCGGGGTCCACACCTGCCCTGGCGGCGACTGCGACTCAGTGCACAGCGCCGAGGTGGACTACGCCGAGCTGCTGCCGTCGATGTTCCAGATGAACGCCGGCTACTTCCTGATCCAACTCGCCAGCGAGGCGGACAAGGAGCGGGTCTACCGGCTGATCGGGGAGAACATCCGGGCCGACGCCAACGGCGTCAAGCAGGTCGCGTTCATCGGGGTGATCGACCCGCTCAACCCGGAGGTGGAGACGGCTGAGCAAGTCGCGACCGACCTCGTGACCGCGTCGAAGTACATCCCGACCGACCAGCTCGGAGCGACCGACGACTGCGGCTTCAGCCCGTTCAGCATCGACGTCAAGCCCCGGCACGGCTCACCGGACTTCGCGCGTGACATCGCCTTCCAGAAGATCACCTCCCGTGAGCAGGGAGCCAAGTTGGCCTCGGAACGGCTCGGGGTCTAGCGGCCCGACCGGATCGTTTCGGGCGTACGTCGCAGCCGTGACCCACGACGCGAAGCACTGGGACGAGCGCTACGCCGATCCGGCGCGTCCCTGGCTGACCGAACCGAGCCCGGCGGTCGCCGCGGCGGTGGCCGACCTGCCGCCGGGGCGCGCCCTGGACCTGGCGGCGGGCACCGGTCGGCACGCGATCTGGCTGGCCGGCCTCGGTTGGCAGGTGACCGGGGTCGACTTCTCCGCGGTCGGCATCGAGCAGGGCCGGGCGCGCTCCAGCGAGGTCGACTGGGTGGTGGCCGACCTTCGGCAGTGGACGCCTGTGGCACCGGCCGACCTGGTGCTGGTCGCCTACGTCCAGTTGGGGGTGCCCGGCCTGCAGCGGGTCGCCGGCTGGGTCGCCCCGGGAGGCCGGCTCGTCGTGATCGGCCACGCCCTGCGCAACCTGACCGACGGGGTCTGCGGGCCGCGCGATCCCGCCTACCTGCACACCGAGCAGGGCATGCGTGACGGAGCCGCCGACTTGGTGGTCGAGCGACTCGAGGAGGTGCTGCGTCCCGACGTCGGCGGGGTGGCGATCGACCTGCTGATGGTGGCCCGCCGGGACTGACCTCGCCGGTCACCGGCGCAGGAACCGGCTGGTGTCGCGCAGCAGCTTTCGGACGTCCTGGGGCGGGACCTGGCCCTGCAGCATCGCGCTCAGCAGCAGCGCGAGCGAGTAGTCCGGGACGCTCGTGAGCGCCCGGGCCAGCGCGACGTTGGCCAGCCCGCCGTCGCCTTGCGCGTACGCCACCCAGCCCAGCAGCGCACAGACGGCGGCGTCGTCGGGCGGCACCACCAGGCGGGCCGTCTGCGTCAGCGCCGACAGCAGGGCGTCATGCCGGGTCAGGGCCCAGGTCGCGACCTCGTCGCGGACGTGCACGTTTTGCACGGCGATCGCAAGCTCCGCTGCCTCGGGCAGCGAGAGCCCCTCCGCACACAGGGTGCGGTCGAGCGCCGCCCGGGCCACCGCCAGACCATGGCTGCGCACCCCTTCTCGGCCCTCCCGGGCGAAGCGGTCCAGCCAGGAGTCGACGGCCCGGTCGAGGTGCTGGCGGGCCGAGACGGCGGCCACCAGCACCGGCGGCGCGATCGAGGCCACGAGCTCGGCACGCGAGCCGAGGACCGCACGACCGTCGAGGACCCCCTCCGCCTGCACGAGCTGTACGGCGGCGGTGGGGGCGACGTCGACGGGCGTGCCCTCGGCGGGGCAGCAGTCGGCGCGGCACTGATAGGACCACCACCGGCCGGCTCGGACGAGCAGCGCATCGGTCACGTCGATGCGGGCCGAGTCACAGGTGACCTCGACGGCCTGCACCAGCGCCGTCCAGGCGAGGGCGGCATCGTCGGGCTCTTCGGAATGCACGACGAGCACCGCCCGCGTGGCGCCGTCGGTGCGCAGCCGCCGGGCCGCCTCCGCGGCAGCGGTGGGGATGTCCCGGCACCACTCGAGGTCGAAGCGCATCGTCAGCCCGACCCGCTTGCGCGGACCGCGCAGCGAGATGACGACGAGGCTCTCCTTCGGCACGAAGCCACACAGGGCGGGGACGACGGCGACGATCTCGCCGGGCGAGCTGAGTCGGGCGACGGGGCGGGCAGCAACGGTCATGCCTCGCATCGTCCGGTCCCGGGCCGGGCGAGGAAAGCCTGACATCGCGGTCTGTGGCCTGTGAACTCGGACTTGACGGCCGTTGCGCAGTAGGTTGAGCGCATGAGCAAGGTCGACGCCATGCGGGCGCTGCGCGAAGCGAAGTACGCCCGTGGCGGGAAGCCGCCCGATCCCACCGGCGGGCCCCGGACTCCAGCCGTTACCGATGACGGGGCGCTGTGCGGCCACCGCAACATCGGTGGCAAGAGCTGCAGCCGTCCGGCTGGCCACGGCGAGAAGAGCCACCGCTACGCGACCGGGTGAGCTCCGCGCGGCAAGCCGCCCCGGTGACTGATCCCGATGCATCGGGGAACGAGGGCGGGCATGACCCAGACCCAGTCACAGGCCACCGGCGGCAGCTACATCAACCCGACCGGGGAGTTCTCCCGCGACCAGCGTTACATCGCCACCCGGATCACCGCGGACGGGCGGGACGGCTACCCGGTGGAGCCGGGGCGCTACCGGCTCGTGGTCAGCCGAGCCTGTCCGTGGGCAAACCGCTCCATCATCGTCCGGCGGCTGCTCGGGCTCGAAGACGCCCTGTCGATGGGGATCACGGGGCCGACCCACGACGCGAGGAGCTGGACCTTCGACCTGGACCCCGACGGGCGGGATCCGGTGCTCGGCATCGAACGGTTGCAGGAGGCCTTCTTCGCCCGCTTCCCCGACTATGACCGCGGGATCACCGTCCCCGCGATCGTGGACATCCCGACCGGCGAGGTGGTCACCAACGACTACCCGCAGATCACCCTGGACCTGTCGCTGGAATGGACGGCCCATCACCGCCACGGTGCGCCGGAGCTGTATCCCGCGGACCGCCGCGAGGAGATCGACGAGGTCAACTCCTTGGTCTTTCGTGACGTGAACAACGGCGTCTACCGATGCGGCTTTGCCGGGGACCAGAAGGCGTACGAGAAGGCCTACGACCGGCTGTTCGACCGGCTGGGCTGGCTGTCCGTACGTCTGGAGACCCAGCGCTTCCTGGTCGGCGACACGATCACCGAGGCCGATGTCCGGCTGTTCACCACGTTGGCCCGCTTCGACGCGGTCTACCACGGCCACTTCAAGTGCAACCGGAACAAGCTCACCGAGCTGCCGGTCCTGTGGGCCTATGCACGCGACCTGTTCCAGACGCCCGGCTTCGGCGACACCACCGACTTCGACCACATCAAGCGGCACTACTACCAGGTGCATCGCGACATCAATCCCACGGGGATCGTGCCCGCCGGACCGGACCTGTCCGGGTGGCTGACGCCCCACGGACGCGAGGATCTCGGCGGGCGGCCGTTCGGCGACGGCACGCCGCCGGCACCGCCGAAGCCGGCGGAGACGGTGCCGGCCGAGCACGCACCCATGGCGTGAAGCCTCCCTACGGCGAGGCGGTTGACACCGATCCGGACAGGCGCGGACCGGGTAGCGCCGTCGATTCGGCGAGCAGCCGCTGTCCGAGTTGAGGCGTGAGGTCCTTCGCCGACTGGGGACGGCCGAGCAGGTAGCCCTGCAGCAGGTCGCAGCCCAGCGCGGACAGCTGCGCTGCCTGCGCCGGCCACTCGACGCCCTCGGCCACGACCATCAGCCCGAGGCCGTGCCCCATCGCCACCGCGGCGGTCACCAGCGCCGTGCTGTCGTGCGGTGCGTCGCCGAGCCGGTCCACGAAGGACTTGTCGATCTTCATCTCGTCGATCGGCAGCTCCCCCAGCCGGGCAAGTGAGGAGTAACCCGTGCCGAAGTCGTCGATGGCCAGGCGCAGACCGAGTCCGCGCAGTTGCCACAACGTGGCGATCGCGGCCTCGGAGTCCTCGACGAGCATGCTCTCGGTCAGCTCCAGCATCACCCGCTGCGGGTCGACTCCGGACCCCCACACCAGCGACCGCACCTGCTCGACGAAGCCCGGCTCCACCAGTTGGCGCGCGGAGACGTTGACCGCGACGGACAACGTCGGCGCCGGACCCGAGCCCCAGGCGCGCAGTTGTATCAGCGCCAGTTCGAGCACCCGAAGCCCGATCTCCAGGATCTGGCCGCTGCGCTCCGCGGCGGCGATGAACGCATCCGGCGGGACCAGGCCGCGCTCGGGGTGCTGCCAACGGACGAGCGCCTCCACCGACTCGATCAGCCCGGTCCTGGTCGACACCAGGGGCTGGTACAGCAGGAACAGTTCGTCGGAGGCCAGCGCCCGGTGCAGATCGGCCTCCAAGGCCAGCGACAGCTGGGCTTCGGCCTTGGTCGAGGCGCTGAACACGTTCAGGGCCCCACCGACCTTGGCGGAGCGGGCGGCGGTCGACGCTTGGCGCAGGAGCTCGCCCGCTCCCTGGACGAAGCTGCCGTCGTCGAGGGCCAGCCCGCAGCGAGCATGCAGGGGCACCAGGTGCGATCCGAGGGTGAAGGGGTCGGTCAGCACCTGCAGCAGCCGGCCGGCGACCGGCCCGGCGTGCTCCGCGGTGACCCCGGACAGCACCACGGCGAACTCGTCACCGCCGAGCCGCGCGATCAGGTCGGTGTCCCGCGCCCGCGCCCGCAGCCGCTTCGCGAGCGCACCCAGCAACTCGTCCCCGACGTCGGTACCGAGTTCTTCGTTGACCACCGCGAAGCTGGCGGCAGACAGGATCAGGACGCCGGTCGGTGTCCCGCTCGCGGCAAGGTCGTGCAGGTGACGGGTCAGCGCACCGCGATTCAGCACCTCGGTGAGCGGGTCGTGACTGGACCAGTACTGCACCTGGCCGACCAGCTGCTCGCGCTGAGCCCTGGTCTGGCGCGCGAGCTCGTCGCGCTCCCCGTACTGCCGCAGCGCCGTGGTCTGAGCCGCGGTCAGGAAGCCGGCCACGGACCGGATCAGCCTTGCCCCGCCGACCGACAGCGTGGCGGCGGCTACCGTCACCGCCGCGCCGCCCGGGGAGAACGGGAGGGGCAGCAGGACGAGGGCGCCGACGACGACCCAGGCATAAGCCCCGCGCCCGGACACCCACAGGGCAGCGAGGACCGTGAGGGCCGTACCGGCGGCCACCGCAGCCGGCAGGAACCCGGGCTGGCGGACGGCGGCGGCTTCCAGACCGAGCAGGACGACCAGCAGCAACGGCGCGCCGCGAGGGGGCGGCCCGCCGACCAACCGCTCCGCGAGACCCCACCGCGGCGCGACGGTGGTCGGCCGGTCCGGTGTCGACCCGGCTTTCCGCGCCGCGGTCATGTCAGGATTCTCCGACCAGGACGGCGGAAACGTCGCGTGGCTCCGGTATCGCGGCCTCCGTGGCGACGCGCTGGCCGGCCCGCAGACAGGCGGCCGGCTCATGGAGGCGGATGCACGCCTTGCCGGCGCGCTTGGCCTCGTACAGCGCCTTGTCGGCCTGGCGGAGCAGAACCGCCAGTTCCGTGGCGCCAGACTCGGGGATGGCGACGCCGATGCTGCCCGAGATTTGCACTGTCTGCCCTTCGACCGTCAGCGGCTGCGACACGGCGTTCATGATCCGCTGGGCGATCGCCAGGGCGATGTCGGACTCTGCGACGTCGCTCAGCAGCACGGCGAACTCGTCACCACCGAAGCGTGCCGCCAGGTCCCGGGCCGACACCTGGGCGCGGATGCGCTGAGCCACCACCACCAGCACCTCGTCACCGGCGGCGTGTCCGAGCTCGTCGTTGACCCCCTTGAACCCGTCGAGGTCCAGGAAGAGCACGGTCTCGCGGCCGGTGGCCCCGGCCTCCATCGCCGTCCGGTTGGCGAGCCCAGTCAGCCCGTCGTGCGTGGCGGAGTACGCGAGCTCCTGCGCCTGCTGCTGGCTCTGCGCGTACAGGCGCGCCTTGCCGATCGCCGCGGCGGCCTACTCGGCGAACAGGCACACGGCGCGCAGGTCATACTCGGAGAATTCACTCGTTCCCTCGGCGTTCAGGCTGAGTACGCCGACCAACTCGCCCCGTTCCAGGAGCGGCACGCACAAGGAACTTCCGACGTCCTGGGTCCGCTTCGTGAGACCGGGGAACAGCGACGCCGTTGCCCGGCCGTTGATCAACAGCGGCTCCTTCGTCCGGGCAACGTGTCCGGCGATGCCGTCGCCCACGACCATCCGGTGACCGAGCGCGCCGTCGTTGCCGACGGCCGCGGCGACGACGAGCTCGGTCCCCTCGAGGAGCATCACCGAGCCGCTGCCCGCCGGCATGAGATCGGTTGCTCCGGCGAGGATCGAGGCCAGCACCCCTTCAAGGTCCAGCGTGCTGTTGACGGCCCGGCCGGCGTCGAGCAGCGTCGATATCTCGTGCAATCGGTTCGACAGCGCGGTGGTGAGCAGCCGCTCGTCGAAAAGCATGCCGGACACCCGTCGCAGGTTGCGCTCCTTCTCGACCGAGTACGCGCTGAGCACGAGCGCCAGGCCGACGGCCCCGTAGCGCACACTCGGGCGCGCCAGCAGCCTATGCATGTCGTCCGGTGACCACATGCTCAGGAGCGCGAGGCCGACGGTCATCCCCACCAGCAACACCGTCGACAGGATCCACAACTCGAAGCGACGCCGCTCGACCTGCTCGAAGGAGGGCAGCACGTCGCGTCGCATGCCCGACACCCGGACTGCGCGCTGCAGATCGTGCTCGTTCATGCTTCCGTCTCGACGGTATCCGGCGCGCGCTTTAGGGCTCCTACGCCGCGGACTTCACGCCATCGGCTGGCCAAAACAGGTCACTCGACGCACCCGGACGGCCAAGGTCCGGCCAGTGCCGATCCCCGCAGGCCGCTCGCCCGCCCGCCGCACTTCTGGCGCGATCCTGACGGGCCGACCGCGCGCGATATCGGCATCGCTGCGACGCGGACCCTCCAGTTCGGCCCGACCTGGCGTTCCGGTAAGCACACACCCGCTTGTGGATCGTCGAGGTGGAGGGTTCTCGTCGCAGCCGCCCGGCCGCCCAGCCGACCAGGGCTCAGGCGTCGCGGCCGGTCAGGACCCGACGCAGGCCACTGGCCCGCAGCACCTCGCGCGCTATCCC
>JBBSUR010000062.1:0-12501 GCA_038234255.1 Mycobacteriales bacterium | reverse complement strand
CTCGTCCACCACTACGCCGTACGCGGTGCGACCGTCGTCGGTGATGAACTCGTCGGCATCGGTGTTGCCCGCCCAGGCCACGCGGTACTGCGGAAAGTTCTGCTGCACCGACTCGAATATGCCGTCCACCGCGGCCTGATCGTCCGCGACGGTGGTCCCGGACGGGACGGTGACGGCGAGGATCGTCACCCCTTCGTCCGCGCCGCTGCCGTAGGTCTCGAGCAGTTGCTTCTCGGTCTCGAAGCCCTGCTGACCGGGCAGCGAGAAGTCGAAGGTCAGCCGGTCGACGGTCGTCCCGGACGTGGCGCCGCCGGCCAGCATAACGACGATCCAGAACACGGCGACGAGCGCTTTGTGGCGCAGGACAACACGAGCCAGGCCCACCATGGAGCGCTCCCCCCTGTCGAACGGTGCACCCCCGTGCACAGGTGGGCCCGAGCCTACGGTCAGGCCAGCAGGCTGTCCTGCGTGGGTGGGTGGTTCACCAGCGAGTACGCCGCCCGCTCGACATGTTCCCAGATCGCTGCCCGGTCGGGCTCGGCGAGGTCGAGCCCGTCCAGAGCCGACCGCATCAGAGCCAGCCAGGCGTCGCGCTCTCGCTCGCCGACCTGCCAGGCGACGTGCCGCATCCGCAGCCGGGGATGCCCGCGCTGCTCGGAGTAGGTCTGCGGCCCGCCCCAGTACTGCACCAGGAACATCCGCAGGCGGTCCTGCGCCGGACCGAGATCCTCGGGGTAGAGCGGCCGCAGGACGGGGTCGATGGCGACGCCGGCGTAGAAGGCGCCCACCAGTTGGCGGAACACCGGTTCACCGCCGACCCGGTCGTACAGGCTGCTCGTCACAGCATCGATCGTACGGGCGGCCGCCGCGCGTGTGTGATGCGCTGTGCCGCCCCGCTGATGTTGGCCAGCATCCCGCCGAAGACGATGCCGTGGAACGGGGCGACCGACCACCAGTAGGCCTGCCCGGCCAGCCCCCGCGGATGGAACAGCGCCCGCTGGACCAGGATCGTCGTGCCGTTCTCCACCTCGATGCCGAGCTCGAGCCAGGCGGCCCCGGGCAGCTTCATCTCGGCCCGCAACCGCAGCAGCCGGCCCTCGACGATCTCCTCGACCCGCCAGAAGTCGAGCGCCTCACCGACGTAGAGCTCGTGCGGGTCGCGGCGGCCCCGGCGCAGCCCGACGCCGCCGACCAGCCGGTCCAGCTGTCCACGTACCGCCCAGGCGAGTGGGAAGGAATACCACCCGTGCTCTCCGCCGATGCCCTCGATCACCCGCCACAGGTCCTGCGGCTCGGCGTCGACCTGGCGCTGCCGAAGGTCTTCGTACAGCGAGCCGCCGGCCCAGTCTGGGTCGCTGGGCAGCGGGTCGGAGGGGGCGCCCGGCCAGGCCGCGGAGGACCAGCGGGTCTCGACCGCCGCCTGCTTGATCCGGGACAGTGCTCGGCGGACCGAGTCCTCGAAGCCGAGCAGCCCCTCCGGCGGGTCGGGCACGTAGCGCTTGATGTCGTCCTCGGAGCAGACGACCTCGTGCACCAGCGAGCGCACCAGCGGCTTGGCGAGCGCTGCCGGCACCGGGGTCACGATGTTCACCCAGTGGCCGGACAATCGCGGCGTGAGGAAGGGCACCGGGATGATGAGCCGCCTGCGCAGCCCGGCCACCACGGCGTACCGCTGCATCATCTCCAGGTAGGTCAGGATCTCCGGCCCACCGATGTCGAACCGGCGGGACACCTCGGGGGGCAGGGTCGCGCAGCCAACCAGGTAGTGCAGGACGTCACCGACCGAGATCGGCTGGATGCGGCTGGACACCCACTTCGGCGTGATCATGGCGGGCAGCCGCTCGGTGAGGTAGCGCATCATCTCGAACGAGGCAGATCCGCTACCGAGGATCACCGCGGCCTGCAGGACGACGGTCGGCACGCCGCTGTCGAGCAGGATCTGACCGACCTCGGCCCGCGAGGCGAGGTGCGGCGACAGTTGTTCACCGACGGGAACGAGACCGCCGAGGTAGACGATCCGGCGCACTCCGGCGGTCGCGGCGGCGGCGGCGAACGCCTTCGCCGCCCGCCGGTCGGTCGCCTCGAACTGCTCGCCTTCACCGATCGAGTGCACGAGGTAGTAGGCGACGTCGACACCGGCCAGCGCCTCGCCGAGCGAGTCGCCACCGAGGGCGTCGGCCTCCACGATCGTCACCTGGTCGGCCCAGGGGACGTCGCGCAGCCGCCCGGCGTCGCGGGTCATCGCGCGTACGACATGCCCCTCGTCCAGCAGCCGGGGCACCAGCCGGCCGCCGATGTAGCCGGTGGCGCCGGTGACGAGCACGGTCAGGGGCGCGGTCAGGGGCGCGGGCTTCACCGTGCCAGTGTCCTACCCCTGCGGCGAGGTCGCCTCCGCGGGTTCGGGGGCCACCACCGCCGGTGGCGACTTGGGGTCGGTGCGCAGCCATAGCGACCGCTGCGGGAAGGGGATCTCGATCCCGGCCGCATCGAAGGCATCCTTGAGCCGGCGCCGCAACTGGCGCGACACCTTCCACTGCTCCAGCGGTGCGGTCTTCACGACCAGGCGGATCGCGATGCCGTCGATGCCGAGGTCCTCGACACCCCAGACCTCGGGCTCCTCCAGGATCGAACCGCCGATCGTGTCGTTCTTCCAGACCGAGTCGGCAACCGACTTGATGCACGCGGTCGCCGCGCCGAGGTCGGTCTCGTACCCGACCGAGATGTCCAGCAGCGCTCGCGACCAGCCCTGGCTCATGTTCCCCACCCGCACGATCTCACCGTTGCGTACGTGCCACACGGTGCCGTCGACGCTGCGCAGCCGGGTGGTGCGCAGCCCCACCGCCTCCACGATTCCGCTGGCCTCGCCGACGTCGATGGCGTCACCGACGCCGTACTGATCCTCCAGGATCATGAAGATGCCGGTGAGGAAGTCCTTCACCAGGTTCTGCGCGCCGAAGCCGACGGCGAGGCCGAGGATTCCGGCCGAGGCGATGATCGGGCCGAGGTCCACCCCGAGCTCGCCGAGGATCGTGGTGAAGGCGATCCCGAAGATGGTGACGGAGGTCACCGAGCGCAGCACGCTGCCGACCGTCTCGGACCGCTGCCGTCGGCGCTCGGCGGCGATCGCCGGGGACTGGTCGATCAGTCGCTGCCGGATGGTCTCCGGCACGGTCGGGCTCGCGATCGCCCGCGAGACGATCCGCCGGATCCCGCGGTGGACCAGCGCCCGCAGAATCAGCGCGACGATGACGATCAGCACGACGCGCACCGTGGCCGCGCCCCACGAGGACAACTCGTCGCGGAGCAGCTCGAAGAATCCTTGCGGATCCTTTGGCAACTGCGCCGGGTCCGGGAGCAGGTCGATGAGGGAAAGAGGCATCACCCGACTGTAGGACGAGGGCTGTGCAGGCAAGCCTGTGCGGCCAAGTTCGTGGCGGATCGGAGCCCCGTCGGTCAGACTCCTGCTGGAGGAGGGCCGCATGGCGAGCACGGACACCGCAGCACTGGTGCTGAACGCGACCTACGAACCGCTGTGCGTGGTGTCGGGTCGCCGGGCAGCGGTGCTCATCCTCACCGCCAAGGCGGTCCCGGTCGCCTCCGGTGAGGGCGTCCTGCACAGCGAGCACACCGTGCTGGCAGTACCCGCCGTCGTGCGGCTCGCCCGGTTCGTCCGGGTGCCCTACCGGGTCACGGTGCCGCTGACCCGCAAGGCGGTCTTCGCCCGCGACGGCGGGCGGTGCGTCTACTGCGGCGCGACCGCGACCAGCCTGGACCACGTGATCCCTAAGAGCCGGGGCGGACCGCACACCTGGGAGAACGTCGTGTCGGCCTGTGGGCGCTGCAACCACGTGAAGGCCGACCGCGGGATCGCCGAGCTGGGTTGGCGACTGCGGGCCACACCCGCCGTGCCGACCGGTGCGGCGTGGCGGGTGGTGGGGGCGCGGCGGATGGACCCGCGCTGGCAGCCCTATTTGGACGGAACGCCGCCCGTCGGCGGGTCGGCACAGCCCGCATGGCCGGACCTGGCGCTGGAAGAACCGGCCTGACCCGGCCGCACTACCGTGCCCGCATGACCGCTCTGCATGACTTCTCGGCGCTCGACCAGGCCGACGCCGTACGGCGCGGTGAGACCTGCGCGGTCGAGCTGGTCGAGCACTACGCCGCCCGGATCGAACGGCTCGACGCCTCGGTCGGTGCCTTCGTGACGCTCACGCTGGACGCGGCGCGCGAGCAGGCCGGCCGGGCCGACGCCGCGGTGGCTGCCGGCGAGGAGCTGCCGCCGCTGCACGGCGTCCCGATCGGCATCAAGGACCTCAACCTCACCGCCGGGGTGCGCACCCGGTTCGGCTCGCCGGTCTTCGACGACTTCGTCCCACCGCTGTCGGACTTCGTGGTGGACAAGCTGCGCCTGGCCGGCACGATCAGCCTGGGCAAAACGAGCACACCGGAGTTCGGGTTGCCCTGCTACACCGAACCGGAAGGGCTCGCGCCGGCGCGTACGCCGTGGGACCTCACGCGGTCCGCCGGCGGGTCCAGCGGCGGGGCAGCAGCGGCGGTGGCCGCGGGGCTGCTGCCCTTCGCCCAGGGCAGCGACGGCGGCGGCTCGATCCGCATCCCGGCCAGCGCCTGCGGGCTGTTCGGCCTCAAGCCGGCGCGCGGCCGGATCAGCGCCGGGCCGGTGGTCGGCGACATCAGCGGGCTGGCGACGAACGGTCCGCTGGCCCGCACCGTCCGCGACGCCGCCGCGCTGCTCGATGCGATGGCCGGACCAATGCCGGGGGACCCGCACTGGGCTCCGCCTCCGCGCCAGAGCTTCTTGTCGGCGTGCGAGCAGGAGCCGGGCCGGCTGCGGATCGGCCGCTACTGCGACAACGGGCTGTCCGGCCAAGTGCACCCCGAGGTGCTGGCGGCCTACGACGTGGCGTCACTGCTGCTGACCGCGCTGGGGCACGAGGTCCAGGACATCGCCTCACCGTTCGACCCGTCCCTGGTGCCGCTGTTCGAGACCGTCTGGTCGGTGAGCGCCGCCGGGGTGCCGGTCGATCCGGCGCGGGAGGCCGAGCTGGCGCCGCTGACCCGGTGGCTGCGCGAGCGCGGCCGGGCGACCAGCGCGACGCAGTACACGACCGCCCTGGCCGGGATGCAGCTGGCGGCGCGGCGCGCGGTGACGGCGACGCAGGCGTACGACGTGGTGTTGACCCCGACGCTGGCGCAACTGCCCGCCCCGCTCGGCTGGTTTCGAGCAGCAGGCGACGCCCGGGCGGAGTTCGACCGGATGATCGGTTGGACGCCGTTCACCGCGGTCTACAACACCAGCGGGCAGCCAGCGGCCAGTGTGCCGCTGCACTGGACGCCGGACGGGCTGCCGGTCGGGGTGATGCTCGTCGGGCGACCGGCGGACGAGCTGACCTTGCTTCGGCTGTCGGCGCAACTCGAGGCCGCCCAGCCGTGGCGCGAGCGCCATCCCGACCTGTGGTGATCGCCGGGGGCGACCCGACCCTGGCGACCCGGCCGGCGGCTCGTCGTGCCGACCTTGACGTCTGGCCGGCCGGTACCGAGAAGTGCCCCTACACCTCGTGCTGCGGAGGCCGCCGCGAACGTGGCGATCAAGGCGTAGGTCGGTTTCGCGTGCGAGGATGTCGAGCATGGCGGATACACCTGCGGGACCCGCCGACAAGGCCGGGCCGTGTCTCCCGCGTCCGGCCGTTGCGTCCGATCTCGGGTTCGTTCGCAGGCCGATGGTGCGCTGGTTTGATCCCCACCAGCTCATCGACACGGCTGTCCGGGTCATGGTCTCCGGCCTGTTCAGCTCCTACGCCGACAACCGGGAGCTGCAGGCGCGGGAGCCAGCCGAGGTTCCGGATCGCTCCGGGCATGCGGATCTGTGGCTTGACTATGTCGCCGACCTCGGCGACGGCTGGAACTCGACGTACACCGTGGCCAGGCTCCTGGCCGCCGAAGAGCTCGCGCTTGACTGGAGCGGTGAGACGCACTGCACCGAGCGCGGGCGCCTGCTCGTCATGGGAGGCGACGCGGTCTACCCGGTGCCCAAAGCCTCCGAGTATGAGAATCGCATGCTCGGCCCGTACCGGTCGGCGCTGCCATGCGCTCACAAAGAAGCTCCTGAGCTCTTCGCGATCCCGGGTAGCCACGACTGGTATGACGGGCTGGTCAACTTCACCAGCATCTTCTGTCGCAACCGCTGGATCGGCGGATGGAGAACACAGCAGCGCCGAAGCTATTTCGCGCTCAAGCTTCCCCACGGCTGGTGGCTGTGGGGCGTCGACATCCAGTTCGGGGCCACCGTCGACGAAGTCCAGCTGCAGTACTTCGCCGATGTCGCCGCCGACCAGCTGCAACCCGGAGACCGCGTCATCCTGTGTATGTCCAAGGAGGTCGAGAGCGGTCGCGATGAGGCCGAGGTGCATTCCGAACATGATGTGGAGTATCTCGAGCGGGAGATCATCCGGCCCAGCGGTGCCCGGCTGTTGCTGTACCTCAAGAGCGGTAAGCACTACTACTCGCGCTATGAGGAGAAGGACGGCCCCCGCCACCATATCGAGTCAGGTGGCGGCGGCGCCTTCTTGCATCCAACCCACGATCTGCCCGCGGAGCGCTTCGATCTGCCCGGCACAGATGGAGCCAGCGCCTTCCGCCAAGCCGGCACCTATCCGTCGGCGGCGGTCTCGAAGCGGCTGCGCAAGCGCATCTGGCTGATTCCTGCCTTCAACCTCCCCCTGGCGGCTGTGTTCGGCACTGTCCAAGTGCTGTTGGCGTTCATGCTGAACTTGCATCTGGGAGAGCGCCATGTGTCGCTTGGCGCCGGCGACCTGGTACGGGCCATGTGGGAGAGCCCGACCGCCTTTCTGATCAGCCTGCTTGTGTTGGCGTCGCTGGTCGGGATGGTGCGTTTCGCCCACGACGCCAACGGTATCGGCCGGGTGCTGCTCGGGTTGGCCCATTCGACGCTGCAGGTAGCGAGCGTCGCCGGGGTCCTGCTCGCCGCCTCGTACCTGTCGTCCACCCGGGGGCTTGAGGGCGTGTGGTCCCTGCTTGCCTTTCTCGGCTCCGTTTGGCTGCTGGGCGGCATCTCGGGAATGGTCGGCATGGCGGGCTACTTGTGGGTGACCGGCTGCCTCGGCTTTCACAACACCGAGGCCTACGCGCCCCTGCACCACGCAGACCTCAAGCACTTTCTGCGTCTGCACATCCAGGCCGACGGCGCTCTGACAGTGTACCCGATCGGGATCGACCGCGTCGGGCGCAAGTGGACGCTGTGCCCCGACGCGCCTGCACACGCCCCCTGGTTCACCCCCGCTGGGCCTGAACCCGAGCCACACCTCATCGAGCAGCCAATCAGGATCGGTGACGCGAAAATTGCTCGTGAGCAAGCCGAAGGGGAGGGCGGCAGCGAACGGCTCCTGGACGCCGGTGCCCTCGCCAGCATCGGCTCCATCGGGGAAGACCCATTTCCTCAAGGTCGAGTTCCGCCGCCGTGCCCCGCCGCTCCAGCGGATTCGCACAACCAGTAGCCGGGTGCCGTATCGAGGGGGCCTTGGAGTCGTGGACGGGCGGGGCCCCCAGTCGCGACCACGGCGGTCCACCGGCCGACTGCGAACACCGATGGGCAGACCTGGCGGAGCAGAACGCACGACGGGTGAGGGCGGGCGGCACGGGCAGGAGTGAGCGATGACCTCTCCCGACCTCGAGCGCCTCGCGGCCGTGCACGGCGTCGCCACCTCCTACGTCGACTGGTCCGGCAGGCGCACTGCGGTGTCGCAGTCCGCGGTGGTGGCGACGCTCGCCGCACTCGGTATCGACGCGGCCGGCGCGCAGGCGGTGAACGCTGCGCTGGCCGACGCCGAGGCGACGCCGTGGCGTCGGTTGCTGCCCCCGACGGTCGTCATGCGTGGGGGAACGGGGACGGTGGAGGTGGTGGCCGCCGAGGGCGTCGAGGTGGTGCTCGAGGTCGAGCTGGAGGACGGCACCAGCCGGTCGCTTCTCGTCGAGGCAGAAGTGACGGCGCAACGAGAGGGCCTGACTCGCAGGGCTGTTGCGCTGACCGAGCTGCCGTTCGGCTGGCACCGGCTGCAGGCGACCGCCGGCTCGTCGAGCGCCGAGGCGGTGCTGATCTGCGCCCCGGAGCGGGTGGAGCTGCCGATCGGGCTCGAGCGGAGCTGGGGCTGGATGGTCCAGCTCTACAGCCTGCGCAGCCAGGCGTCCTGGGCGATGGGGGACTACGCCGATCTGCGCACCGTCATCGAGCGCAGCGCGGCGGACGGGGCGGGCGTGGTGCTGCTGAACCCCGTGCACGCCGAGACCCCGGTGCCTCCGATCAATCCCTCGCCATACTCCCCGTCGAGCCGCCGGTTCCGGGCCGCCCTCTACCTACACGTCGCGGACGTGCCGGAGTACGGCACGGCGCCGATCGGGCTGCGCCGGTCCGTGGACGCGCTGCGACCGGCGGCCGACGCCGATCGGATCCCGCGGGACCCGGTCTGGCGCGCGAAGTTGAACGCCCTGGAACTGCTCTGGCCGCGACACCGGGCCGAGCAGCTCGCCAGCTGGCGGGCTGCGCAGGGCGCGCCGCTGGAGGACTTCGCGCTGTTCTGCTCGCTGGCCGAGGAGCACGGCGTTCCGTGGCAGGGCTGGCCGGCTGACCTGCGGCGCACCGATGCGCCGGGGATTGCGGCGGCGCGCGAGCGCTGCGCGGACCGGATCGCCTTCTGGTGCTGGGTGCAGCTGCTGGTGGACGAGCAGCTGGCCGGTCTGGGCAACGCCATGGCGGTCGGGGTGATCCACGACCTGGCCGTCGGGGTCGACGCCGGCGGGGCGGATGCCTGGGCGCTGCAGGACGCGCTGGCGCTGCACACCACGGTCGGGGCGCCGCCCGACTCGTTCAACCAGCAGGGCCAGGACTGGGGGCTGCCGCCGTGGCGGCCGGACCGGCTTGCCGAGATGGGTTACCAGCCGTTCCGCGATGTCGTACGCGCTGTGCTGCGGCACGCGGGCGGACTGCGGATCGACCACGTGATGGGCCTGTTCCGGCTGTGGTGGGTGCCGGCGGACGCGACGGCGGCGGACGGGACCTACGTGTCCTACGACGCGGAGGCGTTGCTGGCCGTCCTGGCGCTGGAGGCCTCGCGGGTCGGCGCGCTGGTCGTCGGGGAGGACCTCGGCACGGTCGAGGAGCGGGTCCGTCAGAGCCTGGCTGCGGCCGGGGTTCTCGGCAGTTCGGTGCTGTGGTTCGAGACCGACGACACCGGGGCTTTTCTGCCGCCTGAGCAGTGGCGCGAGTTGAGCCTGGCCACGGTGACCACGCACGACCTGCCGACCGCCGCTGGCTTCCTGGCCGAAGAGCATGTGCGGGTCCGCGCCGAGCTGGGCCAGCTGGGGCTGCCGGTCGAGCAAGAGCGGCAGCGGGTCGCCGAGGAGCGGGCGGCGCTGCTGAACCGGCTGCGCGAGAGCGGGTTGCTCTCCGCTGGCTCTGGCCCCTGCATCGCCGAGGATGTGGTCCTGGCGATGCATGCGATGCTGCTCGCCGCACCAAGTCGGCTGGTGCTGGCCGCCTTCGGGGACGCGGTCGGCGACCTGCGCCAGCCGAACCTGCCCGGCACTGTCGACAGCTATCCGAACTGGCGGCTTCCGGTGGCGGACGGCACCGGAAGCCCGCTCGGGCTGGAGGAACTGCTGGACAGCCCGGGCGTACGACGGTTGGCCGGCCTGTTGGCCGAAGGGGTCGCCCCTGCGGACGTCCGGTCCGATAACCTGCCCAGGTGACCAAGATTTCGCGGCCGCTGCGGATCGGACTGCTGCTGGCAGCCGGCGCCGCGGTCCTCACAGCGTGCGCAGGTGAACCCACGAACCAGCTGGGCTACCCGGCCGGTGCCGCGCCCGAGACCGAGGGGATCTCGCTGTTCGAGGTCTTCTTGCTCTACTTCGTCGCCCCGGCGAGCATCCTGCTGGGCACCGCTGCGCTGGTCTGGCTGCCGGGCATGCTGCGCGGCACCGGCTACCGCCCCGGCCGCGCGTGGTTGGCCGCTCCGTTGTGGTTCGGCGGACCGCCCGACCCGGCGGCGGCGGTCGAGTCGGCCCAGACCGGTGACGTGCGAAGGGGTGGCGCAAGTGGCAGCTGGTGACGGGCTCTCGCCCCGGCAGCAGGAGCGGATCGAGCAGGCCGTAGGCGCCTGTGCAGCCGACAACGGTCTGGACGTGACGGTCCTGGTCGGCGACCTGGAGCTCGACGACCTCAGTCAGTTCCGCGACGCCGCGCAGCGGCTGCACGCCGCTCTCGGCGAGCGAAGTGGTGCCGCGGTCCTGCTCGTCGTCGCGCCGGGTCAGCGCCGGGTCGAGATCGTCACCGGTCCCGAGGTGCGGCGGCGGGTGCCGGACCGGGTCGCCGCGCTGGCGGTACTGTCCATGACTACCGCCTTCCGGCAGGGTGACCTCGGTGGAGGCATCGTGGACGCCGTCCGACAGATCGCTGCAGCGGCTGGGCGCAAGGCGACGCCAGCGATCGAGGTGTCGGCGGAGAAGGGTTCCGTGGTCGCTGTCGCCTCCGGTCACCACTAGCCCCGACGCCCAGGTTCACGCTGCAGCGTCACGCTCGCGAGCCCGCAGTGCCCGGACGACCCCGTCCCGCCCTTCCAACAACAGGCGCCGTAACGCCGGCGGTACGTCGTTCTCGGCGAGGTAGGCATCGGTCCGCTCGACCACGGAGGCGTCCACGAGTAACCCCGGGTAAAGGCCCACGACGATGTTCTGTGCGATCTCGCCGCTGCGCTCGGCCCAGACCCGGTCGACGCAGGCGAAATAACGGTCGACGTAAGGCTCCATCAGGTCGAGCTGCTCGGCGTGCCACAACCCGCCGATCACGGCCGACTGCACCGCGTTGGGCACCGAGGTGTCCTCCACGGCCAGCCGCCACGCCTGCGCCTTCGCCTCGGGAGTGGGTCGCAGCGCCCGGGCCGTCGCGGCATGCCGCTGCCCGGCGGAGGTGGGATCACGCAGCAGCTCGGCGTCGATCTCGGGGTCGCCGGCCGCGCCGAGTGCGACCAGGCGCAGCAGCAGGCTCCACCGCAGGTCAGTGTCGACGGTCAGCCCCGGGACGTCGCCGGATCCGTCGAGCAGGCCGTGCACGAGGGCCAGGTGCTCGGCCGAGGACGCCCCTGCGGCAAAGGCCCGCGCCCAGGCCAGCTGGAAGTCGCTGCCGGGCTCGGCGACCAGGAGGGCGTCGAGCGACGCGGTGGCCAGCGCGGCACGCCCCTGTGGGGCCCAGGTCGGATCCGCGAACAGCATCACGGCGGACTGGGCCTGGCGCAGCAGCGACTGGACCACGCCGATGTCGCTTTCGCCGCCGATCCCGGCCAGCACCGTCGCGAGATGGGCCCGCGCGGGCAGCTCGGCATCGCGGGTCATGTCCCAGACCGCCGCCCAGCACAGCGTGCGGGGTAGCGAATCGGTGAAGTCGCCGACGTGCCGGGTGAGCGTCGCGAGCGACCGCTCGTCGAGTCGGATCTTGGCGTACGTCAGGTCGTCGTCGTTGACCAGCACCAGGTCCGGCTGTCGCCGCCCGACCAGGGCCGGCACCGCGGTTTCTGCACCGACGACGTCGAGCTCCTCGCGCGCGGTGCGGACCAGTGCCCCGTCGACCAGGTCGTAGCAGCCGACCGCGACCCGGTGCGGGCGCAGCGTCGGCCACTCGGGCGGCGCCTCCTGTCGGATCGAGAACGCCGAGAAGACGCCGTCGGCGTCCACCTCGAACGCGGCCCGCAGCGTGGTGCAGCCGGCCGTCTCGAGCCACTGCGCCGACCAGTCCGACAGGTCACGTCCGCTGGCGGACTCCAGGGCGCCGAGCAGGTCGCCGAGCACCGTGTTGGCATATTCGTGGGCCACGAAATAGCTCTGCAGCGCCGCGAGGAAGGCATCCTGACCCACCCAGGCGACGAGCTGCTTGAGCACCGAAGCGCCTTTGGCGTAGGTGATCCCGTCGAAGTTGACCTTCACGGCCTCGATGTCGGGGATGTCCGCGGCGATCGGATGGGTGGACGGCAGCTGGTCCTGGCGGTAGGCCCAGGTCTTCTCGGTGTTGGCAAAAGTGGTCCACGCATTGGTCCACCGGGTGGCCGAGGCCTGGCACAGCACCGACATGTAGGTCGCGAACGACTCGTTGAGCCACAAGTCGTCCCACCAGCGCATCGTGACGAGGTCGCCGAACCACATGTGCGCCATCTCGTGCAGGATCGTCTCGGCGCGCCGCTCGTACGCCGCGTCGGTCACCTTGGACCGAAAGACGTAGTCCTCCAGGAAGGTCACCGCGCCGGCGTTCTCCATCGCGCCGGCGTTGAACTCCGGGACGAACAGCTGGTCGTACTTGCCGAACGGGTACCGGTAGCCGAAGACCCGGTGGTAGTAGTCGAAGCCCTGCCGGGTGACCGCGAAGAGCTCATCGGCGTCGAGGTACTGGACCAGCGAGGCGCGGCAGTAGATGCCCAGCGGGAT
>JBBSUR010000061.1:0-12856 GCA_038234255.1 Mycobacteriales bacterium | reverse complement strand
GGGCCGCATCGGCGCGCCGCACGGGCGCTCCGCGACACCGGGAGTGAGCAGCATGAGCGAGTGGGGCCGGATCGACGAGCAGGGCACCGTCTACGTCAGGACCGAGGAGGGCGAGCGCGCGGTTGGTTCCTGGCAGGCCGGCACCCCGGAGGAGGGCCTGGCGCACTTCGGACGCCGCTTCGAGGTGCTCTCGACCGAGGTCGCGCTGCTCGAGCAGCGGCTGCGCAGCGGGGTCGGTGACCCGCAGCAGGTGGCGTCGACCGCTCAGCGGCTCAAGACGACGCTGCCGTCGGCCCCCGCGGTCGGCAACCTGGCGGCGTTGGAGCGGCGGGTGGACGTCTTGCTGGACAAGACCGCCGAAGCCGTCGAGGCGGGCAAGGCCAAGAAGGCCGAGGCGCGGGCACAGGCCGCCGAGGTCAAGGCGGCGCTCGCCGACGAGGCCGAACGGCTCGCGGGCAGCTCGGAGTGGAAGACCAGTGGGGAACGGCTGCGCACGCTCGCCGATGAGTGGAAGCGGCTGCCCCATCTGGACCGCAAGGCCGAGGACGAGCTGTGGCAGCGGGTCGCCGGAGCGCGGACCCGGTTCACCGAGCGGCGCACCGCCCACTTCGCGGCGCTCGAGCAGCAGCGCCAGGTCTCCGCGGAACGCAAGGAGAAGCTCATCGCCGAGGCCGAGGCGCTGTCGAGCTCCACCGAGTGGGGGCCGACCGCGAGCCGCTACAAGCAACTGCTGGCCGACTGGAAGGCCGCCGGGCGCGCCCCCCGCGAGGTCGAGGACAAGCTCTGGACCCGCTTCAAGACCGCGCAGGACGTGTTCTTCACCGCCCGCAACGCCCACCACTCGATCCAGGACGAGGAGCTGCGCGGGAACCAGAAGGTCAAGGAGGAGATCCTCGCCGAGGCCGAGACCATCGACCCCGGTCAGGGCCCCGACAAGGCCAAGGCGCGGTTGCGCACGCTGCAGGAGCGTTGGGAGACGGCCGGCAAAGTGCCGCGCGACGTGATGCGCTCCCTGGAGGACCGGATGGCCGCTGTCGAGGAGAAGGTACGCGCGGCCGGCGAAACCCGTTGGCACCGTCAGGAGGAGTCCCCCTTCACCGCCAAGTTGCGGGAAAAGGTCGGCGAGCTCGAGGCAAAACTGGCGCGGGCGCAGGCGGCCGGACGACCGACGCAGGAGCTCGAGGCCGCGCTGACCACGCAGCGGCAGTGGCTGGCCCAGGCCGGCGGCGGGTCTGCCGCCAATGCGGGGAGCGCGGAACCGACGGCTCCCGCCACCGCCCCCAAGAAGCCGAAGACCTCGGGCGGGTGGGTGCGCGCCGAGTAGCGGCGGAGCCGGACTACGCGACCGTGGTGCGCAGGAAGTCCACGGCGCGCCCC
Source organism: Mycobacteriales bacterium (assembly GCA_038234255.1). Lineage (GTDB taxonomy): Bacteria > Actinomycetota > Actinomycetes > Mycobacteriales > SCTD01 > SCTD01. Next base: position 11,479 of record JBBSUR010000061.1, on the reverse strand, counting down.
CAGGCGAGCCGGGCGTTGTCCGCATCGTAGGTGCCCAGGGTGTTCTCGTCGTTGTGGAAGGCGTGCGCCGCGTCGTAGTAGAAGAACTCGACCGGGACGTCGGCCTCGGCCCGGATCTGCTGCTCCTGAACCTCGGCATCGGCGACGGGATAGAAGTCGTCCCGGGTGCCGTAGTGGCCCTGCACCGCCGCGGCCAGGCCGTCGTACGCCGACGGAAGGGCGGGGCCCACGCCGTAGAAGGGGACAGCGGCGCTCACCCGTTCGCCCTCCTGGACCGCCAGGCTCAGCACGAAGCCACCGCCCATGCAGAAGCCGACCGCGCCCACGGTGGCGCTGGTGACGGCGTCATGGCCGAGCAGGAAGTCGACCGCCCCGCCAAGGTCGCGAGCGGCCTGGGCGACGGGCAGGTGGATCATCAGCGTTCCCGCTTCGGTGGCGTCGTGCGTCGTCCTGCCACCGTAGATGTCGGGCGCCAGCGCCACGAATCCCTCGCCCGCCAGCCGATCGGCGACCTCGGCCATGTGGTCGGTGAGCCCCCACCACTCCTGAATGACGATCACGCCTGGGCCTGAGCCGGCTTCGGGCAGGGCCAGATAGCCGTACGCGGTGCCACTCCCACTCGGGAACGTGGTGTTCTGCCGGGAACCGTTCTCCATCGGGTGTGCCTCTCGGGTTCGGGGAGGGCGGTGGGTCGAGGAACTAGACCGGCTCGGGCTGCGGCACCAGACCCGGGTCCGGCGAGGGCTCTAGCGGCGGCGGCGGCAGGGTGCCCGGATCATCCAGCGGTCCGGGGTCGTCCGGCACCGGCAGGTCCGGATCCAGCGCTGGCGCCTCGCCCGGCGCAGGGGCGCCCGGGGTCGGCTCCAGCGGCCGGGCGGCGAAGCGTTCCGGCAGATCAACGGGGCGGTCGCGAGTGCAGTCCATGATCGCCCCCTTCCCCGTCTACGGCATCCTCAACAGCCAGCGCAGACGGGGAGCGGGCAGGCATAGGCAGCTACGCGACGTACTCCCGCAGCGCGTCGGCGCGCCCACCGGCGCGGATCTCGGCGAGCGTGTCCCGCTCGATCTGACGGATCCGCTCGCGGGTCAGCCCCAGGTGCCGGCCGACCTCGTCCAGGGTGCGCGGACGGCCGTCCTCCAAGCCGAAGCGCATGCGCATGACGGTCGCCGAGCGCTCCGGCAGGCTGTCGAGGACCTCCGACAGCTGGCCGTGCAGCATCTGCGTCTCGACCGCGGCCTGCGGGTCGATCGAGTCGGTATCGGTGATGAAGTCACCGAGCACGGCCTCGTCGTCGCCCACCGGGGCCTGCAACGACAGCGTGTCGCGGCCGTGGCGCAGGATCTCCTCGACCTTCTCCGCCGTCATCGCCAGCGGCTCGCCGATCTCGTGCGAGGTGGGCTCGCGGCCGAGCGACTGGGTGAGGTCACGCCGGGTGCGGGTGACCTTGGTGATCAGCTCGGCCATGTGGACCGGGACCCGGATCGTGCGGCCCTGATCGGCCAGCGCGCGCTGCAGTGCCTGGCGGATCCACCAGGTGGCGTAGGTGGAGAACTTGTAGCCCTTGGCGTAGTCGAACTTCTCGACGGCGCGCACGAGCCCGAGGTTGCCCTCCTGCACCAGGTCCAGCAGGTCCAGCCCGCGACCCTGGTAACGCTTGGCCAACGAGACGACCAGGCGCAGGTTGGCCTCGAGCAGGTGGCGCTTGGCGACGCCGCCGTCCCGCTCGATCTCGGTGAGGTCCCGCCGCATGGCCGCCGCCACCTTGGTCTCGCCGGCGGTGTGCTGACGCAGCTTCTCGGTCGCGAACAGGCCGGCCTCGATCCGCTTGGCCAGGTCGACCTCCATCTCGGCGGTCAGCAGGGCGACCCGGCCGATCTCGCGCAGGTAGGCCTTGACCAGGTCGATGCCGGGCGGCGGCTCGTCCAGGGCCAGCGGCTTGTCCTCCTCCGGCACCGGAACGGCCACCACGACCGGCTCGGCGAAGACGGTGTCGCCGTCGGGCAGCGCCGCCTCGGCGACGGCCGCGGCGGCCTCCTCCTTGGTCTGGCGGACCGGCTTGATCGCTGCCGCCTTGACGGGAGCCGCCGCCTTCGCAGCGGCCTTCGGCGCGCCCTTCGCTGCGGTCGGCGACGATGCGGCTGAGGTGATCGACACGGATTCCTCCACGGGCGGCTCGGCCGGGATGGCGCTGGTCACGGTGCGTCCCGCGGGACGCTTCCCCTGCGGTGCGACGGCGCGCTTGGTGGGCCGCGCGGTCGGCGCCTTGGTGCTGCGGCGGGCGCGCGGGCCAGCCTTGTCCGCCGGCCGTTCGTCCGCGCCCAGCACGGCGCCCGGCTCAGCAAGCGGGGTCAGCACATCGACGTCGGCAGGGCGGGCGGGGGCGGACATGGCACGGCTCCAGGGCTCGATCGCGAACAGCAGGGTGAGGTCCGGTCGGTCGTCGCCTACGCTGGCGCTGGGAAGCGCCGCACGGAGACGGCGTGACCTCCCGGTGACGAGCGCCTCAACAGCAGGTGCCCGCACGAACTCCAACGATCCTCTCACGGACAAGATTCCGGCGCCCACGCGGGCCGGCCGGACTCATCCCCAACCGAGCTCGTGAAGCCGGTCGTCGAGCAGGCCGACGTGATGACCGAACTCGTGGACCACGGTGACGGCGATCTCCTCGATCAGGTGGTCGAGGTCCTCGGCCAGCAGGCACAGCGGGATCCGGTAGAGGCTGATCCGGTCCGGCAGGGCGCCGCTGTAGTGCTCGCGTTCGGTCAGCGCCACCCCCTCGTACAACCCGAGGATGTGCGGATCGGTCTCGTTCTCGTCCTCGACGACGACGACGACGTTGGAGAAGCGCGCGGTCAACTCGGCTGGCAGCGTGTCCAGGGCGTCGGCGACATAGCCCTCGAACTCCGAGGGGGAGACCGGCTGCACGGGCTCGAGGGTACGGCGCGCTAGTCCAGGTAGTCGCGCAGCTTCTGCGACCGGGACGGATGCCGAAGCTTGGACAGCGTCTTGCTCTCGATCTGGCGGATCCGCTCCCGGGTCAGTCCGAACTCCCGGCCGATCTCGTCGAGGGTACGCGGCTGCCCGTCGACCAGCCCGAACCGCATCTTCACCACCGCGGCCTCGCGGTCGGTCAGCGTCCGCAGCACCTCGCCGAGCTGCTCCTGCATCAGACCGTACGACACGACCTCCGCAGCGATCGGCGCATCCGCGTCCTCGATGAAGTCGCCGAGGCTGGAGTCCTGGTCGTCACCGATGGTGGTCTCCAGCGAGACCGGCTCACGGGCGTAGCCCTGGATCTCGACGACCTTCTCCGGCGTCATGTCGAGCTCCTTGGCGAGCTCCTCAGGCGTGGGTTCGCGCCCGAGCTCCTGGAGCATCTCGCGCTGCACCCGGGTGAGCTTGTTGATCTGCTCGACCATGTGCACCGGGATGCGGATGGTGCGCGCCTGGTCGGCCATCGCGCGGGTGATCGCCTGCCGGATCCACCAGGTGGCGTAGGTGGAGAACTTGTAACCCTTGGTGTAGTCGAACTTCTCCACTGCCCGGATCAGCCCGAGGTTGCCCTCCTGGATGAGGTCCAGGAACAGCATTCCCCGCCCGAGGTAGCGCTTGGCGATCGAGACCACCAGGCGCAGGTTGGCCTCGAGCAGATGACGCTTGGCCTTGCCGCCGTCCTCGACGAGCCAGTCGAGGTCGCGCCGCAGCGCCGCGGACAGCTTCGCCGCCTCGCCGGCGTCGGACTGACGGATCTTCTCAGCGGCGAACAGCCCGGCCTCGATCCGCTGGGCGAGCTCCACCTCAAGCTCGGCGGTCAGCAGCGGGACCTTGCCGATCTCCTTGAGGTAGGCGCGGACGAGGTCGGTCGAGATGCCCACCTCACCCTCGGCGGCCAGCGGCTTCTTCTCGTCCTCGTCGTCGTCGTCGTCGTCGTCGGACTTCGCCTTGGGCGTGTCGTCGTCCTCGTCGTCGTCCTCGTCGTCCTCGTCCTCACCGGCGACCACCGCCGTGCCCGCGGCCACCGCGAGCGCCGGATCGGCGGCGGCCACGACCGCCGGGTCCAGCACGCTGGGATCGAGCGACAGCTCGGCCTCGAGGGCGGCGGGGTCCAGGTCGGCCTCGAGCTCTTCCGGCGTGGGCTCGCCCGGCTCGACCGGCACCGCCGTCACGACGGGAGCGGTCCTGCGCGGCGCGGACTTCTTCGGAGTCTTCTTGGCGGGACCGGTGTCGACGGCGGCGCGGGTAGAGCGGGGCGGGGTCACGAGAGGTCCTTCGTCAGCAGGGACGTACCGGTGGGACGGCTCAACCGACGAACACCGGCCGAGCCGTACGAGGCCGCTGCAAGGACGCGCCTGTGGCTGACGGCCCCGGCGGGGGCGGGCACAGACGCAGCTTCTCTTGGGAGCAGAACCGCACCCGACCAGTATCGCTGCTGTCTCGCTCGGCGGTGCGGCTCAGAGCAGCGAGCGCAGCACGAACGGCAGAATCCCGCCGGACCGGTAGTAGCCGTGCTCGCCTGGTGTGTCAATCCGTACGGTCACGGTGAACGTCACGCCGTCCGCACGGACGGTGAGCTGACGCGGGAGCGCTGCGCCGCCGGCAATCCCCTCGATGGTGAACGTCTCCGCACCGGTCAGGCCGAGGGAGGCGGCGCTGTCCCCGTCGGCGTACTGCAGCGGCAGCACGCCCATGCCGATCAGGTTGGAGCGGTGGATCCGCTCGTACGACTCGGCGACCACGGCGCGGACCCCCAGCAGCGCGGTGCCCTTCGCGGCCCAGTCGCGGCTTGACCCGCTGCCGTACTCCTTGCCGGCGAGGATGACCAGCGGCACGCCCTCGGCCCGGTAGGCCGAGCTGGCGTCGTAGATCGACAGCTCGACGCCGTCCTTGACCGTGACACCGCCCTGGGTGCCTGGCGCCAACTGGTTGCGCAGCCGGATGTTGGCGAAGGTCCCGCGGATCATCACCTCGTGGTTGCCCCGCCGCGAGCCGTAGCTGTTGAAGTCCCGGGGCGCCACGCCGTGCTCGCGCAGGTAGGCGGCGGCCGGTGAACTCGCGGCAATGCTGCCCGCCGGGCTGATGTGGTCCGTCGTGACCGAGTCACCGAGCACGGCAAGCACCTTGGCGCCCACGATGTCGCGCAGCGGCGCCGGCTCGCGCGACATGCCCTCGAAGTAGGGGGGCTTGCGGACATAGGTGGATTCCGGATCCCAGGCGAAGGTCGCGCCGCCCGGTACCTCGATGGCCTTCCAGCGATCGGTGCCGGCGAACACGTCGGCGTACGAGGTGGCGTACATCTCCCGGGTGATCGCCTCGCCCACCACGGTCGCGACGTCCTTCGGGGTCGGCCAGATGTCGCTCAGGTAGACCGGCGCGCCGTCCGAGCCCGGTCCCAGCGGTTCGGTGGTCAGGTCGAGGTCCATCGTGCCGGCGAGCGCGTAGGCAACCACCAGCGGTGGTGATGCGAGGTAGTTCATCGAGATGTCCGGGTTGATCCGTCCCTCGAAGTTGCGGTTGCCCGACAGGACCGAGACGACCGCGAGGTCGCCCTCGTGCACGGCGGCGCTGACCGGCTCCGGCAGCGGACCGCTGTTGCCGATGCAGGTCGTGCAGCCGTAACCGACGGTGGCGAAGCCGAGCTGGTCGAGGTAAAGGTTCAGACCGGCTCGCTCGTAGTAGTCGGTGACCACCCTGGAACCGGGCGCGAGGGTGGTCTTGACCCAGGGCTTGCTCCGAAGTCCCCGCTCCACCGCGTTCTTGGCCAGCAGCCCGGCGGCCACCATGACGTACGGATTGCTGGTGTTGGTACAGGAAGTGATCGCTGCGATGGCGACGTGACCGTGGTCGATCTCCACCTGCCGGCCGCCGGACAGCGTCGCCGCGACGGGGTTGCGACGGCGCTCGTGCTCGGCGTCGCCGGCACCGTTGTGGTGAGCCGGTGCGTCGGCCTCGTTCTCGTGCATGGCGACGCCCGGGTCGGAAGCGGGGAAGGACTCGGCGCTGACCTCGTCGACGCCTCTGCCCGGCGCCGGCGGCCGCGCGGTCGCGTAGTCGGCCAGCGCCGTACGGAACATCGCCTTGGCATCCGTCAGCGGGACCCGGTCCTGCGGTCGCTTCGGACCGGCCAGGGACGCAACGACGGTGGACAGGTCCAGTTCGACCTTCTCGGAGTAGCGCGGCTCGGCGTCCGGATCGTGCCAAAGGCCCTGCGCCTTGGCGTAGGTCTCGACCAGTTCGATGCTCTGCTCCGACCGGCCGGTCAGGCGCAAATAGGTAAGGGTCTCGTCGTCGACGGGGAAGATCGCGCAGGTGGAGCCGTACTCCGGGCTCATGTTGCCCAGCGTGGCGCGGTCGGCCAGCGGCACGTGGGACACGCCGGGCCCGTAGAACTCGACGAACTTGCCAACGACGCCGTGGCGCCGCAGCAGCTCGGTGACGGTGAGGACCAGGTCGGTCGCGGTGGCACCGGCCGGCAGCTCGCCGGCGAGCTTGAAGCCGACGACCTTCGGGATGAGCATCGACACCGGCTGACCGAGCATCGCCGCCTCCGCCTCGATGCCGCCGACCCCCCAGCCGAGCACACCGAGTCCGTTGATCATTGTGGTGTGCGAGTCGGTGCCGACGAGGGTGTCGGGGTAGGCCTGCAGGGTGGCGACGCCGTCGCTGTCGGCGACCGGGCGGGTGAACACCACCGTCGCCAGCCGCTCCAGGTTCACCTGGTGCACGATCCCGGTCTCCGGCGGCACGACCATGAAGTCGGCGAAGGCCGTCTGCCCCCACTTGAGGAACTCGTAGCGCTCGCGGTTGCGCTCGTACTCCAAGGCGCCGTTGAGCTCGAGCGCATCGGGCCGGGCGAAGAAGTCGGCGATGACGGAGTGGTCGATGACCAGCTCGGCCGGCGTCAGCGGGTTGATCTTCTCCGGATCGCCGCCCAGCTCGGTCATCGCTTCCCGCATGGCGGCGAGGTCGACCACGCAGGGCACACCGGTGAAGTCCTGCATGAGCACGCGGGCCGGGGTGAACGCGATCTCGGTGTCGGGCTCGACCGACGGATCCCAACCGGCCAGGGCCAGGACCTGGTCGGCGGTGATGTCTGCGCCGTCCTCGGTGCGCAGCAGGTTCTCCAGCAAGATCTTCAGGCTGTACGGAAGGCTGTTCACCTCAGGCACGGTGGCCGCGATCGCCGCGAGCCGGAACACCTCGTAGGTCGTCTCGCCCACGCGCAGGTCGCCGTGGGCGCCGAAGCTGTCCTTGCTGGCCATCTGCTGGTCCTCCTACGTCGTCGTAACTCGCGACGCTAGGACATGACGACGCCGCCGTCCCGAGGGGCGGCGGCGGCGTGTGGCGGCGTCGTGCGGTGTCGGCGCGTTAGTAGACGCGGCGCCGGGTGCCGCCAACGGGGACCAGGTTGAGGATCAGGCCCACCACGAGCAGGATCGCGCCGATGGTGACCAGGATCTTGAGGCTGGCGACCAGCAGGCCGATGATCAACAGGACCAGACCGAGGACGATCATGAGGACTCCCAGGAGACGGGTCCGACGGGCCGGGTGGTCGCCGTGACCGGCGACGAGCGCCAAAACTGCTATTCCCCAGTCGACTTCACTTCACTCGTGCCTGCCCGTAACGTCCACATCTGCCCGGATCGGCAGCGGGCTATCTGCCAGCTCGGCAAGTTCGGCGAGCTGCACGGAGAGCCATCGCTGCACGTCGTTGTGGTGCACGATCGCCGCGGCGTGCTCGCGCCGGTCCCGGCGCAGTTGGGCGGGCATCGTGAGCGCCTCGTGCAGCGCGTCGGCCTGCTGGGCGATGTCGAACGGGTGCAGGGTGACCGCGAACCGGCCCAGCTCGTCGTGGGCCCCGGTCGATTCCGACAGGGCCAGCACCAGGTCGCGCTCGCTGAGCACCACCGCCTCCTTCGCGACCAGGTTCATGCCGTCGGCAACCGCGTTGACGACCAGCACGTCGCAGCGCCGGTAGGCCGCGCACGCCAGCGCCATGTCCGAGGCGTACCGAAGGTCTACCGGCTGCCAGTAGCCCGTTCCGTGCCGGGCGTTGACGGCCGACGCGGCCGCGCCGATGGCGGCCAGGTAGTCGGCGTACTCCTGGACGTCTTGCCGGCTGGGCTGGAGCAGGGCGAGGAAGACGACCTGGCCGTGCAACTTCGGGTGTTCGGTGAGCAGCAGGTCGTAGGCGTGGAAACCGCGCACGATGTTCTTGCTGGGATCGGTGCGGTCCACGCGCAGGATCAGCTGGCCGGCACCGATGGTGTGGTCGAGGTCGACAAGGTGTTCGTCGGAGGCGTCGGTGTGGGCGATCGCCTCGAGCGCGGGGATGTCGATGCTGATCGGGTAGACCCGCGCCCGGACGGTGCGCCCGGCCACCGACACCGTCAGCAGGCGAAGGTCGGTCGGCAGCCCGAGCAGTTCCTGACAGCAGAGCAGGAAGGCCCGGGCGTCGGCGCGGGTATGGAACGCGACGACGTCGCAGCCGAGCAGCCCGGTCAGCAGCTGCTGACGCATGTCCGTCGGCAGCACCCGCCAGGTGTCCGGCTCTGGCCACGGGATGTGCACGAAGTGGCTGATTAGCGCATCGGGGCAGCGGGCCCGGACCAGATCGCCGACCAGGTAGAAGTGGTAGTCGTGCAGCAGGACGAAGGCGGTGCCGCCGACCTTGTTCACCTGCTCGACGACGGCGTCGGCCGCGAGCTGGTTCGCCACGACGTAACCCTCGTCGAAGGCGCGGCGCTCCTCGCGGCCCAGGGATGGGCTAAACGTCAAGTCGTACAGCCGATGCTGGACGAACCACAGCAGCGGGTTGGCGATGACCCCGTAGAACGGCTCGTGCACCTCGATCGGGATGTCGACCAGGCGCACGGTCAGCTGCCGGCCCGGCTCGTCCGACCCGCCGCTGCCTGCCTCGTCGAGCAGCCCGGGTGGGTCCAGGCCGAGCCGGAGCGGGCTGCCGCCGGCTTCGCGCGCGACCTCGCTGTCCTCGCCGCCCGCGGCCACGCAGACCCAGACGGCGGTGTCCAGGTGGGTGGCCAGGCCGGACAGTGCAGTCACCAGGCCACCCGCTCCGCGGCTCGCCGTCCGGTTGCCGGTCGTGCTCTCTCGGCCGAACGACACCGGCCCCCGGTGGGACAGCAGCACGACCGGGACGTCCAGCGGCGCGGCGGCGGACAGGTGCAGGGTTGGGTCGGAGGGCACGAGGCCATCTTGCCCGCCCCGGCGCGCGGGACCCTCCAGGGCGCCACGACACCCTCCGCTGCGACAGGGACCCTCCACCTCGCGCTGCCGACGGCGGCGTCACGCGCGCCGGACCGGTCGGGCACCGAGGGGTGGAGGCTCGGCGTCGCAGCAGCGCGACGTGCGGAACACTGGCGCCGTGACCGAACTGCACCTGTCCCAGGACCCGGATGCCGATGCGCTGCTCAGCCGCGACCCGCTGGCGCTGCTGCTGGGGATGCTGCTGGACCAGCAGATCCCGATGGAGAAGGCCTTCCGGGGCCCGGCGGTTCTTCGGGAGCGGACTGGTCGGGAGCTCGACGCGGCGGATCTGGCTGGCCGACCCGACCTGCGCGAACTGTTCGCGCGGACCCCTGCCGTACATCGCTTCCCGGGATCCATGGCGGGTCGAGTCGCTGAACTGTGCCGTGCGCTGGTGCAGGACTACTCCGGCCGGGCCGAGGCGGTGTGGGAGGACGCCGAGAGCGGGTCGGAGCTGCTGCGGCGGCTCGACGGGTTGCCCGGATTTGGGCGTCAGAAGGCCCAGATCTTCCTTGCGCTGCTCGGCAAGCAGCTCGGTGTGCGGCCCGACGGATGGCGCGAGGCGGCGGGCGCCTACGGCGAGGACGGCGCCCTGCGCAGCGTAGCGGACGTGAACTCACCGGAGACGCTGCTGTCGGTGCGCGCCTACAAGCAGTCGGTCAAGGCAGCGGCGAAGCAGCAGGCCTGATCGTGGCTGGCGCCGAGCAGCCGCTCCCCAGGGTTGCGGTCGCCACCGGGTCGAGCCGAGGCGAGCGGTGGCTGGGCGATTCTCGATACAGGGCCGGCACCTCCATGGGACGGTGCTGGCGTCGGGAAGACGCCCGGTCCCACCGCCACCTTCGAGGAGTCCTGTCGTGCCCCGTCGCCTTTCCGCGCTGCTCGCCCTCTTCCTGGGGGGAGCCCTGACTGCCTGCGCCGGTGGTGGAAGCGGGACGGCCGCCCCGTCGGGCTCGCCCTCGCAGTCGTCCAGCCCCTCGCCGTCCCCGTCCCCCGTCGACGTCACGGTCGCCGGACCCCCCGCAGCGGCGAAGATCAACTTGCAGGCCGCCGATCTTCCGGCCGATTTCAAGGCCTCGCCGGCTGCCGACGAGGACTCCGCCGAGGACGAAGCTGCGGGCAAGGAGCTCAGCGCGTGTGTCGGTCAGCCCTTCGCGGAGTCCCTGGTGAGCGAGGTCTCCGACGACTTCGTCAAGGGGGAGGAGTTCTCCGTTCTTGAGTACGCCAGCCAGGTCGAGTTCTACGCCGACGAGGCCGTCGTGGCCGCCGATCTGATGGTCTCCCAAGGCGACAAGATCGGCGCATGCCTGTCGCGACAGTTCACCAAGGAGATCAAGGCGAACGTGGAGGGCGTGAAGCTCTCCCCGATCGTGGTGACCAGGCTGGCCCCGGTGGCGCAGGGCGCCGATGGTGCGTTCGGGCTGCGGTTCAGCACCAAGGCCATCGGCCCGAAGCAGTCGATCCCGTTCACGTTCGACGTGCTTGGGTTCGCTAAGGACCGGACCGAGGTGAGTCTCACGGTCTCGGCGTTCGGTGCGAAGCCCAACGACGTCGAGCGGGACGCTCTGTTCGCCAAGCTCGTGGAGCGCGGCCTCGCCAACGCGCTGTAGACGACGGTCGCGGGCAGGCTCGGCCGGCCCGAGTGGGAGGTTGCTGGTGCCGAGCACCCGCCCGGCCTGGTCGCCCCTCCGAGGAGCTTGTCGTGACCCGCGGTGCCCCCGTTCTGCTCGTGCTGTGCCTCATGTGGTGTCGGGGCGGGCGGAGCCGGACCCGATGAGCAGAGTTGGTGCTCGGACTTCGATGAGTTCACGGGGGCTGGGGGCTGCAGGGCCGGGTGCGGGACTTCGACGTCGAGGTGCATGTCAGCGGGCGGGTGTCGGTGCCGGTGCAGACCGCAACTGGCTCGATCGCCGAGGGCCGGGTGACCCGCGTGAGCACGTCCAGGAGCTTCAGCGGACTGTCCGGGCTGGACGAGGCGCGAAGCCCCGGGCCGTTTCCGTCCCGTGTCGGCTTGCCGGCACACTCTTCTGAGTCCTGCCGCTGCGCGGCAGGGGCCCGAAGGCCCGGTCGTGGCCCAGCTAGTGGTCCGTCGTTGAATTGGTCTGGCGGGTCAGTGCTGCGCGGCCGCGCTGGACCTTTTCGATGATGTCGTCGGCGGTGGCTTTCCAGACGAAGGGCTTGGGGTCGCTGTTCCACTTCGCCGACCAGTCCAGGATC
>JBBSUR010000060.1:0-12875 GCA_038234255.1 Mycobacteriales bacterium | reverse complement strand
AGGAGCTGGCGGCCGCCCAGGCCGATCTCGAGGCGGTCCGTGCCGAGGAGCAGGAACGGCGCAAGGGGCTGTTGCCGGAGGGCCATGTCGCAGAGGTGGTCGATCTGCAGGAGGTACGGCGCGAGGCCGAGGCCGTCGAGGCCGCCGAGGCCGCCGAGGCCGCGCGGCAGGCGGAGGAGGCGCGGCAGGCGGAGGAGGCGCGGCAGGCGGAGGAGGCGCGGCAGGCGGACGAGGTGCAGCAGGCGGACGAGGCACGGCAGGCTGAGGAGGCTCGGCTGGCTGAGGAAGCCCGCCAGACTGAGGAGGCTCGGCTGGCTGAGGAAGCCCGCCAGGCCGAGGACGCTCGGCTGGCCGAGGAAGCCCGCCAGAGTGAGGAGGCTCGGCTCGCGGACGAGGCGCAGCGAGCTCGCGAGGCCGCGGAGTTGGCGCGCTTCTACGAAGAGGCGGCCGAACGTGCCCGGCTCGAGCAGGAACAGCGGCGTCAGCAACTCGCTATCGACGAGGCCGACCGGGCCGAACAGGTGCGGCTGGCGGGCGAGGCCCGACTGGCCGCCGAAGCCGCCGAGCGGACCGAATCCGATCAGCGGGCCACTGCTGCCGCAGAGTTTGCCGCCATGGCTCTCGAGGTGTCCGCTGAGCCGGCCGACCCCGGATTCGACGCTGCTACCCAGGCCGCCGCTTTCGCGGAGCTGAGCGCATCCGCGTCCCTCGAACTCGCTCCACCAGCGGAGGTCGTGGCGCTGGATGCGACTGTTGCCGTGCAACCGGACGACGACGAACTCGACTACCCACCGGCCGCGAGCTACGACAACCGGGACACCGACACCGCGGCATTGATGCGGGAGCTCACCTCACTGGGCTTGGACGACGAACCATCGGCATCAGCGGTCGCCCCGCCCGTTCGGTCACCGGTGTCGCGACCGGTGTCCGCCGCGGCGCAGAAGAAGCGCAAGGGGTTGTTCGGCCGCGGATAGCTGGCGGCCGGCTCAGTCAGTCCGCCGGCCACCAGTCACCAGTCACCAGTCACCAGTCACCAGTCGACAGTCACCCCGGGGACACTCCTGCACCCATCGTGATCCAGTGCAGGTGGATCACGTTGTGTGCAAAAAGCGCCCGGTGGCCGGCTCAACGTCGGCGCAGTAGTCCCTCGCGCGCGGCGGCCGCCTGTCGGGCCGGCGACACCGGCGCGTCGAAGGCCGGCTCCGGGTCGATCGACGCCGCGACCGTGCCCGCCGTCAACTCGGCATCGTCGGACACCTGACGCTTGATCACGGCAAGCGCCAGCGGCCCGAGCTCGTGGTGCCGTACGGCCGTACCGACCCGGCCGACCGTGCGCTCGTCGAGCAGGACCGGGTCGCCCGGCGCCGGCAGCTCGCTGTCGGAGCCGTCCAGATGCAGCAACACCAGCCGGCGCGGCGGACGTCCCAAGTTGTAGACCCGCGCGACCGTCTCCTGCCCGCGGTAGCACCCCTTGTCCAGGTGGACGGCGCTGCCGAGCCAGCCGACCTCGTGCGGGATGGTCCGGTGGTCGGTGTCCAGTCCCAGCCTCGGACGTCGGGCGGCGACGCGCAGCGCCTCGTACGCCCCGATGCCGGCCAGCGGGACGTCCACCTCGGCCAACTCGCCGCGCGGGAGCAACCGGTCGACCCCACCCTGGGAGACGACGGCGTAGGTTGCGGTGACGTCGCTGAGCTCGACGCGAAGCATGAAGCGCATCCGCTCCAAGAACTCCACCAGCGATCCCAGCGTCCCCGGCTCGAGATGTGCGAGCACCTGCTCCCCGTCGTCCACCAGGGCCAGCTGGTGCTCGACATGACCTTGCGGCGAGAGCACGAGCGCCTGCGTCCACTCCCCTGGCGCCAGGGCAGTGAGGTGCTGGGTGAGCAGGCTGTGCAGCCAGGTCAGCCGATCGGGTCCGGCGATGCGCAGGACGGGCCGGTGCGACCGGTCCACCAACGCGGAGCCGTCGGCCAGGGCGCGCTGCTCGGCGTACGGGTCGCCGTAGTGCGCCGCGACCCCCACGTCCGGAGCATCGGCGGCGACAGCGCCCGGACGGGAGAGCAGCGGACTGGTCACGCTCCCAGGGTAAGCCGCACGCACCGGCCTCAGCCGGACACGCAGACCCGGCAACGACCGAACACCGCGAAATGACCCACGTCCACGGCGAAGCCACGCGTCACCGCGAGTGTCTCGACCACGGGTTCGATCACCGAGGGCGGCGCCTCCTCGATGCCACCGCAGTCGCGGCAGACCAGGTGCACGTGGCCGTCGTCGGTCGGTACGGAGTAGGTCGGGGCGCCATGACCGAGATGGGTGTGCTCGATCAGTCCGAGCTTCTCGAGCAATTCGAGCGTGCGGTAGACGGTGCTGATGTTGACGCCGGAGGCGGTCTGTCGTACGGCGGTGACGATCTCGTCCGGCGTGGCATGGCCCAGGGCGCCCACCGCCTCCAGCACCAGTTGGCGCTGCGGCGTGAGGCGGTAGCCGCGGGCCCGCAGCTGCGCCTGCCACTCACCGCCGAGGGACCCGCCCGGAACGCTGCGCCCCATGGCCCGGACACTAGCCCCGTGACTGCACCCGTGCTGGCGCTGCTGGCCGGCGGCCCGCGCCTCGTCGACGCGACGAGTCCGGTCCTGCGGGCCGACGACCTCGGCGTTGCCCGTGGCGAGGCGGTCTTCGAGACCCTGCGGATCGCCGCGGGGCGACCGGCTTTCCTGGCGCTGCACCTGGACCGGCTGGCCCGATCAGCGGCCCGGGTCGCCATCGACCTGCCGACCGGCTGGGCCGAGCTGGCCCGCTTCGCCACCGACGCCTTCGCCGCCGACGACGGCATGTTGCGGCTGACCTGCACCAAGGGGCCGCCCGGCACGGGCCCGGTCGGCTTCGCGCTGGCAAGCCCCGTACCCGCCTCGATTCTGCAGGCCCGCGCCGACGGGGTCAGCGCCGTGACCCTGCCGCTCGGCGTGCCCGCGGCACTGCGTCGCACGGCGCCCTGGCTGCTCGGCGGGGTGAAGTCCACGTCGTACGCCATGAACATGGCCAGCCTCCGAGCCGCCGAGGAGCGGGGGGCGCAGGAGGCCATCTGGGTCAGCAGCGATGGTTTCGTGCTCGAAGCCCCGACCTCGACGGTCGCCTGGGTCAGCGAAGGCCACCTCGTGACCCCGCCGGCTGAGCAGGTGGGGGCGCTCGCCGGGACGACCGCCCACATTGCGCTCGGCTTGTCCCCGGTGCCGGTCGTGGTTCGCCTCGGCGCGGTCGAGGAGCTCCGCGGCGCCGACGAGGTGCTTCTGCTGTCGAGCGTACGAGGGGTGGTCCCCGTTCACCGGCTGGACGGTCGCGAGCTGGGCATCGGGCCGGTGACCTGCCAGGTAGCCGCTGCCTTCGAGCGGGCGGTCATCGACGGCTGAGCCGGGGGGTGGGCACGCAGCAGCCGGTCCCGCGCCAGCTGATCAGGCAGGGGCCGCATCCCGCGCCGGACGATCAGGCAGGCGTGGGCACCAACGTGCGACGGCAGCCCTCCACCTCGGTCTGCCTGGAGCCGGACCGGGCGTGCGCTCGGTGCGGGGCTGGCGAGGTGGAGGGTCGTCGTCGCAGCTCCGGACGCAGCTCCGGCCGCCAGACGGACCGGGCGACTGGCCAGCGCCAGCCCCAGAGCCGAAGTGGGGTGACAGGGCGACGAAGTCGAATTACGCTGGCGGCACACTGGAGAGGAGGTGGTCCGACACTTGATTGCTCATCGGACGAGTGAGGTGGCTGTCCGCTAGGACGCCCGTGACAAGGACTGCTCGCTGAGTTCTTCGCGCGCCTTGTCGGCGTACGGCGAATCCACAACAGGCACCCGACCCCGAGCCGCCGGCCGTGTCCAGCCGGCCCTGCACCGTTACTCGTGCAGGAAGTGGCTCGGGGTCCGCCACATCCGTCCCAGTACGCGCCGGCGCTGCCGTCAGTTCGACGGCAGGCGGTTGTTCTCGAACCACGTGTCGATCAGCCGCTGGGCGTCCGCCTGGTACTGCGGCAGGATCTCCGCGGCGGTCACCTTCCCGTCGTACAGCGGTTGCAGGGTCCGCAGGTCGGTGATCTCGATGAACGACGGCAGCCACTCCTCGGTCTCCGGGGTGGAGAACGGGATCGCGTCGAGGAAGACCTGCAGGTCGATGCCGGGGAACTCGCCGCCGACCGCCTGCAGGAACGCCCCGGACTCGCTGCTGAGGGCGGGGATGGCGCCGTACCCCTTGGTCGCCAGGGTGCGGGCGTTCTGCGGCACGGTGAGGAAGTCGCGCAGCACCGCCCAGCCCAGGTCGTAGTTGCGGCTTGCGGTCGGGATGGTGCCGAGATCGAGGTCGAGCCTGGCGACGGTGCGCTCGGGACCGCTCGGCCAGGCGGCGACGTCCCAGGCGAAGGAGTTGCCCTTGCCGTAGGACGCCAGCTCGCAGGCGCACAGGTCGACCATGGCGATCTTGCCGGCCTGCCAGGCGCCCCGCTGCGGATCGGAGGCGCCGGCCGCGACCTGCGCCGCCAACTCGTCGGTGGCGAGTACCCGGTACTTGCGGGACAGGTCGACACCCGCTTGTGTGCCGGCGATCCACTCGGGGGTGTCGAAGCCCACCTTGCGCGACTGTGGGTCGTACGCCCGGCCGCCGTAGCCGAGGGTCATGATGTCGGTGTCCCAGTGACCGAGACCGAACTGGCGGATGTCGCCAGGGTCGAAGTCGGGCATGTCGGGGGTGCGGTCCCGGCCGTCGCGGGTGAGGGCGATGGCCACCTCGACCAGCTTGTCGTAGTTCCAGGCGTCGGTGTCCCACTCGTGCGGCGGCTCCTCGATGCCCGCCTTGGCGAACAGGTCCTTGTTGTAGCCGACGGCGTGGGTGAACATCCCGGCCGGCACCCCGACGACGTTGTCGGAGCCGCTGCCGTAGTAGGTCTCGGCCCGAGCCGCGCGGGCGGCTGGCTGCTGGAAGTCGTCCAGGCTCACCCCGCTGTCGGACAGGTAGGTGCCCAGGTCCAGCCAGACCTTGCGGTCCAGGAACCGCGAGACGCCGAAGATGCCGATCGGCAGCACCACGTTGGGCGCGTCGTCCGCCGCCAACTGCGCGGTGAACTTCTGGGCCGCGGTGTTGCTGTCCGGAAGACGGTTGAAGGACACCGATGCGTCGGGGTGCTCGCGGGCGAAGGCGGCGGCCAGTTCTTCTTGGGCGGGGATCTGGCTGGGGTCGTTGCCGGTGCCGAAACCCACCAACACGGACGCCTGTCCCCGCACCGGGCGATCACTGCTGCCCTGGGAGCGGCCGCTGGGCTCAGAGCTTGACGACGAGCAGCCCGACAGCAGCGAAGGCGCCGCCAGGGCCGAACCCAGCCAGGCGGAACGCTGCAGGAATTCGCGCCGGTTCAGCCCAGGCATGCTTCCTCCGTCGTCAGAAGGGCTCCGAGAGTGCCGGGCGGAGGGTACGACAAAAACCCTCCGGTGGGTCTAACGTTGCCGGCCATGGAGATCCGGGTAGGTCAGCGCGCCCAGGTCGTCATCCCGGTCGCGCTGCGCCGCACCATGGGGGTGAGCGACGGCGACCTGCTCTACGCCGAGGTCGACGACCGGGGCCGCCTGGTTCTGGAGAAGGTCGAGGTCGACCCGGTGCTGCGGCTCATGCATGCCGGCGCCGGCCTGTACGAAGGGCAGGACGCCGTCGCTTATCAGCGCGGGCTCCGCAACGACGACTTCGAGTGAGCCTGCCGAACGTCCTGGCGCTGGACACCAACTGCTTCCTCTACCTGTTCGAGCAGCCCTGCGGCCCGCGCGGGCGGTTCCTGGCCGA
The DNA here is from genome assembly GCA_038234255.1 of Mycobacteriales bacterium. Lineage (GTDB taxonomy): Bacteria > Actinomycetota > Actinomycetes > Mycobacteriales > SCTD01 > SCTD01. The sequence continues at coordinate 7,068 of JBBSUR010000060.1, read as the reverse complement.
ACAGGTGCTGCGTCCGGCCGGTCGGGGCGAACGACGGGTCGTGGTGTCCAACCTGGTGGTCGAGGAGCTGCTCGTCCAGTCGCAGGAGCACGGTCAGCGTGATCGCGGTGCGGCCCTGGTACGGGCGCTGGCGGCGCTGCCGGGCGTGACGGTTCTCGCGGTGAGCACCCAGATCGCCACACTCTCGGCGCGGATGGCGGCGCTTGCCCCCGAGGTGGCGGGCGAGGAAGGCGGGCTCTCGCTCGCCGACGCCGTGGTCCTGGCCACGGCTGCCGACGCCGGAGCGGTGCTGCTCACCAACGACCGGGGGCTGGCCGCGCGGGCGGAGCCAGGGACGGTGCTGGTGCTGGACGACCTGATGCCACGGTAGTGGTAGGGGGGGGCCTCCCTGATCATCTGGGGAGAATGGGCGCTGATTCGGGCTGCTTCTCGCCAATGGATCAGGGACGGGTCCCTACGGCGAGCCGCACCAGCATGCGACCGGCCAGCCGGGAGACGCCGGCCGCCGACTCATCGCGCCGAGTGGGCTAACGTAGGCACATGCGACTGCACATCACGCTTGATGATGACGCGGTGGCCGCGCTCGACCGCCGCGTCGGTCCCCGGCAGCGCAGCGCGTTCATCACCGCGGCCATCCTCACGGCGCTCGGCGACGAGCAGCGGTGGGACAACCTCGCCGCCAGCGTCGGCGCGCTGGCCGACGCGCCGACCCACGACTGGGACCGCGACCCGGCCGGATGGGTACGCGCCCAGCGCGCCGAGCCGCGCCGAACCGGCTGAGCGTGGCCCTGCTCCTGCTCGACACGACCGTGCTGATCGACGTCTTGCGCGGCCGGCCGGCCGGGATACGCCTGCTCGCGCTGCGGCGTACGGGAACTGTCCCGGCAACGTCGGCGATCAACGTGGAGGAGATCGTCCGCGGGCTGTGGGACAGCGAGCAGGCGGCAGTCGACCGGCTGCTGTCGGGACTGCGGCTGCTGAGCATCGGCCGCCCCGAGGCCGAACTGGCCGGCAACTGGCGCCGGCAGTTCGCCAGGGCCGGCGTGACCCTGCACCAGGCGGACTGCCTCATCGCCGCCACCGCCGTCAGTGCAGGCGCGAGGTTCGCCACCGGCAACGGCAGGGACTTCCCGATGCCGGAACTGGCTCTGGAGGACTGGCCGGTGGGCGGCTGACCGGGGATGACCTCTTGTGCTACCGTGTGCGTCATGGAGCAAGTGGGGGTGCGGGAGATGCGCCAAAGCATCAGCGTCTATCTCCGGCGGGTCCGGGCCGGGGAGATGTTCACCGTCACCGACCACGGGCTGCCTGTTGCGTTGCTGATACCGCTGCCCACCCTCTCCGGCGACCCGCTCGCTGATCTCGTGGCCGCGGGGCGTGTCCTGCCAGCAGCCAACCGGTCCGGTGCGCTGCCGAGTCCGGCTGCGGCACGCGCGGATCGCCCGTCCGTCACCGAGGCGCTGCTGGCTGAGCGGCAGGCTGACCAGCGGTGAGACGACCGGTCTGCTTTCTCGACTCGTCGGCCGTGACCAAGCTGGTGGTTCGGGAAGCGGAGTCGGACGTTCTCGCCGTCCGGCTCGCCGGTTGCGACCTCGTCGGCAGCGCCCTGGTGGTCCCGGAGGTCTCGCGGGCCGTTCGTCGGGTCCACGGGCACGACCATGATGTCCTCCTCGGCCAGGTGCTGGATCTGATTCAGCTCGTCGCCGTCGACCGCGCTGTGCTCGACAGCGCAGCCGCGCTGACCCCGGCGAGCCTGCGGACGCTGGACGCCATCCACCTGGCGAGCGCGCTCCTGCTCGCCCCTCGCCTGGACGCATTCATCGCCTACGACGACCGGCTGCTGGCCGCTGCCGCTACGCACGCGGAGTTCAGCGTGGAACGGCCGGACGCCTGAACGATGGCTCAGCAGGCCGGCAGCCGAGGGTCAGCACGAACCGAGCGCGGCTGCCGAGACACGCAGCTTCCATACCAGCGACTCGGCTCGCTAGTTCGACCCCGACTTACGCACCCCCTGGCCGGAAAGCGGCTCCCACGAAATCGGCGTTTCCCCGTCGTCTGCATCTCCATCCGGGCGGGCCGCCGGCGTCCGCGTCATCCAGGGGCGAGCTCCACGCCGGCGCCGTCCGGCACCCGAGTCAAGCGAGCCGACAGGTGCGACTGCAGCGGCTGGTCGACGGCGGCCATGTCGATGGCGTACGCCAGGTAGCCTTCGACCAGCCCGTACAGCCGGTGCAGGGCTGTCACGGACTTCGCGGTCTCGGTGCGCGCCACGACGTCCGTACGCAGCTCGATCTTGCGGAACGTGACCTCGCCGACGTAGACCTCGACGATGCCGGTCGGATGGGCCAGCAGGACCTCGACGTCACGGGGCTCCTTGCCCGGGCGCCACCAGCCGACCTCCCGGGCGCCGGGACGCAGGCGCGAGCCGTCCTCGTTCAGGATCCAGCTGCGGCTGGTGTACTCCAGGAACGGTCGGCCGTCGTGCGCAAAGGTGACCTCCTGCTCGTACCGCCGCTCCTCGATCGTCGGGTAGCCGACGACGCCCAGGCCGCGCCAGGTGCCGACGAGAAACGACAGCGGCTCGAGCCGCTCGTGCAGTGCGGGCGAGTCCATCTGGCCATTCTGCCCCGGTCCTGCGCGATACCTCGAAGCACAGACAGCCACCCGCCACCGACGCCCTGCGACGCCTGCGACGCGGAGCCTCCAGCTCGCCACGGAACGACCGCGGATCAGGCCCGCGGAGCCCTCCGCCGGGGCCAGGTGGAGGGTTCCTGTCGCACACCGGCCTTGTGATCGCGCTCAGGGCTGCGGCGAGAACGGTGGGGGTGCGGGTTGCGACATCTCCAGGGCCGCAACGCGGCGCTCCATGGCCTGCAGAGCGGTGCCGTGTTCCAGTTGCTCGCGGGTCAACACCTCCAGCCTCAACTGGATCCGGCCGAGTGCGCCGAGCAGAGCGTCGGTACGGCCGCGGTCGATGTCGGCCTGCTCCTCGGCCCGGTCGTCCGTCGCCGGTGGTCGAGTCGTGGCGGGAGCACGCCCGAGCCGGACCGCCGGTCGGTAGCCGGCACCGCCGGTCCAGTCGGTCTCGGGACCGGTCATTCAGACTCCTTCGCAGGGGAGGGGCGCTTGTGGGCTGTGGCTCCCGGCTTGGCGGGCACCGGCTTGGCGGAAGGCTTTGCGGGCACCTTCGCGGCCCCCGACCTCGTGGCGGCGGGCTTGGCGGGCGGGCGGCGCGGCGACTCGGGCGGCGGCACGACGAGAACCCAGGGCTCGTCCTCCTCCGGATCCGGTGCCGGAGTGCTCACGTCGCGATCTGGTGGGGCAAGCAGAGCCGGAGCCGGCTGTCTCCGGGCGGGCGGGGACGGTGGCGGGGACGGTGGCGGTGGCGGGGGGCTCGGGGGCGCGACGGAGGGTACGGAGGTCTGCTGCTCAGACTCCACCGCCGCACGAATTCGCTTACGGGCCTTTCGCCCCCGCAAGCCCGACCCGGCCACCACCTCCCCCAGCACACGGGCGAACTCCTCGGCGCGGACCCGTTCCTGCTCCCGGTCTCGGGTGGCAAGCCGTTGGGTCTCGGCCGCGAAACGCTCGGCGGCCTGCGTCAGCATGGCGTCGCCCCGCTCGACCAGCCGCTGGTCCCGCGCGTCGTCCCGGCTCTCCCACCCGGCGAGCAGCTGGGCGAGGTCGCTGCGTACCAGCTCCGACGTCGCAGCGGCGCGGCCCAGCGAGGCATCCATGGCCCCGTCGAGCGTCGTGACCGTCTCCTGCACGGTGCTTGCGACGGACTGCTGAGCGGCCTCGGCCTGCTCGTGTACGCGCAGCACCGTCGCGTCGGCGTCCTGCGCCAGCCGGGTCGCGGCCGCCGACAGCTGCACCCACACATCGTCGGCGAGCGCGACGAGCGACTCGCCAGCCGCGGTGATCCGGGCCGTCACATCCCGGGTCAGCGACTCGGCGGCCGCTTCGAGCTCCCGCGCTGACTGCTGCGCCTGAGCCGTGGCGCGTTGCAGGGACAGCAGCGTCTCGACCTGGCCGTCCGCGAGTTGGTTGCGCAGGACCTCGAGCAGACGCCACCCGGCGGCGTTCAACTGCTCGGCATCGCCGTCCATGCGCCTGCCCTTCCTACCGCTGGCCTTGGTAGAGCTTGTAGACGACGTACACCGAGAACCAGCCGATGAACAGGAAGGCCAGCACGAGGATGCCGGAGTAGACGAGCTCGAGCACGGCGGGCCTTCCAGGTCTGGGGCTGCCATCCTATCGAGGGCCGATCCTATCGAGGGGACACTGTTCGACATGGCACGCACTCTGGTCGTCAAGCTCACCGCCGGCATCGAGGCGCCCGAGCGGTGCGCCCAAGCGTTCACCGTCGCCGCCGTCGCCGTCTCGTCCGGGGTCACCGTCTCGCTGTGGCTGACCGGGGAGGCTTCCTGGCTGTCCGTCCCCGGCCGGGCCGAGGAGTTCGAGCTGCCGCACAGCGCACCCCTGGCCGAGCTTCGCGACACCGTACTGGCCGAGGGCGCGCTGACGTTGTGTACGCAGTGCGCGGCCCGGCGGGGGCTCACCGTTTCGGAGGTGCTGCCCGGCGTCCGGCTGGCCGGCGCCGCCGTGTTCGTGTCCGAGGTGATGGCCGACGGGGCTCAGGCGCTCGTGTACTGAGCCCGCCCGGGCGGCGCCGGGACCCGCTTCGAGCGCAGTCGCGGCGAACCATCCCGAATGACTATTTGTCCGAGACTACGTTCAGCCGAGTCACTCTCTGTGATCAGTGCTGCGACTCCCGCGCCCCCCAAGGTGTTCGCCCCGTTGCGGCCCTCCACCGAGAAGGCGGTGACGGCAGAACCGACCGGCACTCCCACCGGCGTCGTGTCCGGTACCAGCACCGCGGTCGCTCCCGGAGTCGGCTCGGGCGCCCAGGTCACCGCCGTGGTTCCCGCCGCCGTCCCGGGAGCGCCTGCCCCAGAGGCCGGTAAGCCCGCTGCGCCCGCAGCGCCGGGCCCCGCCGCAAGCGTGCCAGTCGTCAAGAGCGGCCCGGTACCGGGCACGACTGCAACCCCTCCGCGCCTGTTCGCCGGGAACCCGCTGGCCCGGACCGGCGCCGACCTCAGCGTCGTACTCGCCCTCGCTCTGCTCCTCGTCCTTGTCGGCCTGCATCTGTCCCGGCTCACCCGCCGGCGAGTCACCGCATGACCCGTCCGTTCCGCCCCGCCACCCACCTGAGGAGTCCGATGTCCCTGCCCCGCCCCCTCGTGATCGGGGTGACCGCCCTGCTCGCGCTCGGGGCGGCCGCCACCGGTGCCGCCGCCCAGGCCACTCCCGTCGACGTCACAGCGTCGGCGAACGCCGGCAGTCGCCAGTTCTTCGTCGAAGACCTCGCCGGCGCTGCGCTGACCAAGCTCGAGCTCGGCACGAGCGGGCAGGGCCAGCCCTTCCAGACCCGGGTGAAGGACGACAACTTCACCAGCACCAATGCGCGATTCACCGCCAGCGCGGAGATGACCAACCTCTACAAAACCGGCCCCACCGGCACCCTGGACTACGCCACCAAGGTGGCCAGCGAGAAGCTGTCGGTGGACTTTGCCGGCGTCCCGACCGACGTGTCCGGCGTCAGCCTCGGCGCGGTGCCGCGGATCAGCTACGCCGGGCTGCTGCCCAAGTGCAACGAACTCAGCGGTCTGCTGGCCGGCACCGGCTCGTCGCTGCTCAGCGGCACCGGCGGACTGCTCGACCTCGTGCTCGGTCCGCTCGGCTTGAGCAGCGCCGCCGCACCGCTGTGCAACGCCCTCGGCGGCGCGACCGCGACCAGCCCGGTGCCGGTCCAGACGGTCGACGGGGTCCTGGTCGCCCTCAGCGAGAAGGTGATCGAACCGGCCCTCGGCGTCGCAGCGCAGCTCCCGCTCGGCGTCACCGGCAGCACCGAATCCGGCAACTTCGCCGTCCCGTCCTTCCTGGGCCCCGGAGTCAAGGACCCCGGTAAGGGCGGCATCGCCACGACCCGCAAACTGCTTGCCGGCACCCCGAACGGGTCGCTGGACCTCGACACCCTGGTGAGCCCGCTCATCGACGGCCTGCCGCTGGTCCCGGCGATCCCGGGCGGCACCGGCGCCCTCACGTCCGTCTCCGCCGTCGTCGCGGCGCTGCGGAACTCGGCCACCCCCGCCGTCGGTACCGTCGGCACCACGCTGGCCGGGCTCAGCGCCCTCGAGCAGACCAAGATCCTGGGCGGCCTCGACCCGCTGGCGGGCACCCCGGTCGCGACCCTCGCCAACACCGTCCTCCAGCGCATCTCCGGCACCTATCGCTCGTTCCCGCGCCTGACCGCGGACCTGTCCGGAGCGCCCACCGGCACGTACACCGGGACGATGACGGTGACCTTCGTACAGAACTAACTGTTCACCTCGACCGGGGTGCTGCCGAGAACTTCGGCAGCACCCCGTTTGTCATGTCCGCTGCTCGCCCGAACGAAGGACCTCCCATGAAGCGTGCCACCGCCCTGCCGCTCGCCCTGCTCACCTCGCTCGGCCTGGTCCTGGGTGGCCCGGCCGGCCTGGCCGGCGCTGCCGGCACCGGCGATGTGGAGCTGATTCCCGCCTCGTCGGGCGGCGAGCCGCGTACGTCCTTCACGGTGGACTCCGACGCGACGTTGATCCGCTTCGAACTGGTCAACCTGGCGGATGCGCCGCGGACGGCCCGGCTCTACGCCGCCTCGGCCGACCGGAGCGAGGGCGGCGGCGTGAGCGTCGGCTCGGAGGGCTCCGCGCCGTGGCTGCAGCTGCCGGATGCGGTCATCGCGCTCGGTCCGGAGGAGGCGCGCAGCTTCACCGCGCCACTGGACCTCGCGGCTCTGCCCAAGGGCGAGTCGCTGCTGGGCGCGGTGGTGATGGAAGCGTTGCAGGGCTCGGTGACGGTACGGGTGGCGACGCTCGTGACGGTGGAGCCGCACACGGCGCTGCCCATCCCGCTGTGGGTGGTCGGCGCGGTCGGCGGCGCCATCGTGCTCGCGCTGGTCGGTCCGCTGGTCGCCCGGCGGCGGCCGGGGGTGGACGGTGCGGCGCGGCCGGCGCGCGAGGTCGT
>JBBSUR010000059.1:0-13003 GCA_038234255.1 Mycobacteriales bacterium | reverse complement strand
GGTCGCCACGCTTGCCGGCGACGCGCTCGGACCGGATGCGGTGTACGTCGTCGGCATGCCGAGCCAGTGGTCCAGTGACCACTCGCTGACCGACGCCGAGGAGCTCGCGACCCGGCAGGGCCTGCACTGGTCGGTCGTCGCCATCACGCCGATGGTCGACGCGTGGCTCGCCGCGGTGGAGCTGACCGGTCTGGCGGTCGAGAATCTGCAGGCAAGAATCCGGGGCACGACGTTGATGGCGCTGTCGAACGAGCACGGCCACCTCGTGCTCACCACCGGCAACAAGAGCGAGCTCGCGACCGGCTTCTCCACCCTGTACGGCGACTCTGCCGGCGGCTTCGCGCCGATCAAGGACGTCCCGAAGTCCCTGGTCTGGAAGCTGTGCCGGTGGCGCAATGGCGAGGCGGTGAAGCGCGGGGAGACCCCCCCGATCCCGGAGAACAGCATCGACAAGCCGCCGTCGGCCGAGCTCGCGCCCGGCCAGCTCGACAGCGACCGGCTGCCGCCCTACGACGTGCTCGACGCGCTGCTGGACGCCTACGTCGAGCAGGACCAGGGACGGGGCGAGTTGGTGGCGGCGGGTTTCGATGCCGAGCTGGTCGACCGGGTCGTGAAGCTGGTGGATGCCGCGGAGTACAAGCGGCGGCAGTCACCACCCGGACCGAAGATCACCGGTCGCGCTTTCGGTCGGGACCGTCGTTTGCCGATCACGTCCCGCTGGCGGGAGGTGGCCGCGCCGACCGCCGCCGAGCCCGAGACGGTGCGTCCGGAGGGCGAGTCCGGCGCCGCAGCAGCGGGCGCTGGATGAGTTCAGCTACGCCGACACGCCGCGCGCCGGTGCCGCTGCTGCCCCGCGCACGCCGGGCCTCCCGCGGGCTCGTCGTCGCAGTGACGGGCGTCGGCCTGCTCCTGCAACACGGCCGAGGCGGTCTGTTCGGCGAACGCGTGCAGCAGGGCGTCGTGCTGTCCGCGCTGGCGCTCGGCATGCCGCACGGGGCGGCGGACGCCGAGCTGCTGCGCTCCGCCGGGCGCGGCAACCCGCGCCGCACCGCGGCGCTGATGGCGGGCTACGCCGCACTCGCCACCGCGTCGACGGCGGTCGTCCGAGGAGGTGGCGCTCCGGTCGAGCGGGCAGTGCTGCTCGCCAGCGCAGCGCACTTCACCGAGGGTGAGCTGGCCTGTTGGGACCCACCACCTGCGGGGTGGCGCCGGGGCCGGCTGACACTGCGGGCGCTGACCTCCGCGGTGGTCACCGTGGGACTGCCGGCCGCGGTCGGCTCGGCCAGGCAGCTGCCGGAGCAGGTGGGGATGACCGGCGCCGTCGCGGCGACCGGCCGGGCGCTGGGCCAGCGGTCCGGGCTGGACCTGCTGCGCTGCCGGCCGAGGCCCGCGGGCGTGACGCCGCTGGCGGCGCTGGCCGCCACCGGCACCGCGGCGATGGCGCTGACCGGTGACCGTGCGGTCGCCGCCGACACCGGGCTGCTGCTGGCGCTGGATCTGCTGGCCCCGCCCGCCTCGTCGTTCGCCGCCTACTTCGGCTGGCACGCGCTGCGCCACACCGCCCGGGTGCTCGACGCGCTGGTCGCCGACGGACAGTTCGCGCCCTCGCCAACGCTGTCGAGGTCCGTGGCCCTGCTCGGTCGGCGCACCGCGTGGGCGAGCGCGGTCGGGCTCGCGGCCGGCGCGGCGCTGGCGCTGCGCGACCCCCGGCGGGCCAGCGACCAGGCCTTCGCCGTCGTCCTGGGTCTGACCGTCCCGCACATGACGACCGTGACCCTGCAGCTCGCGCGCCGGCGGACTGCCGCCCCCGAGAGCCGATAGACACCTCCGCTCCACCGTCGCGTCACACCGCAGCAACGCCGTGCTCGGACAGTGGACGACGACATGACCACCACACTGGCGCAGAACTATCGGGTACGCGCACACCTGCTGCTGCAGGCCGATCCGGGGCGCCACCGAAGCGCTGCGCGGCCATCTCCAAGCTCTGCCCGGCGTCGTCGACGCCAGCAGCACGACCGGCGCCTTCGACGCGGTCGCCACCGTGGCCGTCGCGGACGAGATAGCTCTGCAACGGATCCTGGTCGCCGCCCGCGCCGCGCCGGGACTCGCCCGGCTGTGTCTGTGCCGGGCGAGCCGATCCCGGGCGGAGGGGCCGCACGGGGCGCCCGGCTTCGCCAGCTGATCGGGGAGGCCCTCCCGCCAGCCCGCCCTCACACCACCGCGGTGTCGGCGCGGGTCGCCGACAGCACCTCCTCGGTCTTGGCGTCGGCGTGGGCGGCGGCCAGCCCGCCCTGTGCGCGCAGCGGGATCTCCTTCACCAGCAAGGTGAGGACGAAGGCCGGGATGAGCAGCACCGCGACGACCAGGAACACCGTCGACATCGAGTCGGCAAACCCTTCCAGGACGGCGCGCCGCACAAGCGCGGGCAACCCGTCGATGACCGAGCTGTCATCCAGCGCCGACGCCGAGGAAAAACGGTCGATCACCGCATCGGGCAGCCCGGCCGCCCGCGCCCGGTCCTGGATGTTGCCGGCCAGCGCGCCGAACAGGATGGACAGCGACACGGCCGCGCCGAACGTCCCGCCGAGCGAGCGGAAGAACGAGACCGACGAGGTGGCGATCCCCATGTCCCGGGCCGGCAACGAGTTCTGCACGCTGATCACCAGCGTCTGCATCGACAGCCCGAGACCGGCTCCCATGAGCACCATGTAGACCATGACCTGCCACAGCGGCGTGTCGACGCCGAGCGTCGACATCGCCATCAGCGCGCTGAACATCAGTGCCGTGCCGAAATTCGGCAGCCGCTTGTAGCGGCCGGTCCGGCTCATGTACTTCCCGGACAGGGCAGAGGTCAAAAAGATCCCCACCATCAGCGGGATCATCTGCAGGCCGGCTGCGGTCGGCGAGGCGCCTCGTACGATCTGCAGGTAGAGCGGCAGGATCACCAGGCCGCCGAACATGCCGGCTCCGACGAGCAGCGCGGTCACGCTGGTGAGGCTGAAGACGCTGCTGGAGAAGACCCTCAGCGGCAGGATCGCCGCCTCGCCCATGCGGCGCTCCCAGGCGACGAAGCCGACCAGCGAAAGCACGCTGAGCACCGACAGGCTCACCGCCGGCGCCGAGCCCCACCCCCACTCCCGACCCTTCTCCGCCAGCAGCAGTACCGGAATGACCGTGCTGGTGAGCAGGCCGGCACCCAGGAAGTCGATCCGGTGGGCGGAGCGACGCCGGGGCAACGACAGCTGGCGCAGTACCACGACGAGCGCCAGGAGACCGAGCGGGACGTTGAGGTAGAAAATCCAGCGCCAGCCGTCGATGCCGAGCAGCGTCGGCTGCCCGGCGAACGCGCCGCCAAGGACCGGACCGAGCACGCTGCTGATACCGAAGACCGCCATAAACCAGCCCTGGTATCGACCGCGCTCGCGTGGCGGCACGAGGTCGCCGACGATGGCGAAGGCCAGCGACAGCAGCCCACCGGCGCCGATGCCCTGGATCGCGCGGTAGGCGGCCAACTCGTAGATGTTGCTCGCCAGCCCGCACAGCATCGACCCCACGACAAAGACCACGATGGCAAAGACGTAGAAGGGCTTACGTCCGTACGAGTCCGAGAGCTTGCCGTAGAGCGGCGTCGAGATGGTCGAGGTGACCAGGTAGGCGGTGGTCACCCAGGCCTGGGCGGTCTGCCCGTCGAGGCGGTCGGCGATGGTCCGCATCGCCGTGGACACGATCGTCTGGTCGAGTGCGGCCAGGAACATGCCGAGCAGCAGCCCGGACAGGATCACCATGATCTGCCGGTGGGTCAGGACGGCCGGGGGGTCGTCCTGCTCGGCGGGTCGCGCGGTGGGGATGGTGGTCACGTCTGCTCCGATGAATGACAGGATCGACGGGGTGCCAGGGCGTACAGCACGTCGTCGACGATGCGAGCCGCGAGCTCTGGCCCGGGGCGTGGTTCCTTGCGGATGAGGTGGCGGTAGACCATCGGCCCGACCAGCAGATCGACCGCGTACGCGAGGTCGACGTCGGCGCGGAGCAGCCCCTGCTCGACGCCGCGGTACAGGACGGCGATGAACCGGGCGCGGCGCGGGTCCAGCACCTGCTCGCGGTAACGCCGCATCAGCTCGGGGTTCTCGGCTCCCGCGCTGAGCAGCCGCGGGAAGATCTTGCTGGCCAGGGACGAGTCGTTCTTGCGGCGGATCGACTCCAGCAGCGCGACGAGCTCGTCGCGGACACCGGCGCCTCGCACCCGCTCGGGTGGCTCACCGAGGGTCGCGACGGCCTCGATGACCAGTTGCTCCTTGCCGGGAAAGCGTCGGTAGAGCGTGGCCTTGCCGACCCCGGCCAAGGCGGCGACGGCCTCGATCGTGAGCGCGGTGTATCCACCGTCGGCGAGCAGCCGCAGGGTTGCGTCGAGGATCGCGGCGTCGAGCTTGGGGTCGCGCGGTCGGCCGAGCTGGCGCGGCGCGTCCGGTGACGCCGAACCGCAGGCGGTCATGCGACACCTACCGGCTGCGGCTCGGCCGGAGCCACCGGCGACGCCGGCGTCCGTCCGGGCAGCCACCGCAACACGACGAGCATCCCTAGCACCGCGACCAACGCCGACCCGAGTGCCGTGGTGTGCATCGCATCGACGAAGGCCTGGGTGCTGGCGGCGGTGAGGGCGTCGGCAGTCCCGGCCGGGAGCTGCTCGGCCACCAACTGCGTCCCGCCGATCGACTCGGCCGCCTGCTCGCGGAGTCCCGGCGAGATCCCGGACAGCGCGGGGGTGATCCCGGACCGGTAGCTGGCGGCCAGGATCGAGCCGAGAACCGCGACCCCCAGCGCCCCGCCGACCTGACGCGCCGTGGTGTTGACCGCCGAACCGGCGCCGGCCCGCTCGCGCGGCAGCGTCGACATGATCGACTCGGTCGCCGGGGCGATGACGTTGGCCAGACCAGCCCCCTGGAGGAACAGCAGCACCATGACGACGGCGATCGGCGTCTGCGCGCTGACGAAGTGATAACCGGCGAAGGACACGGCCACCAGCGCCAGCCCCACCGCGCAGACCAGCTTCGCGCCGTGCGTACGGACCAGCGCGGCACTGCGCGGAGCGAACACCGTCATCGGCAAGGCGACCGCCAAGAAGGTCAGCCCGGCCTGCAGCGGGGACAGCCCGCGGGCGTACTGCAGGTAGAACGTCAGGAAGAACACGGTGCCGAACAGCGCGAACATGACCAGCGTCACGGCGCCGCAGGCGGCGGAGAACGCCGGGTTGCGAAAGAGCGTGACATCGAGCATCGGCTCGGTCGCTCGGCGCTGGAGCACGACGAACGCCGCGAGCACCGCGACACCGCCGAGCAGCGGGCCGAGCACGCCGGCGCTGCCCCATTCGGTGCTGGCGCCGCCGGAGATGATCCCGTAGATCAGCAATCCGAGACCGGCGATCGACAGCACGACACCGAGCGGGTCCAGGCGCTGCGGTTGCGGGTTCTTGGACTCCGGCACGGTCCACGCGATGGCGGCCAGCGCCAGGAGCACCACCGGGACGTTGATCAGGAAGACCGACCCCCACCAGAAGCGCTCGAGCAGCAGTCCGCCGGTGATCGGGCCGATGGCGACGGCGAGCCCGACGAAGCCGGCCCAGATGCTGATCGCCTTGCCGCGCTCGTCGGGCTCGAAGACGTTGCTGATGATGCTCAGGGTGGAGGGCAACACGGCCGCGCCGCCGATCCCCATGAGGGCCCGGCTGGCGATGAGCTGCTCGGGGCTGGCGGAGAACGCCGCGAGCAGCGAGGCGAGTCCGAACAGCACCAGCCCGACGACCAGCGCGCGGCGGCGGCCGTACCGGTCTCCCAGCACCCCGTAGGTGAACAGCAGGCCGGCGAACACCAGCGTGTAGGCGTTCACCGCCCAGGCCAGTTCGCTCTGGGTGGCCCGCAGGTCTTGCTGGATGCTCTTGAGCGCCACGTTGAGGACGGTGTTGTCCAGCACGACGATGAGCAGGCTCAGCACGAGGGTGCACAGGATCCACCACCTGCGCTCCTGCACCGTGCGCTGGCTCACCCGTCGACCTCCTTTGCTGGACGCGTGCGTCTCAGAAGTACGCAGGCTACGGGCGGATCTTCCGAGACGCAACCGTATTGTTAGTCCGCCGGTTGTGAGCCGCCTCACAACGACGGCGCCCGGTGCGGGTGGGACGCTGACCCGGTGCCCCCCGCTGATCCGAGCCCTCCCCCTTCCCATCGTGTCCGCACCCGGGACCTGCAGTCCGCCAAGGACCGCGGCGAGCGCTGGGCGATGCTCACGTCGTACGACATGCTCACTGCGGGGATCTTCGAAGCCGCCGGCATCCCGGTCCTGCTGGTCGGCGACTCCGCCGGCAACAACGTGCTCGGCCACGCCACGACGGTGTCGGTCACCGTCGACGAACTGCTACCGATGGTCCGCGCGGTGGTCCGCTCCACCACCCGCCCGATGGTCGTCGCCGACCTGCCGTTCGGCACCTATCAGGCCTCGCCGGAGCAGGCGCTGACCACGGCGGCGCGGTTCCTGCAGGAGGGCGGCGCGCAGGCGGTGAAGCTCGAAGGTGGACGCCGGGTGGCCCGACAGGTCCAGCTGCTGGTGTCGGCGGGCGTACCGGTGATGGGACACGTCGGACTCACCCCGCAGTCCGAGCTCGTCACCGGGCTGCGGGTCCAGGGTCGCGGCGACACGGCGGCGGCGCTGGTCGCCGATGCGCTGGCGCTGCAGGAGGCGGGAGCGTTCGCGGTCGTGCTGGAGGCCGTCCCGGCCGAGCTCGCCACCCGGGTGACGGCGCAGCTGACCATCCCCACGATCGGGATCGGCGCGGGGGTCGGCTGCGACGCGCAGGTGCTGGTCTGGACCGACATGGCCGGCCTCACGCCGGGAGCGCCGCTGACCTTCGTCAAGCGCTACGCCGACCTGCGCGGCCTGCTCACCGCCGCGACCGAGGCGTACGCCGCCGATGTCCGTGAGGGCCGCTTCCCCGGACCGGAGCACAGCTTCTCCTGAGCAGGACGTATGACGCGAAGCCGGCGATCCACAGGTGCCCGGCCAGGAAGCCGGCGCGCTGCAGGGCACCCGACACGGCTTCGGCGGGCACGGTGGCGAGCAGGCACGCCGACGCGACGGCGCCGATCAGCAGGCAGGCCCCCGCCGCCCGGCGCGCACGGTGCCGCAGCGCCCAGCCGGCCAACAGCGGGAGCACCGACAGCGCCGTGTAGCCGGTCGCGCCGAACCCCAGGTGCACGACGTCCTGGGCGCCGCCACGCACTTCCCCCAGCGGGGACGCCGCTGCGCCCAGGGTCGCGAGCGCCGCGACTGTCAGCGCCACCTGCGGGGGGCGGGCGACCGTACGGCCGAGCACCGGGGCCACTGCGAGCGCGCCGACGGCGAAGACGAGAAACGCTGCGGTCATGACGGTTCCGGTCGCGGTCCCGTCGCGCTGGAGCTGGCTGATGCTCTGACGCACCGGGTCGAAGCCGTCAGTCGCCACGCCGGCGCCGACCCACGCGGCCGTGAGGCAGACGACGCCGGCCAGCGCGAGCAGCGCGCGCACGCGGTCAGACATCGAGCTGGCGGGACAGCAGCGCGCGCGACTGGACAAGCGATGGGCCGTACCAGGTCAGGTGCCGGCCGCTGACGAGCGCCGCCGGGACATCGGGGAACGCCTCCGGCCCGTCGTCGGCGGCGAAGGGATAGGGCTCGTCCGGCAGGACCACCAGGTCGTACGTCGGGAGATCGTCCAGCCGCACCTTCGGATAGCGGTCGGGCGAGCCGGCCAGGACGTTGACGACGCCGAGCCGCGACAGCAGGTCACCGGCGAACGTGTCCCGGCCGAGCGCCATCCAGGGACGCCGCCAGATCGGCACCACCGCGCGACGGCGAGGTCCGTCATGGGCCGGAGCCCATACCGCGCCGGCCTGTTCGAGCCAGGTCGGGCGGTCCAGCCGGCAGGCGGCCAGCATCCGCTCCAGCGAGCGCAGCGCCGCGGGGACGGTCTCGGGGGCTGTCACCCAGACCGCCGTCCCGGCTTCCCGGAGCGCGTCCAGGTCCGGCGCGCGGTTCTCCTCCTCGTTGGCCAGCACCAGGTCGGGCCGCAGGTCGAGCACAGCCGCGACGCAGGGGTTCTTCGTACCGCCGACCCGCGGCACCGCCAGGTCGGGCGGGTGCGTGCACCAGTCGGTGGCCCCGACGAGCAGGCCGGGCGCTGTCGCGGCCACCGCCTCGGTCAGCGAGGGGACCAGCGAGACGACGCGGTGGATCGTGCGGCGTGAGGCGACCACCCGACCCAGGTCGTCACGGTCCGGTGACACGCAGCCCGGCATGGGTGCGGTAGCGGCGGTTGACCGAGATCAGATTCGCGGTGAAAGCTTCCACTTGGCCAGCATTCCGGAGCCGTCCGCCGTAGATGCCGCGCATCCCGGGGATGCGATCCGCCAGCGCCTGCACCAGGTCGGTGGCCGCCCGGTCGTCGCCGAGCACCAGCACGTCGGTGTCGATCCGCTGCACCGACTCGTCGAGCAGCAGCACTGCGCTGACATGGTGGAACGCCGCGACCACCCGGCTGTCGGCCAGTAGCGCCTGTGCCTGCTGGGCCGCGCTGCCCTCGTCGACCACGAGGGCGAACGCGCCCTGGGCGTCGAACCCGAGCGGGTTCACGCAGTCCACGACGATCTTGCCGGACAGCGCCGCAGCGAGCCGGAGCAGCAGGTCGCGGTGACCGGCCCAGGGGACGGCGACGATGACGATGTCACCGGCGCTGGCCGCCGTGGCGTTGTCCGTCCCTGTCACCTCGCCCGGCAGCTGCGCCGCGGCAGCGGCTGCTCGCTCGGCGTCGCGGGAGCCCAGGACGACCGGCAGCCCGGTCAGCGCCAGCCGTCGGGCCAGCCCTCGGCCCTGCTCGCCGGTGCCGCCGAGGACGGACACGACCGGGGCACCGGCATCGGGTACGTCGACCCTCTCGGCAGCGCTCATGCCGTCAGTGTCCCAGTGAGGGACCGGTGTCCCGGACGTGCACCGAACCCGGACGGAGACCTGCTGTGCACCTGATGTTCCGTCTCCGGCCGGCAGGTCATCCTTCAAGCGCGTCGAAGGATGACGCCGCCAGCCCGGTTCGGGCCACACAGCAAGGGAGCCTCACAGTGGGTCGCGAGGGGGTAGCGGTCGAGCCGCCGAACGGACCTGTAGCCAATCTCAGCGTCCTGCTCGCCGACATCGGCTCCTTGCGCACCACGCTGCAGACCGACCTCAGCCTGCTGGCCGGTGCGCTCGACGAAGGGGCGGTCGAGTTCGCCCTGGAACTCGTCGACAGCAATATCAGCAGTGTGGGTCGCTTCGAGGTCGACGCACTCGTCCGCCTGGAAGCGACGCAGGGGCCTCGGCTCGACATCGACGCGCGTGCGCTAGGGGCAGTGACGGTCAGGCCTGCCCGGGACGCATGTCCGCGCCGCCTGCTGCCGAGTGCGCGGGTACTCGTCGCTGGTGCGGCTCTGCTCGCCTTTGCGCTCGGCACGGAGTCCGTTCGGACCACCGAACAACCTGCTCCAGCCGGGAATCGAGCTGTGGCGGCCGGCGACACCGTGCTGCGCATGGACCGGGAGACAGCTCCGGAGCAGGACGTGCTGGCAGCCGGCGACAGCGGCTCGAGCGAGGGCACGCTGCTGCCGGCGCCCCCGTCGGGTGAGCCGAACCCGCTCGCTGACGCGCTGAGGGCGCCGCAGGGCGACGCCGAGCCGGTCAGGGAATCGGTCAGGGAATCGGTCGAGGGATCCGTCGCTGAATCCGTCGATGGAGCGACAGGTCCGGCGGTCGATGAGCCGGTCGGCGAGCCGGAAGCCGCCGTTCTGCTCGCCGACGTACTGGGCGACACCCGCATTCTCGCCGAACGGGTGCGGACGACCGTTTTCATGCTGGCGGCGCGGCGCACACGTGCCCGGGAGTCGACCGACCTCAAGCAGACCGTCACGCCGGCGCCGTTGCCGAGCAGGCCCACCCGGCAGGCGAACTCGGTGCCGGCCACACGCGCGACCTAGCCGCTGATGGCACCGAGATCGGTACCGGCGCGCTGCCAGCGGGCTCAGGACTGCAACGCGTCGCGCATGGGGACCAGCTTGGCCGCACTCTCGGCCAGCTCCTCCGGCGAGCGCGAGCCGGCGACGATGCCGCATCCGGCGAACAGCCGCAGCCGGCAGGGGTCGTCCCGGTCCACCTCGGCGCAGCGCAGCGCGATCCCCCATTCGCCGTCGCCGGTCGAGTCCATCCAGCCGACCGGCCCGGCGTAGCGCCCGCGGTCCATCCCCTCGACCTCACGGATCAGCTCCATGGCGGCCTGCGTCGGAGTCCCGCACACCGCGGCCGACGGGTGCAGCGAGGCGACCAGTCCCAGCGAGGCCGAGTGGTCGGCGACGTCGCCGGTGACGTCCGTCGCGAGGTGCATCACGTTGGGCAGGTGAAGTACGAACGGCTCCTGCGGCACGTCGACCGCACGACAGTGCAGACCGAGCGCCTCGGCAACGGAACGTACGGCGTACTCGTGCTCCTCCAGGTCCTTGCTGGACTTCGCGAGAGCGGCCGCCTGGAGAACATCGCGGTCCGCATCCCCGCTGCGTCGGATGGTGCCGGCCAGCACCCGGCTGGTCGCGACACCGCTCTCGAGCCGGACGAGCACCTCGGGGGTCGCGCCCAGCAGCCCGTCGACGACGAATGTCCGGCAGCTCTGATAACTGGCGGCCAGTCGGCGCAGCGGCCAGCGGACGTCGAGCGGCTCGTCGAAGCATGCCTCCAGGTCGCGGGCGAGGACGACCTTGGCCAACTGCCCGTCCGTGATCCGGACGACGGCGTCGTCGACAACCAGCGCCCAGGCCGCGCTGGTCAGCGATCCGTCGGCGAAGCGCACCGCTCCCGGCGTCCGCACCGCAGTACGCACCGGCGGCTGGGCAGCGCCGTACGACGAGGCGACCGTCGTCCTCCACCAGCAGCCGTCCCGATGTCCGACGACGACCTCCGGAACAACCAGGACAGAGGAGCCGGCGTCGTCGTCGAATGCGAACGACCCAAAAGCCAGCAGGCCGCAGCCCGGCAGTCCCACCTCGTCGGAGATGTCGCTGCCGCTGAGCAGGTCGCGCCACCAGACCTGAGCGTCGGCGAAACGGTCGGCGCCCCGCAGCTCGACGCGCGCGACGTCGCCCCAGCCGACCAGTCCCTCGCCTTCGGTGATCCAAGCGAGCGCGCCCTCGTCCGGCAGCAGGTCCAACAGATCGCCGGGGTCGTCGATGCGGACGGTACGGGCCGTGAGCAGCGCGAGAGCGCGCGCAGAGGTCACACCACAGGATACGAGGCAGCGGGAGAGTCGGCTCGGCCTTCCTCGGTGAACACGGTCACGTCAGTACGCACGGCGAGCTCGCACAGCGCCGTCACCGTGGTCCAGTTGCGAGCCGTGGCCTCCACCCCCAGGCGCACCCGGGCCAGCGGGGAGTTGCGGGAGTCCACCGCGTAGCGCAGGTAGAGCACCCGCTCGCCGACCGCCATCCGGTCGGGCAGCAGCGCTGTGTGGTCCAGCGCGGCAAGCCGGTCTGGATCGGGCGGACCGGTGAGGAAGGCGACGTGCAGCTGCTTCGGGTCGAAGTCCTCTGCGGCAAAAGGATTGCCGTCGACCACGGCGGCCAGCTCAGCTCCGGTGCGGACCATCACGAGCACCGACAGACCCGCCGCGAGTGACAACTCAGCGGCCACGTCGTCGCCCAGCTGCTCCGGGGAGCCGGTCCAGTCGACGACCGCGTTACCGCTCCGCAGATAGGTCTGCACCGCCGTGCAGCCGACGCTGGCCAGGACTGCAGAGAATGCCGGCATCGCGATCCGGTTGTGCTTGCCGACGTTGACGCCGCGCAGCAGGACTACCAGCCTCGCCATCCCGGCAGGCTACCGAGGATGACCGTCGTCGGTCTCACCGACGGCGGCGGCCTGCTCCAGGTCGTCACCGTCCTCCGTGCCGGCGTCCGCGGACCGCTCGCCGAGGTCCTTGCGCAGCCGCTCCCGCGCGCCGGTCTCCCCGTCGGCGCCGGCCGACGGCACGCCGCCGAGCGGACCGGGATCCATGCGGTCGGCGTCACCGCCGCGTACTCCCGTTGGCTCTTCCGGGTGGCCCTCAGCGTCGGTCATGCGCCGGTCCCTCCCCCCGCCCGCGCCAGTCATGCGCCCTCGGAGTAAACGTGACACTGATCAGCCCAGCCGGGGGACTCCGGCCGACAGGTCCAGCGGGTCGACGTGCAACGCCCGCGCCCCACCGGCGGCGTAGCCGACGACCCCGTCGAGCCATCCGTGATAGGCTAGGTGCAGGTGACCAGCGTGATCCGCCACGACCGACTGGCCGCCTGGGCCGTGCCGGCCGGACAGCCACGGACCGGCGTCGCTGCTGACCCGGAACGGGCCGGTCGGTCCCGTGCCGACGGCGTGCCCCACCCCGTAGCCGGCGGACTCCCACCGCCCGACGCTGTAGAGCAGGTGCACCTGCGCGCCGACCCGGACCAGGCACGGCGCCTCGACCAGCGAGTCCTCCCAGGCCGCCGGGCGACGCCGCACGCGTACCGGCCGGCCAGCGAAGCCGAGCCCGTCCGCAGTGAGCTCGCGCACCCACAGGGCCGTCCGGCGGCCGAACGCGTTGTCGTCGCTCTTCCAGATCAGATACGCCCGGCCGTCAGTGTCGACGAAGGGATCAGGGTCGATCGACCCGCCCCGGGAGCGCTGGTAGACCAGCGGCGCCGAGGAGCGGTCGACGTACGGCCCCTCGGGGCGGTCCGCGACGGCAACCGAGATCGCCTGTCGCTCCTCGGCTCGAAACCGCGCGACGTAATACAGGACGTAGCCGTTGCGCCGCTCGAGCACCACCGGAGACCAGGTGTGCCCCGACCGGGCCCAGGTCGGCAGACCGGCCAGGGCGTTGCCGCGGTGCGTCCAGGAGCGCAGGTCCGGCGACGCCATCACCTGCACGTCGATGCCGGCCGTCTCG